>NZ_JAHBDI010000004.1:0-179099 GCF_019956275.1 Pseudomonas sp. GL-RE-26
CGCCCCGCGGCACCGCCCCCCCATAGTCGGGGAAAGTTGCCCGCGCCATAACGTCCGGATTTGCCGCCAACGATTGCGCCAAGGCCTTTACTGCGGGCTTCTTACGGGCGTTTTCGCCGATTGGTATGGAAGTTGCCAAACACCCATGCCAACTGGCCCACCCCAAGGGGCAGGTACTTCGACAGAGGGAATACTCATGCACCCGTTACTGTGCAAAACCGCGACTGCCCTGGTTATCACCGCTCTAGCCCAAGGCATTGCCCAGGCAGCGCTGTTTGCCGTAGATCCCGGACCCTACCTGCCAGCCAATGGCAACTTCGCCTCCTGGTATCAAGACAGCCATGGCCGAACCCTTGACCTGTGTTTATCAAAGGCTGTCAGTTCCAGGGTTTCCAGCGCACCAGGCGCCCCGACTTACATGTGCTCGCTGATCCCTAATCCCGGCATTTTCGATGACACCCAACCGTTGGTCTTCCCGACCAATTTCCCCGACGAAGCGTTCTGGGCCACTGGCGAAACGACCATTGTCGATGCCGCCCGAGGCATTGACCTGACTTATGTCTCGGCGCTCGAAGCAGCCTTCAGTGGTGGGGATCCACTGGACGGTGACCAGATCAGCTTCGCCCGTATTCGTGTTCGCATCGACGTGCCCACCGCCGGCACTTACGTCATCACCCACCCCTACGGCGTCGAAGTGTTCAACGTCGACACTCCCGGCCGGCGGGCGATCAACATGACCCGGGACATCGGTATCGGTGCGCCAAAAACCTACAATGGCGCGCTCAAGGGCGACGTCGGGCCGTTCCTGCGCAGCGTCAATGGCCCCTACGCCGAGACCAACCCGAGCACTGGCCAGGCCGAACAGTTCGTTGGCGATCCGAACCTCACCGAAGCCGTCACCGGCAGCCCGTTCAACACCAACTACGTGCGCATCGAAGGCCCCAATGGCCTGGACTTGCGCACCAACCTCTTCGCCGTATCGGGCAAGTTGTCGAAGGTAGTCCGGCCGACCCCGGTAATCGCCGAGCGCAGCACCTACTCGCGACAAGCTGGCACCAGCGCCCCGGTGGCCCAACAGGACGTGTTCGTGATGGCCCCGCCGCCACCGGCCACCGTGACCCTGGACAGCAACAATCCGGTGTTGAACTTCACCGAAGCGAACACCACCGGCCACTGGTATGCGCAGTCGCCGAACAATCCGACGCTGCCGAGCACCTTGCAGGTGACCGCCGACAACCACCTGGCCATCGCCAGCAGTACGCCGACAACCCTGCCCATGCCGCTGACCGACCTGGTGACGATCTCACGCGCCGAGTACAGCCTGAGCACCGGGCAAATCACCATCGTGGCCTCCACCAGTGATGAAACGTCGCCACCGGTGCTCACCGCTACCTCCGGCACCGGCATCGCCATCGGCGCCCTGAGTGGTGACGGCGCAGTGAAAAGCCTGGCCACCGGCATCTCGCCGATTCCGCCAGCCCAGGTTCGTGTGTCGTCCTCCAATGGCGGCAGCGATACCGAAGAAGTGGTCATCGTGCAATGAACGCCCACATGCCCAGATCCTCATCAGGAGGCATCATGAACAAACGGCCACGCCTGGCGCTCAACGCCCTGGGACTGACTCTATCGCTCACCGGCAGTGCTTTCGCGCAACTCGCCGCCGTCGATCCCGGCCCTTACACCTTTGCCACCGGGAAATTCCCGATCTGGTACCAGGACAAGAATCTGCTGTCGATGGAGCTGTGCCAGTCACGCGCCGCCAGTTCGCGGGTGGGAGCCAGCGTGCCACCGGCCTACATGTGCACCCTGCTGCCGACGCCGGGCATTTTCGACGACACCCTGCCGATGGTGTTCCCGGATAACTGGCCAGACGAAGCCTTCTGGTTCCTTGCCGAGACCAGCATCCCCAACAACACCGCCGGCTACGGTATGGACGCCTATGTCGCCGGGATCGAGGCTGCATTTGCCGGCG
Source organism: Pseudomonas sp. GL-RE-26 (assembly GCF_019956275.1). NCBI lineage: Bacteria > Pseudomonadati > Pseudomonadota > Gammaproteobacteria > Pseudomonadales > Pseudomonadaceae > Pseudomonas > Pseudomonas sp. GL-RE-26. The sequence continues at coordinate 1,973 of NZ_JAHBDI010000004.1, forward strand.
GCAACCCGCTCGATGGCGACCAGATCAGCTTCGCGCGGATTCGTCTGCGGGTGAACATTCCCATTGCCGGGACCTACACCATTACCCATCCCTATGGCGTGGAAACGGTCAACGTCACCACCCCCGGCCGCCGGGCGATCAACATCACCAGGGACGTCGGCATCGGTGCGCTGGGGGTTTTCAGCGGTGCGGTCAACGGTGCGATCGGGCCGTTCCTGCGCAGCGTCAACGGCCCCTACACCGAGGTGAACCCGGACACCGGCGCTGTCGAAACCTTCGTCGGCGACCCCAACCTCACCGAAGCCGTGACCGGCAGCCCCAACAACACCAACTTCGTGCGCATCCAGGGTCCGGCCGGGACCCTCCAGACCAACCTCTTCACCCTGTCCGGCAAGGTGCTCGACAACCGCGCGCAAACCGCGGTGGACATGACCCGTGCCACCTACCGCCGCATAGCCGGCACCGGCGGCAACAACACCCGGGTCGAAGTGTTTGCCAAAGCCGCCAACGGTTCGACCCTGTGCTTTCGCGAAAGCATTGCCCTGGTCCCCGGCCCGCCTGTGTCGCCTTGCCAGACCAACATGGTGAGCGACAACAACGGCGTGTTCTTCGCCCAGCATCTGCTGGCCAACGGAACGGTGCCGCCGGTCGTGGTAGTCACCGCCACCAACCCCGCCGGGACCACCCGCCCGACCGCGGTGTCGAGCAAGCTCTCGGACGTGGTGAAAATCCAGACCGCCCGTTACAGCTGGAGCAACCACAGCCTGCTGATCGAGGCCACCTCCACGGACGAAGTGGTGGTACCGGACATGGTCGCCCAAGGTTACGGGCGGCTGTCGAAAACCGGAATCCTGCAACGCCTGACGGTGGCTGACCTGACCCAACCCCCTGCAACCGTTACGGTCAAATCCGCCGCCGGCGGCAGTGACACCGAGCCCGTTGTCGTCGTGGGCACGGCGCCGGACACCGGTGCGAACCAGGCACCGATCTCCGTCGCCGATACCGGCGGCACCAGCTTCGGCGTGCCGATCACCCTCAACCTGCTGGCCAACGACAGGGACCCGGACGGCAATACGCCGCTAAGCATTACCGCGCTGACCCAACCGGCCACCGACCAGGGCTCCGTGGCATTGAGCGGCACTACGGCGGTGGTCTACACCCCTCCCGCTGTCGTCAACGCGCCACTGACCACGACCTTCACCTACAAGGCCCAGGACGTCAAAGGCCTGGCCTCGACGACAGCGGCAACCGTGACCATTACCGTGGCGCCTAACCGGCCTCCGGTGGCAGTCGCCGATGCCGTCACGACACTGGGTGTGGCGATTCCAATCAACGTGCTGGCCAACGACACCGACCCAGAAGGCAATGTGCCACTCTCGGTCGCCAGCTTCACTCAGCCACCGGCAAATCGCGGCACCGTCAGCAGTAACGGCACGGTGCTCACCTATACCCCACCGGCCACCTTCACCACGGCCTTCACCACAACCTTCACCTACATCGCCCGGGACAGTTTCGGCGCCCAGTCGACGTCGCCGGCCACGGTCACGGTGCAGGTCTCGCCACGCCCTGCTGCGGAAACCTTCGCAGTGACCACCGCAACGGTGAGCGCCCGCTCCAATAACCGCTTCACCTGGAACTTTGCCGGCACCTCATCGGTGACCACCGGCAACACCATCACCATCAAGGTCACCACGCCGACCGGGCTGGTCACCCTGGGCACCACCACCGTACCGGTGAACGGTCGCTGGCGGTTGACGGTGAACAACACCACCACGGTCGTTCCGTCGGCGAACCCGACCGCCACGATCACCTCGTCCCAAGGCTCCGTGCGGACGGTGCCGGTGATCGCCAACTAAGCCTGCGCCCCATTAGCCACGTTGGTTGATGGGGCAGGCTTGAACCCTATGGATAACTGCGGCCTCGGGTGGGGGCCGCGGTTTTTTTTACCGAGTGCATTGATGGAAGCAACCCAGCGGTGGTCTGGCTACCATCACTGGAGCAGTGCCCAACCAAGCTCAATCCAATGGGCTGGGACAACTGCAAGTGAATGGTTGGCTCGTAAGCCGCCATCGTCGGAACGCCGCCCGGACCAAGCTCGCTCCCACAGGTACTCAGTACACTTGAAAGATTTCGATCGGCTGGCAGGCCCCCATCGCGAGCAGGTCGGATCGCCGCACCGTCGCGCCTACAGAAAAGCAAAGGCAGAGCGGCGTACACCAATGCTCTTCACCACTCATCAGGCCGAGCGTTAGCTCGCCTGCAGCTTTTGATCTTGATCCACCCGCCCCCTCGGAAGGCTGAGTGGAGGCGTTCATCCGGGGGTAGGCGCGCAGCGCCGTTCGGCGAAGCCGAACACATCGAGAGGAGGTCGAGCGAAGCCGACCGGAGGCGATGCCCCCGGATGAATGCCGGAGCGAAGGAACCCCGAGCCCAAGCGAGGGGCCGTACGTTCGGGGCGAGACCTTTTGGTTCCTTTTGGGGCGTCTGCCAAAAGGGACTCGCCGTAAGGGCGAAACCATAAGAAGCCGTTACTAAGGAAACGGATATGCACTCAGACCCACAACCTGATCGACGAGTCCCGTCAGTGGCACACTGGCAAGAGGCGCTGACTGCGCGGTGTGTTAAAGGGACGACTAGCCCACCAGCCGCCCGGCCAACGCCTTGGCCTGGCTCGCCACATCGGTGACGGCGGTACTTTCCCACCACATGCCGCGCAACGGTGGGCCCATGGCAAACAGGCGACTGGCGGGCTGGCCCTCGGCGTTCAGGACCGCGCCATCGACCTCTGCGGCGATGCCCAGAGCCAACGGCCCCGGTCGGACCAGGCCACGGGCGAGCAGTTGCCGGGGCAACGGCCGCGCGACCCGGCGCCAGTCGTATTCGATACCGCTGGAGTTGATCAGGGCTGCACCACTGACCACGCAGGTCTGCGCCTCGCCGCGCCGTCGAAGGCGAATACTCACCTCGCCATTCAGCGATGGCTCAAGGCCCTGGTAAGAGGCTGCGTGAATACGCAACCGCCCTTCTTTATACAAGCGCTCCACCAGTTCGGCGCTCAAGGGTGGCGAGCGGTGGTGATGGCTTTCCCACCACGGCCGCACATGCCGCACGAACTGCCGGCGCTGCACATCCGTCGCCTGATGCCACAAGCGGCCGATGTGTGCCCGCACCGTGTCCAGTGGCGCCTGCCAGTCGATGCCCTGGGCGATGGCGTCCCGGCAGTGCCGACGCAGTTCGCGCATTAACTGGCGGGGTGTGCGGATGCTCTGATCCTCGGCGAGAAAGTCCACCCAGGCCGGTGGCTGGCGACGCACATGGGGCAGCAGGCCATGACGGGAAAACACTTCGATCGGGCCACGATGCCCGGCCTGTTCCAGGGACACCACGGCGTCGACCATGGTCAGGCCCGAGCCGATGATCATGACTGTCGATTGCGGATCGAGCCGTTGCATGGCCGCCACGTCCCACGGATCGAGGGCCGCCGCATTCAAGCCGCTGGACCGGGTTTGTGGCGTGCGCGCGGCGGGAAACATCCCGGTGGCCAGTACTGCAAAAGCGCCCTGCACGCATCGGCTGTCGCTCAAGGTCAACCGCACGGCGTCGGCATCGGCTTGCAAATCGACCACTTCGGCCTGCACATGCTCGACCGTCGAACCGTTCAAGGCGCCCACCGCCTGCGCTTGTGCCAGGCGCTGCCGGGCGTACAGGCCGAAAATCCCCCGTGGCGGAAACAGCTCGCTGATCGGCACGTGTTGCTGATCCGACTCCGGCCAGCCGCCCGCCTCGATGTACTCGGTCAACCATTGGGTCAGGTCGTCGGCGTTGTCCGGGTCGACACTCATCCGCGCCGCATTGCCGTTAAGGGTATGGCCCAGTTCCACCGCGCTGTAGGCTTCGCCCCGGCCCAACTCGGCCCGGGGCTCGATCACCAGCACCCGGCGCCGGCCCGGCAAACGCATCAACTGCGCCGCCAGCATCGCGCCACTGAGGCCGCCGCCGACAATCAGGATGTCGGCGTCATTGATCAAGCTCTGGCCCATCGTGCACTCCCTGTTCAGATCACCACATTACGCACAAACTTCGCCGCCACCGCCCCGTCGTTGCGATAACAATGCGGCTGGTTACTGGCGAACATGAAGAATTCACCCGCCGCGATATTCTGCGCCTGGTCGCCGAGCATAACGGTCAGGCAACCTTCGAAGACATAAATCTGCTCGCTCCAGCCATCGGCATCCGGCTCCGACGGATACACCTCGCCCGGTTGCAGGCACCATTCCCACTGCTCGACTTCGCGGCTGGCGTGGGCCTTGGAGAGCAACACCGCCCTGCTGCCGGGGATGGTGCCGGTCCAGGCCAGCTCATTGATACGGCTGGGATCCCGGGCGTCGGGGGCCTGGATCAAATCACTGAAGGCGACGTCGAGGGCTTCGGCGACGCGATCGAGGGTGGTCAGGCTGACGTTCTTTTCCCCCGCCTCGATCGCCACCAGCATGCGACGGCTGACACCGGACTTTTCCGCCAGCGCCGTCTGGCTCAGGTCGGCGGCATGGCGCAAACGACGGACATTTTGACTGACGTGCTGGAGGACCGATGCCCGTTGGGTAGAATCTTTGTGCACTATATTGCTCACTGAGTGGGGTTGGGCAGTATACTGCGCAACATACGACGCATTGTGCGTCCCCCTCCAGTAGCGTGCAAGGTCATGACGTCGGCGAACTCCCCAAAGGCTTCCTCCCGTTTTACAAGGTTCAGCAAGGCCGAATGCGTGCTGGTGCTGATCACGATGGTCTGGGGCGGTACCTTCCTGCTGGTACAGCATGCGATGACTGTCAGCGGCCCGATGTTTTTCGTCGGCCTGCGCTTTGCCGCCGCCGCGAGCATCGTCGCCCTGTTTTCCTGGCGTCACCTGCGCGACCTGACCCTGTTCGAACTCAAGGCCGGGACGTTTATCGGCGTGGCGATCATGCTCGGCTACGGCTTGCAGACGGTCGGGTTGCAGAGCATTCCCAGCAGCCAATCGGCATTCATTACCGCGCTGTACGTCCCGTTTGTGCCGTTGCTGCAATGGCTGGTGCTGGGGCGGCGTCCGGGGTTGATGCCGAGCATCGGCATCATGCTGGCTTTTACCGGGTTGATGCTGCTGTCCGGGCCGTCCGGTGCGTCGTTCAATTTCAGCCCCGGTGAAATCGCCACCTTGATCAGCGCCGTGGCCATTGCGGCGGAGATCATCCTGATCAGCACCTATGCCGGCCAAGTCGATGTGCGCCGGGTGACGGTGGTGCAATTGGCGGTCACTTCAGCGCTGTCGTTCCTGATGGTGGTGCCGACCAACGAGGCGATTCCGGACTTCTCCTGGTTGCTGCTGTGCAGCGCGCTGGGACTTGGGGCAGCAAGTGCGGCGATTCAGGTGGCAATGAACTGGGCACAGAAAAGCGTGTCACCGACCCGCGCCACGCTGATCTATGCCGGCGAGCCGGTATGGGCCGGGATTGTCGGGCGCATTGCCGGGGAACGCTTGCCGGCCATTGCCCTGGTCGGGGCCGGGTTGATTGTAGTGGCAGTGATTGTCAGTGAATTGAAGACCAAGGGTAAGGCGGCTGAGCAGGAACTGGAGCAGGAGCAGGAGCAGGAAACACAGTGATAAACCGCAAACTCTGCATTGCCAGATAGACCGCCATCGCGAGCAAGCCCGCTCCCACAGGTTCAGAGTTGTTCACATAATTTGTGAACGACGCGGACACTGTGGGAGCGGGCTTGCTCGCGAAAGCGTCGGCACAGGCGAACCCCTCAACCAGAAACAATGTGAATCAGGGCATTTCCGTCTACCGTGTAGGATTCTGCGACAGCTTGGCGTTTGTTGATCCGGGAGCTGGCACGTATAATGCTTCACAAACTTCCGCAGATTAGAAGCCTATGTCCCTGATAGTTCTACTGCTTCTGCCTTTCATAGGCAGCTGTTTGGCGGCCGTGTTGCCGCACAATGCACGTAACGCCGAATCCCTGCTGGCTGGCCTGATCGCCCTGATTGGTACTCTTCAGGTCGCCTTCCTGTACCCGCAGATCGCCGATGGCGGCGTCATTCGCGAAGAGTTTTCATGGCTGCCCAGCCTGGGCCTGAACTTCGTCCTGCGCATGGACGGTTTCGCCTGGCTGTTCTCCATGCTGGTGCTGGGCATCGGCACCCTGGTTTCGCTGTACGCCCGCTACTACATGTCGCCGAACGATCCGGTGCCGCGATTCTTCGCGTTTTTCCTGGCCTTCATGGGCGCCATGCTCGGGCTGGTGATTTCCGGCAACCTGATCCAGATCGTGTTTTTCTGGGAGCTGACCAGCCTCTTCTCGTTCCTGTTGATCGGCTACTGGCACCATCGCGCCGATGCCCGGCGCGGTGCCTACATGGCGCTGATGGTGACCGGTGCAGGCGGTTTGTGCCTGCTGGCGGGGGTCATGCTGCTCGGCCATGTGGTCGGCAGCTATGACCTGGACAAGGTCCTGGCCGCCGGCAACCTGATTCGCGCCCATGCCCTCTACCCGATCCTGTTGCCCCTGATCCTGATCGGCGCCCTGAGCAAAAGTGCGCAGTTTCCCTTTCACTTCTGGCTGCCCCACGCCATGGCCGCGCCGACGCCCGTGTCGGCGTATTTGCACTCGGCGACCATGGTCAAGGCCGGGGTCTTCCTGCTCGCGCGGCTATGGCCGTCGCTGTCGGGCAGTGAAGAGTGGTTCTACATCGTCAGCGGCGCCGGCGCCTGCACCCTGTTGCTCGGGGCGTATTGCGCGATGTTCCAGAACGACCTCAAGGGATTGCTGGCCTACTCGACCATCAGCCACCTGGGCCTGATCACCCTGTTGCTCGGCTTGAACAGCCCCCTGGCCGCCGTCGCCGCAGTGTTCCACATCCTCAACCACGCGACGTTCAAGGCCTCGTTGTTCATGGCCGCCGGCATCATCGACCACGAAAGCGGCACCCGCGATATCCGCAAACTCAGCGGCCTATACAAGTTGATGCCGTTTACCGCCACCCTGGCCATGGTCGCCAGCGCCTCGATGGCCGGCGTGCCGTTGCTCAACGGTTTCCTGTCCAAAGAGATGTTCTTCGCCGAAACCGTGTTCATCAATGCCACGCGCTGGGTCGAACTGAGCTTGCCGATCGTGGCAACCATTGCCGGTACCTTCAGCGTCGCCTACTCCCTGCGTTTCACCGTGGATGTGTTCTTCGGTCCGCCCGCGACCGACCTGCCCCACACGCCCCACGAGCCACCGCGCTGGATGCGCGCACCGGTGGAATTGCTGGTATTCACTTGCCTGCTGGTGGGGATCTTCCCGGCCCAGATAGTCGGCCCGCTGCTCGCGGCGGCGGCGCAACCGGTGGTTGGCGGCACGCTGCCCGAGTACAGCCTGGCCATCTGGCACGGCCTGAACGCGCCGATGATCATGAGCCTGATCGCCTTGTCCTGCGGCTCCGTGCTTTATCTGCTGCTGCGCAATCAATTCAAGCGCGGGCGCTTCGACCGTCTGCCCGTCATCGGTCGCCTGGACGGCAAGCACCTGTTCGAATACGCGCTGGTCGCCATCATCCGCCTGGCCCGTCGCCTGGAGCCCAGGATTGGCACCCGGCGCCTGCAAATGCAGTTGTTCCTGGTGGTGTTCGCCGCCGTACTGGCCGGGTTGATCCCCATGCTGCACAGCAGCCTTCACTGGGGTGACCGGCCGAAAATTCCCGGGTCGATCGTGTTCGTCACCTTGTGGTTGCTGGCCATCGCCTGCGCCCTCGGCGCGGCCTATCAGGCCAAGTACCACCGGCTCGCGGCCCTGACCATGGTCAGCGTCTGCGGCCTGATGACCTGCGTCACCTTCGTCTGGTTTTCCGCGCCGGACCTGGCCCTGACCCAACTGGCGGTCGAAGTGGTGACCACGGTGCTGATCCTGCTTGGCCTGCGCTGGCTGCCACGGCGGATCGAAGAAGTCTCGCCGTTACCGGGCAGTCTGCGTCGAGCGCGGGTGCGGCGTATCCGCGACTTGCTGCTGTCGACCTCGGTCGGTGTCGGCATGGCGCTGCTGGCCTACGCCATGCTGACGCGCCAGACCCCCAACGACATTTCCTCGTTCTACCTGAGTCGCGCCTTGCCCGAAGGCGGTGGCAGCAACGTGGTCAACGTGATGCTGGTGGATTTCCGTGGTTTCGACACCCTCGGTGAAATCACCGTGCTGGTGGCCGTGGCCCTGACCGTGTATGCCCTGCTACGCCGTTTCCGCCCACCGAAAGAAAGCCTTCAACTACCGGCCCAGCAACGCCTGCTCGCCCCGGACGTGGTCACCGACCTGGTCAACCCGCGCCACGCCAGCGACACCGCCCTCGGCTTCATGATGGTGCCGGCGGTGCTGGTGCGCCTGCTGTTGCCGGTGGCGCTGGTGGTGTCGTTCTACCTGTTCATGCGCGGGCACAATCAACCGGGCGGCGGCTTTGTCGCCGGGCTGGTGATGTCGGTGGCGTTCATCCTGCAATACATGGTCGCCGGCACGCAGTGGGTCGAGGCGCAAATGAGCCTGCGGCCACTGCGCTGGATGGGTACGGGACTGATGATTGCCACGGCCACCGGGCTGGGGGCGATGCTGGTCGGCTATCCGTTCCTGACCACCCACACTTGGCATTTCTCGTTGCCGCTGCTGGGTGACATTCACCTGGCCAGCGCGCTGTTCTTCGACATCGGCGTGTACGGCGTGGTGGTCGGCTCGACCCTGTTGATCCTCACCGCCCTCGCCCACCAATCGGTGCGCGGCCACAAAACCGCCGCCCAGCCCAGATCCGTTGCCGCCAAAGGAGCCATCTGATGGAAGAAGTCATCGCAATCGCCATCGGCGTACTGGCCGCGTCCGGCGTCTGGCTGATCCTGCGCCCACGGACGTTCCAGGTGGTCATGGGCCTGTGCCTGCTGTCCTACGGCGTCAATCTGTTCATCTTCAGCATGGGCAGCCTGTTCATCGGCAAGGAACCGATCATCAAAGACGGCGTGCCGCAGGATCTGTTGCACTACACCGACCCGCTGCCGCAGGCACTGGTACTCACGGCGATCGTCATCAGCTTCGCCATGACCGCGTTGTTCCTGGTGGTGCTGCTGGCCTCCCGGGGCCTGACCGGCACTGACCATGTGGATGGCCGGGAGCCCAAGGAATGATGGCGATGACTCACCTGATCGTCGCACCCATTCTGCTGCCGCTGCTGACCGCCGCGATCATGCTGATGCTCGGCGAGAAGCACCGGCCGCTCAAGGCGAAGATCAATCTGTTCTCCAGCCTGCTCGGGCTGGGCATTGCCCTGGCATTGTTGCAATGGACACAGACCACCGGCGTGCCCGGTTCCATCGGTGTGTACCTGCCGAGCAACTGGCAAGTGCCGTTCGGCCTGGTGCTGGTGGTCGATCGCCTGTCGGCGCTGATGCTGGTGCTGACCGGCATCATCGGCGTCAGTGCCCTGCTGTTTGCCATGGCACGCTGGGACAGCGCAGGCTCGAGTTTTCACGCGCTGTTCCAGATCCAGTTGATGGGCCTTTACGGCGCGTTCCTCACCGCTGACCTGTTCAACCTGTTCGTGTTCTTCGAGGTGTTGCTGGCCGCGTCCTACGGGTTGATGCTCCACGGCTCGGGCCGGGCGCGGGTGTCGTCGGGGCTGCATTACATCTCGATCAACCTGCTGGCCTCGTCGCTGTTCCTGATTGGCGCGGCGCTGATCTATGGGGTCACCGGCACGCTGAACATGGCCGACCTGGCGGTGAAAATCCCGCTGGTGTCCGAAGCTGATCGCGGCTTGCTTCACGCCGGCGCGGGGATCCTGGCCATCGCGTTCCTGGCCAAGGCCGGCATGTGGCCGCTGAACTTCTGGCTGGTGCCGGCCTATTCCTCGGCCAGCGCCCCGGTGGCGGCGATGTTCGCGATCATGACCAAGGTCGGCGTCTACACCTTGCTGCGCCTGTGGACGCTGCTGTTCTCCGCCAAGGCCGGGACTTCGGCTTTCTTTGGCGGCGACTGGCTGATCTACGGCGGCATGGCGACCATCGTCTGCGCCGCCATTGCGACCCTCGCCGCACAACGCCTGGAGCGCATGGCCAGCCTGAGCATCCTGGTGTCAGCGGGCATCCTGTTGTCGACCATCGGTTTCTCCCAGCCGAACCTGGTCGGCGCGGCGCTGTTCTATCTGTTCAGTTCCACCCTGGCGTTGAGCGCCCTGTTCCTGCTGGCCGAACTGATCGAGCGCTCGCGCTCGGCCAACGAAATCCTGCTCGAAGATGAAGCCGAACTGCTGCCCCGGCCACTGGAATCCCTGCACCCACCCAAAGGCACCAACCTCGACGACGACCAGAAAGCCGTGGTCGGCCAGGTGATTCCCTGGACCATGGCGTTTCTCGGCCTGAGCTTCATCGCCTGCGCCTTGTTGATCATCGGCATGCCGCCGCTCTCGGGCTTTATCGGAAAACTCGGTTTGATCGGTGCCCTGCTCAATCCCTTGGGCTTGGGCAACAGCGGCGAAGCACCGATTTCCAACGCCGCGTGGGGCCTGCTAGTGCTGTTGATCGTGTCCGGGCTGGCATCGCTGATCGCGTTCTCGCGCCTGGGTATCCAGCGCTTCTGGACGCCAGCGGAACGGCCATCGCCCCTGCTGCGACGCTTGGAATGCGTACCGATCTTCGCCCTTCTGGGCTTGAGCATTGCGCTGACCTTCAAGGCCGATCCGCTGCTGCGCTACACCCAGGCCGCCGCCGATGCCTTGTACAACCCGCAGCAATACGTGATGGCAGTGCTCGACACGCGCGTCGTACCGAACCCATCGGCCGTAGCGGCCCCGCAGGAGGTGCAACCATGACGCGCCTGTTTCCGGCACCGCTGCTGTCGCTGGCCCTGTGGCTGCTGTGGCTCCTGCTGAACCTGTCTATCAGTCCCGGCAACCTGCTGCTGGGTGCTGCGCTGGGGTTCTGTGCGCCATTGATGATGCGCAGACTGCGTCCGTTGCCGGTGCGCATCCGTCGTCCCTGGGTAATCCTGCGCCTGGTCCTGCTGGTCGGGCGCGATGTGCTGGTGTCCAACCTCGCCGTGGCCTGGAGCGTGCTCAATGCCGGTCGCCGCCCGCCCCGCTCGCAATTCATCAAGGTGCCGCTGGACTTGCGTGACGCCAACGGCCTGGCTGCGCTGTCGATGATCACCACGGTGGTGCCCGGTACGGTCTGGTCGGAGCTGGCGCTGGACCGCAGCATTCTGCTGTTGCACGTCTTCGACCTGGACGACGAGGCGCTGTTCATCCAGCACTTCAAGACGACCTACGAACGTCCGTTGATGGAGATCTTCGAATGAGCCCGTTGCTGTCGAACGCGATCCTGCTGAGCCTGTTCTTCTTTTCCCTGGCGATGATCCTGACCCTGATCCGCCTGTTCAAGGGGCCATCGGCCCAGGACCGGGTTCTGGCGCTGGACTACCTGTACATCGTCGCGATGCTGATGATGCTGGCGTTGGGTATTCGCTATGCCAGTGACACCTACTTCGAGGCGGCGCTGCTGATCGCCCTGTTCGGTTTCGTCGGCTCCTTCGCCCTGGCGAAATTCCTGCTGCGTGGTGAGGTGATCGAATGAATACGCCATTGTCGTTGTGGGTGGAGATCCCGGTGGCGATCCTGCTGGTGCTCGGCAGCCTGTTTGCATTGATCGGCGCCACGGGCCTGCTGCGCATGAAGGACTACTTCCAGCGCATGCACCCACCGGCCCTGGCCTCGACGCTCGGGACCTGGTGCGTGGCGCTGGCTTCGATCATCTACTTTTCGACGCTCAAGTCCGCGCCGGTATTGCACGCCTGGCTGATTCCGATCCTGCTGGCGATTACCGTGCCGGTGACGACCTTGCTGCTGGCCCGGGCGGCCCTGTTTCGCAAACGCATGGCCGGGGATGATGTGCCGGCCGAAGTGAGCAGCCGGCGGACGGAGAGCGGTAGTTAGACCAAGGATTAGTATTGACTGGACCGGCCTGTCTCAGACCCAGGCCACCGCCAACAACCCTGCCCCCAGCACCACACACAACGGCGAGTAAACCCAGGTGTCGAGCCGGGCGAACTTCGAGCCTTTGACCTCTTTGAAAAAACCCACCAGGTCCGAATCGCCAATGGCCCGGGCAAACAGCAAAATCGCAATCGCGCTGATCACCCACTGCAACGACCAGTGATGCAAGGGTGGCAGGCACCAACCCACCCGCAAGCACACCAGCACGGCAATCAACAGCAATAGCCCGGCCACCACCAGCGTGATCCAGCCTCTTGGCTTGAACGCCGGCCTCAGTTGCGCAGTACCCTCCTGTGGTACCTGCGGGACCGCCGCCACCGCCGCCCACTCGCCACCCAACGCCCAATACACATGCACCAGACTGATCACGGCGAAGATCGTCACCAGCGACTGAGCCAACAACAGGGTCATGGTTCAGAGATCCTTGAAAGGGATATGAACAGAACAGGCTAGTCGGCTTTTCCTGAAGTGCGCGGCCGAGTGCAAGACCAATTACTCATACCGGCGCCAGCTCACATTCCGGCGGAGACTTTATCCGCCACGTCCTTGGACAGCCAGGCCCGCCAGACGTCCGGATGGGCCTTCATGAACGCCTCGGCCGCCTGGCGCGGCGGTGTATGTTTCTCGCTCATCTCGGCCAGCGCCTTGTTTAGCGGATCGATCGGAAACTCGACCTTGGCAAAGAACTCGGCTATCTGCGGATATTGCTTCTGGAAGGGAGTGGACACACCGATCGACAACTTGGAGGCCAGGGAACGGGTCGGCCGTGGATCGGGGTTGTCGGCGTCGGTCAAGGTCTTCCAGGCTTCGGCGTCGAACGGTGGCTCTTCGAGTTGAATCAGCTTGAAGCGGCCGAGCAACGGCGTGGGCGACCAGTAGTAAAACAGCACCGGCTTGCCACGATGAATTGACGAACTGATCTCGGCATCCAGTGCCGCGCCCGAACCGCTGCGGAAGTTCACGTAGCTGTCGTCCAGCCCATATGCCTTGAGCTTCTGCTTGTTGACCACTTCCGAGGTCCAGCCGATAGGGCTGTTGAGGAAACGTCCCTTGGTCGGGGCTTCCGGATCCTTGAACACGTCTTTGTATTTCGGCAGGTCGCTGACACTGCGCAGGTCCGGCGCCAGCGGCTTGATGCCCTTGGCCGGATCGCCCTTGATCACATACTCCGGCACCCACCAACCTTCGGTAGCACCCTTGACCGTGTCGCCGAGGCTGACGACCTTGCCTTCGGCTTCCGCCTTGACCCACACCGGGCTGCGACCGGCCCACTCTTCGCCGATGACCTGGATGTCATTGTTGGCCAGCGCGGTTTCCAGGGTGATGGTGGTGCCCGGCAAGGTGTCGGTCGACAGCCCGTAGCCCTTCTCGACAATGATGCGCAGGACATCGGTAATCAGGCTACCGCTTTCCCAGTTCAGGTCGGCGAAGTGGATCGGCGCCTGGGCGGCAGACACCGGGACAGGTGTCGCCAGCACACCGAAAGTGGCCAGGACAGCGGCCAGCAACCGTCGAAATCCGTTCATGCTTTTGCACCTCGTGCTGTTCTCAGCAATAGCAGGATGGCCTGGCAGTAGACCGCAAAGCCTCTGAATACTCAGTCCACTGACTGTAGTAGAGGTTGCTGCTTTCGAGGTGCGTGGATCAGTTTTCGCAAGTTTCCTGCAAACGTATCAGCTCTCGTCTGACCATGCTGGCGTATGGCGCCGGTTGCAGTTGGTAAAGCTGTGACGCCACCCAGTTCAGCCAGGTTCCCTGCAGAATGGTCTTCTGCCCGAACAGCCGCCGCGCTTCGTCTTGAGCGCTGGCCAGGTTCTGTTCGTGGAAGTCGGCGCGGGTCAGGGACATCACTCGCTGGCCTTGAAGGTCACCAGCTCGCCCTTGCGCCACTTGGCCGCCTTGGCAGTCACGGCCTTGAGGGTCTTGGTCAGGCCTTCCTGCAACTGTTGATGGGCAGCGAACACCATCACCACGCTGTGACCTTCCTTGAACACGATCCCCTGGCCGTCGGCCGTGGTCACGAAGGCGTAGTCGCCAATTCCGTAAACCGTCAGCTTGATGTCGCGGAACTTGATGTCCAGCTTGCCGCCTTCGCGACTGGGCAGCACGGACGCGCTGAAATGGTCGCCGACCTTGAGCTTGAGTCCGGGCTTATCGTCCACCACCAGGGCTGATTCGGTGTCGATTTCGGCAATATAAATGCCTTCAGCGTTCTGTTCGGTGATGTAAACGAAACGTGACTGAAACTGCTTGACCAGCTTTGCGCGCAAATCACCCAGCACAAACAAAGCATGCATATCGAGATTACTTACTGCCAAGGAAACATCCCCACATCTGAATAATGGTGCCGTGCGCGAAAAATGAACGCACAGCCAAAAAAGCGGCAATGCCGAAGGTGTAGCCAAAGAACCCGGGTTGAAGCCCTGAATGAGCAGTGCACTCATTCATCACGAAGATTGAGAAGACTACTGGAACGTCACTCGCGTCGTCCTGACTGGTGTTCGTCACAGGCTGAAGGAAAACACCCTTCCTGCTGCCAGAAAATTATGGACTATCAACTTCGGGGAAAAATCTCATCAAGAAAAAAACTTTTCCTACATATCGTCCGCAAAAAATTGCTTTAGATAAACATCATTCACCCACCAGTGAGGGTGATTCTAGAGCAGCGATGCTCTTGGCGACTAGCCAAAACGACGTACATACGTCGGTAAAACAATGAAAAGGACTTCATATGTGCACGCTGACACACTTTGCCTATCCCCTGGTGCCTGACTCGAAACCAGCACCGACCCCGCACCCGACACGGTTCTGCCTTCATGAACCGGCTCCCGATGCCCCGCCCCGCCCGCGATTTCAGGTGGTAATGGCGGGGATCGCCTTCTTTCACATCAAGGATATTTCTACAGGCTGTGTAAGAGGTTTCCGAGCTAATCATAACGAAGCCTGTGCCCTCGCCCGGTTTCTTGAATCACACGGTTGACATCCCACCGCGCTCGCTTCTATCGACGTTTCGTCTGCCCGCCGACTTATCTCAGCCGTCGACGGGCAACTGCTGCCATACTGCCCGCCCAATAAAACGGATCCGCAAAAAAATCGGGTTGCGTTGACAACAATGTATTTCCAAGGGAAGTCTGCAACGTGACGGAATTTGATATCGGCGAGTTTTTTATCCGGGGTGAAGCCAGAGAAGTCGAGGGTGAATTCCAGGCCGTGATTGTCATGCGCGCCAAACCACCGCTCAAGACCGTGACCTATCACCAGGTCGAAAAGGATCGCTGGTTCAAAACCCCGGATGTCGCCGCCATTGCGGCCCAGGAATCGGCCCGGGAACTGAAGGCCGCGGTCGATGCGGGTGCATTGAACGCCTGATGGTCGGGTTGGCGGTCTATGCTCATTGTTGCACTTGAACATCGTGATCGAACCCTACCGGTGCGGCGCCCTCGAATCCAGGGTGCGCCTCGTCCCTCGACCCGACTGATGACCTGCAAGGAGATGAAGATGGAATCACCGACCCACGACTTGAAAGGCCTGTTCGACCAACTCGGCCTGGACTCCAGCCAGAAAGCGATCGACGACTTCATTGCCGGCCATTTCCTGCCTGACGACAAGAAACTCATCGACGCCGAGTTCTGGTCACCGCAACAGGCCGGCTTCCTCAAGGAACAACTTCGCGAAGACGCCGACTGGGCGCGGGTGGTCGACGACCTGAACCTGCGCATGCACCAGACCCACTGACAACCTCAATGCAGGCTGCCGGGCGTTTCGGCGCTCAATTGCGCCAGCCAGGCGGCCTTGCACTCTTGCGCTTCGTCGCGACTGGAGAACGCCGTGCCCCGGCGTTCGCCATTGAGCAGCACGACCCAGCAAACCTTGCGTCCCATGGAGCGAAGATTGGCAGGTACCCTGCTGCCGATCATGACCGCGACATCAACTTTGCCTTGCATGCTGACCTCCCGAACTTCATTAGCAACCTAATTAGTAGGTATGTTAATTAGTTTTCCGGCGAGGAAACAGCAATACCCTGCACAGGTTAATTGCAGAATTTGCAACAATCACCTGGTAGCACGGCGTTTCTAGCGCGGCTTTTCCGGTTTGTAGCCCAGGCGCAAACCACCCCAATGCCGGCCCTTGAGCATGATCGGCACCGAAAGATCGTGCATCAACTCGCCGGTATCACGGGTATAGGTTTGCAGCAGCACGGCCTTCTGATGGCTGCCGCAGCGGATCCCGGTGCGGTCAGCGAACTTGCGTTTTGTCCGGTTCTGCAAGGCATCGACCTGCGCATCTCCCGTCAAAGGCTGGCTGAACACCTTGTTATGGGTCGGCACATAACCCTGTTGGGTGCAGGCGATGGCGAACACCAATCCTTCGTGACGCGGTAACAACGGCTCTTGAATCGCTGGCAAAACCTGATCGGTGTAGCGATCGAAACGCGTCTGGTACTTGGCGGGGCTGGTATTGGGGATGACCTGATAATTGCGGTCGAACAGATCGTCGAGACTGACTCGACCGGCATCGATATCCGCTTCGAAACGCGCTGCAATCTGGCTCGCGGCGTCCCGGGCCAGGTCATAGATGCGCTGGTGATAGTCATCCAGCCCCACTTCGGCAAGACGCTCGCTGATGGTTTCGGCTTGCCCTTCCATTTGCGCCGCCGCCTGGGCCAGGCGCTGAGTCTGCTGGTCGCTGACCACCAGATCGCTGCGCATCTGTTCGATGGCGTGAAACAGGCTGTCGAGTTGCTCACGGTTGATGTCTGCCCCTTGGGCGATTTCTCCGACCTGGGACTCGACGCTAGCCGCCAGTCGGGCAATGTTCTCCAGGTGCTGCCCCGTGCGTTCTACCTGGTCGACACCGGAGTCCAGGTCGCTGGACAGTTGGCGGATCTGCTCCACCACCTGCGCCGTGCGATGCTGGATGTCGGCCACCATTTCGCCCACCTCCCCCGTAGCGGTCGCCGTGCGTGCGGCGAGCCCGCGAACCTCGTCGGCCACCACGGCAAACCCGCGACCGTGCTCCCCCGCCCGCGCCGCTTCTATCGCTGCGTTCAACGCCAACAAATTGGTCTGGCTGGCGATGGATTGAATCACCAGGGTTACCCGCTGGATATCATCGCTGCGCAGGCTCAAGGCTTCGATCAGTTCACGGCTGTTGCTGGCGCGCTGGCTGAGCTGATGCATGCGCGCAATGGACTCGATCAATTCCGTACGCCCGACCACTCCGCTTTGATGGGCCTCGCTGGCGGCACTGAGCGCCTGGCGACTGAGCGTCGAGGTGGCCTGTTCCGTGGCGATCATGACCTCGGCATTGCTGACGATCTGTGCCGCCGCCTTGAGCTGCGATTGCAGTTTGTCCGCCAGTTGCCGAACCGAAAACGCCACACCGGCGGCTGACAGTGCGTTATGGCTGGTGGTGCAGGAAAGATCGCGAGTCAACTCGCCGATGGCATCGGGGTTGGCGGGGGCAGCAGCCTCAGGGGACGCGCGCGAGCGCAGGCGAGGCAGCCAGACAATCAATACGGCCAGGGGCAGGCCAAGGTAGAGCGGCCACTTGCCCAGCGTCATGCCACTTAACAACAGCATCAGGGCGATGCTTTGCAGCGTTGGCGTCAGCCAGCGGTTTTTCGGCAACAGCATGGGTGCGGGCACTGCCGCAACCAGAGACCCGTCTCTCGTCATCATCGTCACCCCGTAAAGCTTCTAATTGTTGTCTTCGCATTAAACGCCACCATAAAGCCATTATCCATGAGCCTTTAGTCGCGAACGTTGCAGCAGATCAATAGAAGAACCGGGAAATCGAAGACGGCAGAAAACAAAGATCGCAGCCTGCGCCAGCACCCTACTTCAATTGCGTAGGAGCTGGCGCAGGCTGCGATCTTTTCAAAGACAGCCCATATTGATGGACTGCCTCGCAGAATCAGGCCTGACGCTGGTGCTTGTCGATTTGCTCGTGACGTTCCTGAGCTTCGATGCAGTACTTGGTGGTCGGGCTGATCAGCAGGCGCTTGAGGCCAATCGCCTCGCCGCTGTCGTCGCACCAGCCGAAGCTGTCTTCCTTGATGCGTTCCAGCGCTTGTTCCAACTGAGGCAGCATGCGCTGGTCGCGATCGATCGCGTTCACCAGCCAGGTGCGCTCTTCTTCGACCGAAGCCGCGTCTGCCGGATCGGCCGGGGTGTCCAGGCTTTCGATGGCAATGCGGTTCTGTTCGATGCGCTCATGGGTTTCGACTTTCATGTTCTGCAACAGCTCGGAGAAAAAAGCGTGTTGCTCGGCATTCATGTAGTCATCCGCCGGCATGGCCAGCAACTTGTCCTTGGTCATTGATATCTCTATAAAAAAACGTGCATTAAGGCGAATAAGGGAGCGTTCCGGCAGACCTGGTCAGGCCATCGGAAAGGCGCCGTTTGTTCCAAGCGCCACCCGGCACTCAATTTACGAGGGGCGGCAGTCTACGGCCGACTTGAGGCCTCAGCAACTGAAAAGACTGCGAATTTGTCCGACAAAGCCCTGAAAATGCTCTAAGGCAGGCTTTGAGGCGGTAATCGGAGTGCGTTTATAGCAAGAAATTCAATCGAGCGGCTGTATATAGAAGACAAACGGCTGGCATCGGGCACTATTCACGGTCATTTGCAGGGCCGCGAACCTCAGCTAAGGTTGTCCCTCCCGAAATGGCCATATAAAGGAAAGGACCATGAAGCTGATCGGTATGTTGGACTCGCCCTATGTCAGGCGCACCGCCATTTCTGCCAAATGCCTGGGAATCGCGCTGGAACATCGATCGGTCTCGGTGTTTCGCCACATTGAACAATTCCAGCAGATCAACCCGGTGGTCAAGGCGCCCACCCTGGTGCTCGACGACGGTGAGGTGTTGATGGACTCGACACTGATCATCGACTACCTGGAAACCCTGGCCGGCAACAGCCTGATGCCCGTCGAGCCGAGTCAGCGCCTGCGCGCGTTGCGCCTGATCGGCCTGGCCCTGGCCGCCAGCGAAAAATCCGTGCAGCTTTACTACGAGCGCAACCTGCGGCCCGAGGAGATTCAATTCGAGCCTTGGGTGCAGCGGGTCGAAGGACAACTGACGGCAGCCTATTCGGCGCTGGAGCGGGAGCTGGAAAAACAGCCGCTGAAGACTGAGGGTTCGATTGATCAGGACGGCATCACGTTGGCAGTGGCCTGGAGCTTCACCAACCTGGTGGTGCCGGACCAGGTGAGTGCGGCGCAGTTTCCGCGAATCGCAGCGTTCACGAAGTATGCCGAGGGGCTTGAGGTGTTTGCCAGTACGCCGATTGACTGACAGAGTCATTTCGCCTGATCTGCATTGTTTATTTGCGTTTATAGCTTTTATTGCCACTGGGGGTCAGGCAATAAACGCCGCCTCTGGGCCCGGTACAAAACGAACCGGTGCCACAGGAACAACCCTGCGTGTCCTGGAACAACGTTTGCGGTCGCGCCTGGCTTTTACCGCCAAACATTGCCGAGCAACTTTTCTTCGAGCCACTGATGGAGCCGTCATTACACAGGAACAGATCGCCGTCGCATCGATCGATTCCACCTTTCTTCCCGGAACAGGGTGTATTGCCAGCCCAGGCAGGCGAACTGAAAACACTGAACAGCAACAGACAAATCGGCATCCAGCCACAGCGGATCGAGTTACGCACGATGCAGCACCCTATTGAAGTTGTGGCCCAATGATATCAATGTTGCGAACTACGACCCCGGCTAGATGAAAGTTAATTTATTAAGTCGCGGGCAATTCTTGGCAAAATGCTCGCAACTTCGTAATGAACTGCTTATCAGGCCAGCCCTATGACCCGCATCTTGACCATCGAAGACGACGCCGTGACCGCCCGGGAGATTGTCGCCGAACTGAGTAGCCACGGCCTCGACGTCGACTGGGTCGACAATGGCCGCGAAGGGCTGGAGCGGGCGGTCAACGGCAACTATGACCTGATCACCCTCGACCGCATGTTGCCCGAACTCGATGGCCTGGCGATCGTCACCACCCTGCGGACCATGGGCGTGGCCACGCCGATCCTGATGATCAGCGCCCTGTCCGACGTCGATGAGCGCGTGCGCGGCCTGCGTGCCGGCGGCGACGACTACCTGACCAAACCCTTCGCCACCGATGAAATGGCCGCCCGGGTCGAAGTCCTGCTGCGCCGGCAGAACACCGTGACCGCCCAGGCCACCACGCTGCGGGTGGCGGATCTGGAGCTGAACCTGATCAGCCACGAAGCCAGCCGCGACGGTCAACTGCTGACGCTGTTGCCCACCGAATACAAACTGCTGGAATTCCTGATGCGCAATACCGGGCAAATCCTCTCGCGGATGATGATTTTCGAGGAAGTCTGGGGTTACCACTTCGACCCCGGCACCAACCTGATCGACGTACACATCGGCCGTCTGCGCAAGAAGATCGACCCACCTGGCAATGCCCCACTGATTCGGACCGTGCGAGGCTCGGGTTATGTCATTGCCGAACCCGTCTAAAGGCTGGCGCTCTTCCAGCAGCCGTCTGCTGGCGCTCTACAGTTCGCTGTTCGTGATCTGGAGCGGGATCCTCATGGGAGTCATGTACTACGAGGTTTCCGCTTACCTGGACAACCTGGCCAAGCATTCGCTGATGCAACGCCAGCACCTGTTTTCGCGCTTCTTTGGCGAGCAACTGGTGGACGCCCTCGCCGTCAGCATGACCTTCGACATCCGCGGCATCGACGCCTACGGCCTGTTCGATGCCCAACACCGTTACCTCAGCGGCGCCCTGCGCTACATTCCGGACGGTTTGCCGCTCGATGGCAAAATCTACATGCTGCGCGATTGCGACGCCTCCGACGACAGCGACGAGCAGACGCTGCCCGCCGACAGCTGCGACGCCGTGGCGACCCGCACCCTCGACGGCCGCTGGCTGGTGCTGGTGCGCGACAACGGATCATTGTTCGCCGTGACCCGAATCATTCTTCACGCCTTGTTCTGGGGGGTGACCCTGACCATCGTGCCGGGCATAGTCGGCTGGTATTTGCTGCGCCGCCGCCCGTTGCGGCGCATTCGCGGGATTCAGGCCAGTGCCGAAGCCATCGTCGCCGGCGACCTGAGCCGGCGCTTGCCACTGTCCAATCGGCGTGACGAACTGGACATGCTCGCCGCCATCGTCAACGCCATGCTCGAACGCATCGAGCGCTTGATGAACGAGGTCAAGGGTGTGTGCGACAACATCGCCCATGACCTTCGCACGCCCCTGACCCGCCTGCGCGCGCAGCTATACCGCATGCAACAGCAAGCCGGCGAAGGCTCGCCGCAGGCCATGCAACTGGACTTGGTGCTGGCCGAGGCCGATACGCTGATGGCGCGTTTCCGTGGCTTGCTGCGGATCTCCGAACTGGAAGACCGCCAGCGTCGCTCCGGCTTCGTGCAAGTCGACCCGGTGGCGTTGCTGCAAGAGTTGCATGAGTTCTACCTGCCACTGGCAGAAGACGACGGCTTGGTGTTCCAGCTGCACCTGCCCGCGTCATTGCCGTCCCTCAATGGCGACCGTGCGTTGATGTTCGAAGCGGTGGCGAACCTGCTCAGCAACTCGATCAAATTCACCCCGCCCGGCGGCGCGGTGATCTTGCGCGGGGTCAATGATGGCGGGCACACGCGTATCGAAGTGCTCGATTCCGGCCCGGGCATTCCCGAGGCGGAACGTGAAGCGGTGTTCCAGCGCTTCTATCGCGCCGAGGCGGGCAATCATAAAAGCGGCTTCGGGCTGGGGCTGTCCATCGTCGCGGCGATTGTCAGCCTGCACGGTTTTACCCTGGAAGTGGCCAGCAGCGAACTGGGTGGCGCGCGGCTGGTGCTGGACTGCCAGGAGAGCCTGATTCCTCAAGCCTGAACACCGTAGTCCCTCTGTAGGAGCTGGCTTGCCAGCGAAGGCGGTTTCTCATTCAACAAACAGGTTGGCTGACACGCCGCCTCGCGAGCAAGCTCGCTCCTACAGGGGATTTGTGTTTTGACGGTCAGGCCGGGTATTTGGCCCGCAGCGCTTCAATTCCCCCCTGATACACACCCGCAAACAACGCTTCCACTTCCCCATCACTCACGCCAACCGGTTCAAACCGGCCCGACCAGGTCACCCGCGCACGCTCGCCAAGCGCTTCAACCTTGATCGTCGCCAAATAATCAGTCACCGGAAATGGCGAATGCACAAACGAGTAACTGTAGGTTTTCGCCGCGTTGTCGAACACTTGCAAACGCTCGACCACCACCGTGCCATCGCTGGTTTCCAGCCGGCGTACCCGCCCGCCTTCGCTCAGTTCACTTTTGGGAATGAACGGAATCCAGTCCGGCAGCGAGTTGAATCCGCCAATCAATTGCCAGACCTGATCGGCCGAGGCCGGGACTTCGATCGTTGCTGATGCAGTTGCCATATCGGGTGCTCTCTCAAAATTTTTTGGGTTCAGATGGCCAGGCTGTCGACGACACCGCCGTCGACCCGCAAGGCAGCTCCGGTAGTGGCCGAGGATAACGGCGAAGCGATGTAGGCCACCAGATTGGCGACTTCCTCGACATCCGCCACGCGCTGGATGATCGACGTTGGCCGGGCCTTGCGCACGAACGCATCGGCTTCGTCCCGGGCGCTGCGTCCGGATTCGGCCGTGGCGTCCTTGAGCATGTCTTCCAGGCCATCGGTAAAGGTCGGGCCGGGCAGGATCGCATTGACCGTCACGCCGGTGCCGGCCAGGCGTTTGGCCAGGCCATGGGACACGGCCAGGTTGGCGCTTTTGGTCACGCCATAGTTGATCATGTCCGCCGGGGTCGCCACGCCGGACTCCGAAGACAGGAAGATCACCCGCCCCCAACCCTGCTTGACCATGTCCGGCGTGTAATGCCGGGACAGGCGCACGCCGGAGATCACGTTGACCTCGTAGAAGCGTGTCCACTCACTGTCCGGGGCGTCGAAGAAATCCACCGTGTTGAAGATCCCCAGGTTGTTCACCAGGATGTCTGCCCGTGGTTCGGCGGCGAACAGTTTTTCGGCGCCCTCAACGGTGCCAAGGTCTGCGGTCACGCCGCGCAACTGCGCACCGGGCACGCTTTGACGAATGCTCGCCATTGCCTGCTCGACCTTGGCCGTGTCGCGGCCGATCACCACCACCGTGGCGCCTGCCTCGGCCAGTGCCTTGCTGATGCCCAAGCCGATGCCGGCGGTGCTGCCGCTGACAATTGCGAGTTTTCCGCTCAAATCGATTTTCATGCTCAAGCTCCAATGAGGGGATAACGGAGTGCGCTCGGACGCCGCGCAAAAGGATCGGGAAGAGTGTAGCGGCAGCCCGGGCCAAGGGGCTGCTCACTCGTTTTGAAGGGATTGTTCAGCGGATGCCAGTGTTACTTCATGAAAGCTGCAGACCTTACTGCGGAGAGGAACTTGCGCCCTCGCCAGATGTATCCAAGTGTGGCCTACCTGTCAGCTCTCGAGATACAGGGTGCGATCAGGCGTTCCACCTTTCGATACAGTGCTGTTGGCCCCGTCGATAGCCTGAACCGGAGTTCAACGATATCGATTCGGCAAAACACTCGTCGCACTGGAAAACTGCACCGCACAGGGCGGCGCCACTATCGGGGCATTGATCGACTGCAGGAACACCGGCTCGGACTCGCGCAAATATACCGGCATGTCGGTCACCGGTGGCATGGCCGGAATCTCGAAGTACATCTGCACCACCCAGCCACGGTGATAGCTGGCGTGGTTGACCACGTGCATCAGCATCGCACCGGCGCTCATGGTGCCGCTTTCGCCTGAGACAAAGGAGAATTCCAGGGGCTTGTCCAGGGAGGCGTCGGTTTGCCGGGCACTCCAGTCGCAGTACCAGCGATCGATGGCTTTTTGCGCCATGCGCAGTTCGGACAGGTCGGCGTGCAGCAGGTCGTGTGAGGTCTTGAAGCCATGCCCCCGGCCTTCAAGGTGCGCTTGCCAGATGCAATCGACCAC
This sequence comes from Pseudomonas sp. GL-RE-26, assembly GCF_019956275.1. NCBI lineage: Bacteria > Pseudomonadati > Pseudomonadota > Gammaproteobacteria > Pseudomonadales > Pseudomonadaceae > Pseudomonas > Pseudomonas sp. GL-RE-26. Next base: position 25,981 of record NZ_JAHBDI010000004.1, read on the forward strand.
ATAGACGTGATTGAGGGTGCCGATCATGTTTTTGAACACCGACACCCGTTCTTTTTTGACTTCGCCCGGAGGGAGCGCCGCGAGGCTGTCAAAGAGGCGCTGATTGGCCCAGCGTTTGTAATCGGCCAGCAGGCAGGCAGTGCGTACGGTGATCATCAGAGTTCTCCGATGGCGGTAAGCGCACCCCCTAGCATAGACCCGATGGCCGCACAGCAGCGCCAGCCCTGATCATCGGTCGTCCAGGCGTTGCACCACGAGTTCGGCGAGGGCCAGGCAACTGGTCAATCCCGGTGACTCGATGCCGAACAGATTGACCAGCCCCGCCCCCCCATGTTCGGCGCGACCGCTGATGAGAAAGTCGGCAGCCGGTTCAGTCGGCCCGCTGATTTTCGGACGAATGCCACTGTAGGCCGGTTGCAGGCTGTTGTCCGGCAAACCCGGCCAATAACGGCGGATCGCCTGATAGAACCCCTCGGCCCGGTGGGGCTAGACGCGGTAATCGATGTGCTCGACCCATTCGACATCCGGCCCGAAGCGCGCCTGCCCGCCCAGGTCCAGCGTCATGTGCACACCCAGCCCCGCGCTCTCCGGGGCTGGATACACCAAGTGGCGAAACGGCGCCCGGCCGCTGAGACTGAAGTAACTGCCCTTGCACAGATACGCCCGGGGAATGAATTGCCCCGGCAGTCCGACGATGCTGCTCGCCACCTCGGGAGCGGACAACCCAGCGCAATTGATCAATTCGCGGCAGCACAATGTCATGGGTTGACTGCCGCCCATGTGCAGCTCGAAACCCTGCTCGATGCAACGGGCCGATAGCAGCGGCGTGTGCAAGGCCAGCGTCGCGCCAAACCTTTGGGCATCACCCTGAAGCGCCAGCATCAACCCGTGGGAGTCGACAATGCCGGTAGACGGCGACCACAGCGCCGCGACGCAGGACAACGCCGGTTCTAGCTCCCGGGCCTGCGGGCCATCCAGCCATTGCAGGTCATCGACACCATTGACACGCCCCTGCTGCAACAGGCGCTGCAAAGCCGAGCACTGCTGCTCATCGGTGGCCACGATCAGCTTGCCCACACGCCGGTAGTCGACACCGTGCTCATCGCAGTAAGCGTAGAGACGCTGCTTGCCGTCCACGCACAACCGCGCCTTGAGGCTGCCGTCCGGGTAATAGATGCCGGCGTGAATCACTTCCGAGTTACGCGAACTGATGCCCGTGCCGATGCCCCCGCCGGCCTCGACCACCAGCACTTCCCGCCCGCTCATGGCCAGGGCCCTGGCCACCGCCAGCCCGACCACGCCAGCCCCGATCACCACGCTTTGAATATCGACGTTCAACGACCTTGCCTCCCTCTCACCCCGCTCCTCGCTAATGCCAGGGAACTCTCGGTGACCGCCACGCATCCTAAACTATGTGGTACTTCCCTTATGCTTCATGCTGTCGGAGGACACCGTCATGCGCCGCATATTTATCATTTCTTCCTTGGTACTTTGTTTGCCCTTCGGCTCGGCCTTTGCCAAAGTGGATGCCGAAGATGTCGCCACCTCAGCCGGGGTTTCCGCCTCGCTGTACTCAACGTTCAAAGACCACAAACTCATGATTCCCGCCCGGGATGACGCATCCAGCTTCGTCGCCAGTGGCGGTGCGATTCGTGGTGCTTATCTGGAGGCGGTGTTGAAAAAGATCCGTCAGGACAATCCCGCCCTCAACAACGCAAGCGACGAAGACCTGGCCCGCGCCATTCTCGTCCAGGAAGGCGTTGCCGCCGATCACTGAAGATCGTAATCGCCAGCAGTGGGGCTTGTGACACCGGGATAGCGTTTCCAGCCCTATCTGGCGTGCGTGCCGGTGGACAAACGTGACCATCCGGCCACAAGTTGCGCGTTGATGCTCACCCCGCCGCACACCACGATCACCACGTCATGGGCGTCGGCAATCGCCGGGTGGTCCAGGTAGGCAACCGCCAATGAAACACCGCATGCTGGCTCGACCAGCTGACGCAAGTCATTGGCGTAACGCACTACGCCCATGATCGCCTCATCATCACTGAGCACCACGCACTCATGGGGGAAATCGCCGATGTGCTTGACCGGCCAGGCGGCCACTTGCGCGGCGCCCAGGGACGTGGCGACGGTGTCGATTTTCGCCAACTTGACCGGGTGCCCGGCCGCCACCGCCGCGGCGAACGACGCCGCGCCTTCGGTTTCGCAGGCTACGATGCGGCAATCGGTGCGCCGATGACGGATCAGCCCGGTGAGTAGCCCCGCCAGCAAGCCACCGCCGCCCACCGATGCCACCAGCACATCCACTGGCGGGCAGTCGTCAAGGATTTCATCGACCATGGTGCTGTGCCCTTCCCACAACAGCGGGTGGTCGAAGGCCGGCACAAATTCACTGCGTGGGTCCTGGGCGAGTTCCCGTGCCCATTGATTGGCTTCGTCCCAGACCTTGCCGTGCACGATCACCTCGGCTCCGGTATTGCTGATCCGCGCCCGGGTACTTTGCGGGGTGGTGTGCGGCACCACGATGCATGCCTTGAGCCCCAGGCACGCAGCGGCCATGGCCGTGGCCAGTCCCGCGTTCCCGGCAGAGGGGCAGACCACCTTGCGCTTGCCCTGCTGCGCCGCCCGGCTGCACAGCAAACCCATGCCGCGCAACTTGAACGAGCCGCTGGGTTGCAGGTTTTCCAGTTTCAGCCAGATTCGGCGGGTCGGGGTCGAGAGGCCAGGGTGCAGGATCAAAGGCGTTCGGATGTGAAGCATGTCGGTTCCTGTTACACGCCACCGGCTCGCCGAACAGGTCAACGAGCCAGCGGTGAACGGTCCTCTCATGCAAGTTTAGTTCACCCGGCCTCGGGGCGACCGTCTCAGCGATAACGCGGCGCCGCCACGCAATTGCCAAACAACCCGGACAACGTCTTGCGCTGGGCTTCGTAACGGTCCCACTGACTGCCATCGTGCAGCCCTGGAATGGTCACCACTTCGCCAGCCGCCAGGCCAACGAGTGCGGCATCGACCATGTCTTCGGCGGACATCACGATTTCCTTCGGCAGGTTTTCCACCGGGTTGCCGGCCTCGCTCCAGAAATCGGTGGCGGTCGCCCCCGGCAACACCGCCTGGATGCGTAGGCCTTTGTCTGCCAGTTCATGCTGCATCGACTGGCTCAGGCTCAAGACGAACGCCTTGGTCCCACCGTACACGCCGTTGAGGATTTGCGGAGCGATGGCGACGATGGAGGCGATGTTGATCACGGTGCCGGTACCCCGGGCGACGAAGCCCGGTACGGCGGCATAGGCCAGGCGCATCAACGCCGTCACGTTGAGGTTGATCATCGCTGCCATGTCATCCACGGGACTGGCGAGCAGCGGCATGACGGCACCGACCCCGGCGTTGTTGACCAACAGGGTGATGCTGGCGTCGTTATGCAGGATCTGTTCGACCCGCAGCGAATCCGCCTTGATCGTCAGGTCGGCGGCCACCACCTCCACGGTGCGCCCGGTTTCGTCGCTCAAACGGTTGGCCAGGGCATTGAGCTTGCCCTGGCTGCGGGCCACCAGAATCAGGTCGTAACCCTGTCGGGCCAGGCGGTCGGCATACACCGCGCCGATGCCCGAAGAAGCGCCGGTGATCAGTGCAGTGCCTTTGGATGAAAGCGCCATGGTGCAATTCCTCTACGGTGAGGCGAGAGATTCGCCGGGTGCTGACCGTTATAAAGGGACTTACGAATGTCTCAAATGACGTTTAAAGTACGTTTTTCGGACATAACCGTTTGAGGACAGGCCGATGATCAACGTGGCGTTCGTGGTTTTCGAGGGTTTCCAGTCCATGGCGCTGGCCGCCATGCCGGTATTCGAGTACGCCAATTTCAGTGCCGCCGAGGCGCTGTATGACGTGCGCGTGCTGTCCGAAAACGGTCACAACCTGCGGGCCTCCGGCGGTTTGAGCGTCGGCACCGAGGCATTCGACGCTCGCGTGTTCGACACGGTGATCGTGGTCGGTGGCGATTCCATCGTCGAACAGGCCCCCGAGGTCGTACTGGATTACCTGCGGGCCAGCATCAACACTGCTCGCCGTACGGCGTCGATCTGTTCCGGGGCGTTCGTCATGGCCCAGGCCGGCTTGCTCGACGGACGGCGGGCCACCACCCACTGGGCCTACGCCCGGGAACTGCAGGCGCGGTTTCCGGCGATCAAGGTCGAGGCCGATCGCATCTATGTGATCGATGGCTCGATCTGGACTTCCGCCGGCATGACGGCGGGTATCGACCTCGCCCTGGCCATGGTGGAAAAGGACCACGGCGCCGAGTTGGCACGGGCCGTGGCGCAGAAACTGGTGATGTACCACCGCCGCGCCGGCGGCCAGTCGCAGCACTCGGCGTTGCTGGAGCTGGAGCCGAAATCCGATCGTATTCAAACCGTGCTCGGCTACGCCCGGGAACACCTGGCCCAGCCCCTTTCGGTGGAGCAACTGGCACAGGTGGCCAACCTCAGCCCCCGGCAATTCAGCCGGGCGTTTCGCGCCGAAACCGGGCAATCGCCGGCCAAGGCCATCGAAAATCTGCGCCTGGAAGCGGCGCGACAGATGCTCGAACGCGGGCGCCTGACCCTCGACCAGATCGCCCTGGAAACCGGGTTCACTGACCGCCGACGCATGCGCGAAACCTTCCTGCGGGTGTTCGGGCAACCGCCGCAGGTGATTCGGCGCAATGCAAGAGCAGAGGTAGCTTGATCGCGCCCTCGCCCGACTTGGGAACCCTCGGTATCTACACTGAACCTGACGGAGGTTACTTTTGGAGGCACCATGAAAATCTCGGCCAAACTGGCGTTTTTCGCCGTCGTCAGCACCCTCGCCTACCTGGCCCTGGCGATCTGGGGGCTGGGTGGTTTCGCAGCCTATTTCAGCCACGGTTCACTGGTCGTCGTTGCCCTGGCCACCCTGATCATGGCTGTCGTTTCTCTGTTCACCGAGGTCAACCTGAGTTCGGGGGAACGCGAAGACCGGGCCAACCGCTGGGTCATCCCGGCCTTCGGCGTGATCGGGTTGCTGAGCGGGTTTCTGCCGGCCTATACCGACCGCATCGATTTCTGGACTTTTGGCGGTGAGGGCGTGCGCTGGTTCGGCGCGCTGTTGTTCATCGTCGGCGGCGCGCTGCGGTTGTGGCCGGTGTTTGTGCTGGGCAAGCGCTTCAGTGGGCTGGTGGCCATTCAGCCGGGGCATCGACTGGTCACTGATGGGATCTACCGCAACCTGCGCAACCCCAGTTATCTGGGGATGATGGTCATCGGCATGGGTTGGGCACTGGCTTTTCGTTCTGGTGTCGGGCTGATATTGGTAGCGCTGACGCTGATCCCGCTGATCGCGCGCATTCACTCGGAAGAAGCCTTGCTGAGGGCGCAGTTCGGCAGCGAATACGAGGCCTATTGCGCCCGCAGCTGGCGGCTGATCCCAGGACTTTACTGACAGAAACACTGATCCAACATTAGACGGCGTGCAGGCGCAGACCTTCGGCATCCACCAGAACTTGCACCGATTCATAACTTGCCAACGTCGCATGCGGCGTCTCAACAGGCTGCTCATGAGTCGCCGTGACAATCATCAAGTCCGCCCCCGCCGCCTCGGCCGCCAGAATCCCCACCGTGGCGTCTTCAAAAACCAGGCACTGCCCAGGCTCGACACCCAGGCGCCGGGCCGCGAGGCGGTAACCCGCGGGGTCCGGTTTGCCGGCAGTCACATCCTCTGCGGTGATCATGATGGCAGGTTCGGGAATCCCCGCTGCCGCCATCCGCCGCAATGCCAGTTCCCGCGGGGCGGAAGTGACGATGGCCCACTGACGGGCTGGCAAAGACCGCAAGAATTTCGACGCGCCAGCCACTTCCAATACCCCATCGACATCGACGATTTCCGCTTCGGTAATCCACGCGGCTTCGGCCTCGGCATCCACCCCGGGCAAGCCCAGACGCCTGATGGTGTCGATGGCGCGGGCACCGTGAATGGTCGGCAGGAAGGTCTCGACATCGACGCCATGGCGCACGGCCCAGGTGGTCCAGACCCGCTCGGCGGCAGCAATGGACGTCAGGACGGTGCCGTCCATGTCGAACAGAAAGGCACGGTAGGTCGAGTTGAATACAGAGTGATCGGACAAGGAAAAGAACCTCGCGGGTACCGGACGGATTTGCCCGGCAATGTAGCATCTGCGCGCAGTTCAGTTGAGTCGTTTGGACTTGAACGTCTGGCCCACGCAATCGAGCAGCCCGCCAATCATCCAGGGTTTCTTGATGAAGGAGACCGCGTGCCGCACGCCTGCGCTTTCAGGGGTTTCGAAACCGGACATGATCATGATCGGCTTGTCCGGCCAGCGATCGCCGAACTGGTTGGCCAGGTCCGCGCCGTTGAGCATGCCGGGCATGGTGATATCTGTCAGCAGCATGTGCACCTGCGGCGCATGCTGTTCCAGATAGATCGCTGCCGCGTCCGCACTGATTTGCGGCTCGACGACAAAACCTTCCTCCTGAAGAATCTCACAGAGAAACTCCAGGATCATCGGGTCGTCCTCAACCACCAGAATCAACCCGCCAGGGAGATCTCCACCCGCCGTCGGTACTCGACTCATGACCGTGCCGCTCCCTGATTGCCTCAATGATTTCGCGGGTTCTGATCCGCCACCTAAAAGGTATGAGCAGCGGACTCGGCGGAAATTCATTTTTGATGCAGTCAGGCGACCGGTCTCAAGCGTCCTGATCAATCTTGCGCATCTGGCGGCACGTTATCCCTGAAGCCCTGCGGAAAAAACCTGTGGGAGCGAGCCTGTGTGGCGAGGGGGCTTGCCCCCTCGCCACACAGGCTCGCTCCCACAGGGGATTGCGGCGGTTGGACTTACTGCGACATTTCGCTTTTCTTCATCGCATCCTTGGACATGGCGTCTTTTTTCATGCCGTCCTTGCTCATGGAGTCCTTGGACATTGCATCCTTGGACATGGCGTCCTTGGACATCGAATCGGTCTTCTTCATCGCGTCTTTCTTCATCGCATCCTTGGACATGGCATCTTTGGACATCGAATCCTTGCTCATGCTGTCGTTGCTCATAGTGTCGGCGGCAAAAACACTGGCAGCACCAACGGCCAGGCACATGGACAGAACAACGGTGGTCAACTTTTTCATGATGAATCTCCTTGGAGCATGGGTTTGCGGACGGTGAATGTCTCGGCCGTTCATCAGCTGCCACCGAACCAGTTGTAGCCCTGGTCTTCCCAGTAGCCGCCCGGATAGGTGTTGGTGACGAACATCGCCTGAATGTGTTTGGGGTTCTTGTAGCCAAGCTTGGTGGGCATGCGCAGCTTCATCGGGAAGCCGTATTCGCGCGGCAGCACCGCGCCGTCATACGTCAGCGTCAGCAGGGTCTGCGCATGCAGCGCGGTGGCCATGTCGATGCTGGTGTAGTAGTCGTCGGCGCATTTGAACCCGACGTACTTGGCATCGGTGTCGGCGCCGATGCGCTTGAGGAAATCGCTGAAGCGCACGCCGCCCCAACGCCCGATCGCGCTCCAGCCTTCTACGCAAATGTGCCGGGTGATCTGCTCGGTCTGGGCCATGGCGCGCAGCTCTTCAAGACGCCAGCTGCGTTTGTCGGCGACCAGCCCGGTGACTTCCAGGCGATAGCCCTCCTCCTCCACCGTCGGTGCCTCGTCGATGCCGTAGAAGGCATTGAAGGGAAACGGCCGGGTGATCATCGATTCGGGATAGGTCGGCGCCATCGCATTGGGGTTGAACAGCCAGCCCTGCACCCGGTCGTTGAAGCGCGACATGGACGACAGTGCGGTGTCGACGCTTTCGTTGTCGGTGATGTTGCAACCGGACAACATCGCCACGCCGCCGAGGGTCAGGCCACGCAGCAGGAACGAGCGGCGCGAGCGGTCTTCGATCTGCGGGGCGAGGATCTTGCGGGCGTCGGTCAGGATCGACGCCTCGTCCAGCCCGGGTACCTGAATGCGCTTTTTCATACCTGCTCCTTGCGGCCGACGATCATGGCCAACAGCGTTTTCGGAACCAGTGCGACCATCACCAGATGCACCGCCACGAAGGCCACCAGCAGCGCCATGGCGAAGAAGTGCACGCGGCGTGCGCCCTCGTAGCCGAACAGCAACTCACGCAGCAGCGGGAACTGCACCGACTTCCACAACACCAGCCCGGAGAGCACCAGCAGCGTGATGTCGACCATCACGAACAGGTACGCCACCCGTTGCACCTGGTTGTAATGACTGAGGTCGGCGTGTCCGAGCTTTCCGCGTAGTGCGTCCCACAGGTCATGCAGCACGCCTTTGGGCGACACCGGGAAGAAACGCCGCTTCAGGCGTCCGCTGAACAGGTTGAAGGCCAGGTAGATCAGGCCGTTGATCGCCAGGAACCACATCGCCGCGAAATGCCATTGCAGCGCGCCACCCAGCCAGCCGCCGAGGGTGATCGACTTGGGAAACCTGAAATCGTAGATCGGCGAGGCGTTGTAGATGCGCCAGCCGCTGGTGACCATCACCAGCACCGCCAGGGCGTTGAGCCAATGGGTCAGGCGTAGCCAGCGTGGATGACTGGACTTGGGTGAAGCAGTGTTCTGCGACATGTCCGGCTCCCGGTTGTTGTTCGTTGGAGCCGATTATGGGAGCCGGAAGATCGCCAAATCCTCACGTAAAGTTAAATTAAACGTGATAACTGCTCATTCACTGCCGACCAAAACCCTGTAGGAGTGAGCCTGCTCGCGATGACGGGCCATCAGTCGACATCAATGTTGAATGACAGACCGCTATCGCGAGCAGGCTCGCTCCTACAGGGTTCTGTGGTGGTCCGCCGGTTGTGCAATTATGGTTAAATGCCGCCCCCCGCAAATTGCCGACCCAGACCAATGAACGCAGATGCCCTCTCCACCCTTCACGACCACCTGCTGACCGCCCTGGCGGTCGCCCCCGCCGAAACCCGCCGCCTGTTCCACGGCCGTGGCCGTTGCTGGCCGGGGCTGGAGCAAGTGACCGTGGACTGGTTGCAAGGCGTAGTGCTGGTGGCGCTGTTCAAGGAGCCGGAAGCGGCGCAACTGGAAGACCTGAAGCAGGTGCTGATGGCGATCACCCAGTCTGAGCAATGGGCCCAGTCCGGCGCCCATACCCTGTTGCTGCAACACCGCTACCTGCTGCAAAGCACCACAGAGTGGCTGCTCGGGGACGTCATCGAGGAAATGACCATCACCGAAGGCGGGTTGAAGTACCGGGTGGACCTGGGCCGCAAGCAGAACACCGGGCTATTCCTCGACATGCGCTACGGCCGCGATTGGGTGCGGGCCAATGCAGAGGGCAAACGGGTGCTGAACCTGTTCGCCTACACCTGCGGCTTCTCGGTGGCGGCCATCGAAGGCGGTGCGAGCCACGTGGTCAACCTCGACATGTCGAGCCCTGCCTTGAACCGTGGTCGCGACAACCACCGGCTCAACGGCCACGACATGAGCAAGGTCGGTTTCCTCGGCCACGACCTGTTCAAATCCTGGGGCAAGGTGATCGGCAAGGGCCCGTACGACCTGGTGATCATCGACCCGCCTTCGTTCCAGAAAGGCAGCTTCCTGCTGACCAAGGACTACCAGCGCGTGCTGCGCCGGTTACCGGAATTGCTCAGCCCTCAAGGTACCGTGCTGGCGTGCATGAACGATCCAGCCTTTGGTGCCGACTTCTTGATCGATGGTGTGACCCGCGAGGCGCCAAGCCTGCGGTTCGAACAGCGGCTGGAAAATCCGCCGGAGTTCCCGGATGCGGATGTGGAATGTGGGTTGAAGGCGTTGGTGTTCAAGCTGCAGAGCTGAAAGATCGCAGCCTGCGCCAGCTCCTACGGACCTGTGCATACGCCTGTAGGAGCTGGCGAAGCTTGCGATTTTTTGACTTGGATCTCAACGCGGCCGCAACACCAGCGCAAACAACTCGCCATGCCCGTTGACGTTGAGCTTGTGATAGAGATTGCGCCGATGCACTTTCACCGTCTCCGGGGAGATGCCCATTTGCTGGGCGATGGCCTTGCTGGAGAAGCCCTGGAGAATCAGGCGCGCGGTTTCGATTTCCCGCAGGGTCAGGCGTGCGTCGAAGCGATCGAGCAAGGTTGCCAGGTCACTCGCCACAGCCTCGGCGACCGGCCCTTCCGGTGGCAGCAAATCCAGGTGTCGGCGCATCGCCGCCAGCACCCAGTCACGCACGCACAGCAGGCGGCCCTGCTCCTCGAGGCTGAAGCGAGTCGCACGCCCCAGGGACAGGCCGAGCACGGCGCCATCGACGTTGACCATGAACTGCAACTCATCCCCACCGACCACGGTGCTGAAGTAACTCAAGTAGTACTCGCTGTGCTGGAACTGGTCGGGGGCCACCGATTCGAGGCTGTGCAAACCATCGGCAATGCCCGCGCAGGCGGCCTGGTAGAACGGATCGAGCAGGTACATGCCGGCGCGGTAGTCCGCAAGTTCTTCCTGTTCATCACTGTTGCCCTTGGCATCGAAGTCAATCAGCAGGCGCGGCACATGGCCCGGGCGCATCAGCGCCACCAGCGCGTTGTCCAGCGGCACCAGCAAGCGCAAGGTATCGACCAGCGCACGCCAGAAACCGTCCTGCCCCACCGCCGTGAAGACCCGCGCCAGCCCCTGGTGCACCGGCAACTCTTTCAACAACGCGTCCACGCACTACCCCTTTTGAGTAACCCATGATGGGAATGGGTGAAGGCCACCCCGGTCGATACGCTGCAAACTCCTGATTACCACCGGCCGCAACAGGCCAGGAGTGCCGCATCATGAGTCGTCACCGCTTGTATTTCAATCTGGGGTTTGGCGCCTGTCTGGCGGTTTCGCTGTCGGCTTTTGCGGTCGAAGCCCCGACGGTGCACGTGTACAACTGGTACGACTACATCGGCCCCACCACCTTGCAGGACTTCAAGCGTGACACCGGGATTGCGCCGGTCTACGACACCTTCGACAGCGCCGAAGTGCTGGAAGGCAAGTTGCTTACCAGCCGCAGCGGCTACGACGTGGTGGTGGCCAGCAACTTCAGTCTGCCCACGCTGATCAAGGCCGGCGCCCTCGCCCCCTTGCCCCGTGCGCAGATGCCTGACTTCAAGAACATGGACACTGATCTGCTGGCGAAACTCGCCAACAACGATCCCGGCAACCAGTACGCCGTGCCCTACCTGTGGGGCACCAACGGCATCGGCTACAACATCGACAAAGTCCGCGCAGCGCTGGGTGACAAGGCGCCGGTGGATTCCTGGGACCTGGTGTTCAAAGAAGAGAACCTGGCCAAACTCGGCCAATGCGGCGTGGCCATGCTCGACTCGCCGTCAGAGATGCTGCCGGTTGCCCTGCACTACCTCGGCCTGCCACCCAACAGCACCAACCCCGAGGACTACAAGAAGGCCGAAGCGCTGCTGCTCAAACTGCGCCCGCACATCGCCTACTTCAACTCGTCGAAGTTCATCAGCGACCTGTCCAACGGCAACATCTGCGTGGCGGTGGGCTGGTCCGGCGCGATGCTTGAAGCCAAGAGCACCGCCGAGCAGGCCGGCAACGGCGTGAAGATCGCCTACAGCTTGCCCAAGGAAGGCGCGCCGGTGTGGTTCGACACGCTGGTGCTGCTCAAGGATGCCCCACACCCGGAACAAGGCATGGCCTTCATCGACTACCTGATGCGCGCCGAAGTCATCGCCCCGGTCAGCGACCACCTCAACTACCCCAACGGCAACCGCAGCGCGACCACGCTGGTGGCCGAAGCGACCCGCAACAACCCGGCCGTCTATCCGCCGGCTGAAGCCATGGCGACCTTGTTCACCCTCCAGCCTTTGCCGCCTGCCACCGAACGCGTGCGCACGCGAATCTGGAGCAAGGTCAAGAACGGTCAATGAATCCAGCTCTGTTCTGTGGCGAGGGAGCTTGCTCCCGCTTGAGTGCGCAGCACTCACAAAATCGACGTGTTAACCGAGATCTTGGGGCTGCTGCGCAGCCCAGCGGGAGCAAGCTCCCTCGCCACAAGATCGAGTTGGCCTGCAAATTTTCTGGAATGAATTAACGATGAGAAAACCCATGAAACCACGCGCCCGTGACCTGAACATCCCGATTGGCCAACTGCAACCCGGCCCGCTCAATGCCATCACCGACGTCCCCGGCGTACGGGTCGGCCACAGCGATGTGCGAGGCCGCACCGCCAATGGCCGCGACATCCTCACCGGCGTCACCGTCATCGAACCGCGCGCCGGTTCCACCAGCCAGCAACCCTGCTTTGCCGGCGTGCATGTGCTCAACGGCAACGGCGATGCCACGGGGCTGGAGTGGATTCGCGAGGCCGGCTTGCTGACCAGCCCCATCGCCTTCACCAACACCCACAGCCTGGGCGTGGTGCGCGACGCGCTGATCGTGCTCGACCGCGAGCAGCAGCCGGATGACGGGCGCCTCTACTGGAACATGCCGGTGGTGCTGGAAACCTTCGACGGCTTGCTCAACGACATCAACGGCTTTCACGTGAAGCCTGAACACGTGGCCCAGGCCGTGCGTTCGGCGACGGGTGGTCCGGTGGCCGAAGGCAATATCGGCGGTGGCAGCGGCATGATCTGCCACGAATTCAAGGGCGGCATCGGCACTGCGTCGCGCCGTTTGAGCAGTGTCCAGGGTGGCTGGACGGTGGGGGCGATCGTCCAGGCCAACCACGGCATTCGCAATGAATTGCGCGTCGATGGCTACCCGGTCGGGCGCTACATGGAACAGGTCGATTCGCCGTTCCTCAAGGCCTCGTTACCCCATCCTGGCATGGGTTCGATCGTGGTCTGCCTGGCCACCGATGCGCCGCTACTGCCACACCAGTGCACCCGCCTGGCCCAGCGCGCCAGCCTCGGCCTGGCCCGCACCGGCGGCGGCAATGAAGACCACAGCGGCGACATCTTCATCGCCTTCGCCACCGGTAACGATCACGTGCCACCGGCTGCCTACGAGAGCAAGAAAGCGCCGACCACCGACAACCTGAGCATGGTCAACAACGACCACATCAGCGAGCTGTTCCTGGCCGCCACCGAAGCCGTGGAAGAAGCCATCATCAATGCCCTGCTTGCCGCCGAAACGGCCGAAGGCAACGGGCATGGGGTGCAGGGGCTGGATGCCGAAACCCTGCTCAAGGCGTTGCGCCGCGCCGGCTGGCCGGGGGATACGACTAGCGGTACTTGAGTAAAACACTAGGTCTTTTTAGGATGAACTTACGCAGCCGCTTGTTTGTGCAAGCCGCCGCGTAGGTGGTGAGTGAACTGAACCACTACCAAGCTCACCGCTTGTTTCACGCGCATCTTGAGCCTCACGGCTCCACTTCCTCCCCATCAAGAGCTTTGAGGCTCTTTTTTTTACCTCCGAAAACCATCTACCTATCAATACATCTCCAATGTGGGAGTTGTGATGTTTAGGAGAGTGCGATCAGACCAGGCGCAACCGAGGGCCGGCGGCTGGCACCGCATCGTCACCCAACCGCCCCCGCACAAACTCCTGAGCCTTGCGCGTCAACTGGTCCAGATGCCGGTCGCGCTGTTTTTCCGCGTCGGTCATGGCCCGCTTGCCATGCTTTTGCAGCAGGTAGGTATGAATCTGCCGCACTTCCAGCGAGCTGTAGATCGACGCCACATCCAGCAGCGCCATCAAGCCATCGGTGGCGTGGTCACGGGTGTTCATCAACACCTGGGTCGCGCGCACACCCAGCACCTGAAAGCCCATCGCCTCGAAATACGGCACCTTGGCCACCGCGCAGGTCAGTTCGGCATGGGGATAGCGGCCGACCACTTCCCGCAGCATCCGCCGGGCCACGCCCTGGCGCCGATACTCGGCCTGCACCGCCATGTACGCCACGCCGCACGCCTCGGGGTCGTCCTGCACCGGCAGGTACAGCACAAAGCCAGTCACCTTTTGCGGGTCGTCTTCGTCCGTGGCGACAATCAACTCCACGGCAATGCCTTTTTCACCGTTCAGCGCCTCCAGATACAGGTGCACCTCATAGCCGATCGCGTATTGATAGAGGTTGTACAGCAGGTTGCTGGGCGGGATCGCGACCATGCTGATGTCGGTCAGGTTGTCGACCACCATCTGCAGGATCTGGCTATTGATGTGCTCGGGGCACGGGTTCTTGAAGTGGCTGATCAGGGGCATTGCGGTGACAGGCTCCGGGAGGCAAGGGCCGCCTATCATAGCGCGCCTGGCAATTATCACAGCGGTCCGTGGTGTGAGTGGGGGGGAATGGGTGGGTGAAGGCCCCCAACTCTGAGGATTCCCACCCACTGTGCCACTACGACTAAAGTCCAATTAGCCAGCCTATTGATATCAAACAAGTTTTCGCCCCCTCCTCGATTGGCGCACCTCTTGCACCGAGCGAATGACGAACGTCAGCCACGCCGGCGCGCCCCGAGGGGAACAACATGAAAAAAATGCCAGACCTCAAATCGCACGGTTTTTTCAGCAAACCGGGCATCGCCGCTGTGATGCTGATCAACGTCAGCCTCGGCACCGTCAACGCTGCACCGCTTGACGATGTCAGCCCGCCGCCGCCAACAGATCCTTCGGCGTATAGCAACCCGCCGACCGACTTCAAGGCCGCGCTGGATGCCGTAAAGGCCATGCCGCCCGCCAACCAGGGCTCCGTCGCTTTGCCCAATGGCGTGTTTGGCACCCGCACCACGCCAACGACCGACAACGTGCTGCCGCCCAGCCTGCAGACATCCTTCAAAATCCCTACCAATGGCAAGCCCAGCCCGTTGTTCGGGGCCCAGCCGTACACTCAGCAATTGCTGCTGTTCGAAGAATTCGGCACGGAGAAACTCGACCCGACACTGCCGCCGCCCCCCCTGACCTTCCCGGTTCCGATCGTCGGCCCGGCGCCCACGCAGGACCCGAACAACATCGCCCGCAGTGGTCCTTCGGCCGCGGCGCTGGAAGCCTTCATGCGCCAGCCGGGGCTGTACCCGTTTCCGTCGCAGTATTCCAACGTGCTGGACCGCAACCCGTGGAAAGCGCAGATCGAAGCCTTCCTCAACCGCCATCCGGTCGGCTCGCCGGCCGAGGGGCGTCCACCAGGAAAAGGCTGGTCGCACCAGCGCTGGAACGAGTTCTACCCGCAGGTCGCCTTCAAGACCACTCAAGCGGGTGCCAAGCTCAACGGCGGCATGCGCGACCGCCGGCAAATGCACAACTACGCCGTCGGTGAGTTCGGACCAGGCGGTCTCTACAACCAGACCTCGGACGCTCCAGTCATTGCGGGCACCACCAAAGGCATCGACACCCGTTTCCATCCCAACTTTCCAATCCAGAACCACAAGGCGCTGTGGACCTTCGACGGCACCTTTCCGCCAAAACTGCTGATGGTGCGGTACGGCCAACCCGTGCTGATGCGCCACTACAACGCCCTGCCGATCGATCCGTCGGCCAACATGGGTTTTGGCCTGCACACCCTCAGCACCCACGAACACAACGGCCACTCCCCGGCCGAAAGCGACGGCTTTTCCAATGCGTTTTTCTTTCCGGGGCAGTACTACGACTATCGCTGGCCGATCCAGTTGGCCGGTTACGACACCATCAACACCAGCGCTCAGGATCCGCGTGCAGCGTTCCCTTGCGCCCCGGGCGAAACCCTGTTCGTCAACGATGCCACGCCGGGTCTCAAGACGTGCAACAACGGCAGCATCAAGATCCGTGGCGACTGGCGCGAAACCATGAGCACCCACTGGTTCCACGACCACATGCTCGATTTCACCGCGCAGAACGTCTACAAGGGCAACGCGGTGATGATGAACTACTACAGCGCCCTGGATCGTGGCAACGAAGCGCTGGAAGACGGCGTCAACCTGCGCCTGCCCAGCGGTTCGGCGTTGCCCTGGGGCAACCGCGACTATGACGTCAACCTGATGCTGGCCGACAAGGCCTGGGACGCCAATGGCCAGTTGTGGTTCAACCCGTTCAACACCGATGGCTTTCTCGGCGATCAGCTGCTGGTCAACTGGCAGTACCAGCCGCGCCTGAACGTGCGGGCACGCAGCTATCGCTTCCGCATTCTCAATGGCTCGGTGTCGCGCTACTTCAGGATCGCACTGGTGCGTGAAGTCGTCGGCACCGGTGGTGAATACCCTGGCCCGGCAGGTTCCGGCCTGTCCTATACCCGCGTGCCGTTCCACTTGATCGCCAACGACGGCAACCTCATGGAACACGCCGTGCCGTTCGACGGCAGCATGGACCTGGATGCCGACGGCGACCTCCAGAACCACAACGCCATCCTGCCCACCATGGGCATCGCCGAGCGTTACGACATCATCGTCAACTTCGCGAAAAACGGGATCAGCACCGGCGACAAGCTGTACTTCGTCAACCTGATGGAGCACCAGACCGGCAAGGGGCCGGAGTCTGCACCGCTGAGCCTGGCCGATGTTCTGTCCGGCAAGTACAAGGCGGTGCTCAAGCTCGGTAGCAACGGGCTGCAATGGGACGCTGGCGACCCGGTGGTGGGCAAGTTCCTGCAGATGGTGGTCCAGCCTTACGCCGGCCAGGACGTGAGCATGAACCCCGCCGACTACGAACCCGCCAAGCCGGGCAAGGCGATGGGTAAAACCATGCTTCCGCTGACCCTCGACCGTGACGACCCGACAGTGCAGGCCAGACTGAAACTGGCGCGCCATCGCGAGTTCATCTTTGGCCGCTCCGACGGCACCGACGAAGCACCCTGGACGATCAAGACCGACGGCGGTTTAGGCTTCCAGATGGACCCTCGAGTCATCAGTGCCGCTCCACAACTGGCCAATGGCCCGACCCCTGCCGGGTTCTCCGGCGACGGCACCCTGGAAGTATGGAAAATCAAGAACGGCGGCAACGGCTGGAACCACCCGGTGCACGTGCACTTCGAAGAGGGGATCATCCTCCACCGCGACGGCAAGGCCCCACCGGAATGGGAAAAATGGGCACGCAAGGACGTCTATCGCATCGGCGCGGGCATCGACAGCTCAGTGGATGTGGAAATGGCGATCCGCTTCCGCGAGTTCGCCGGGACCTACATGGAGCACTGCCACAACACCCAGCATGAGGACACGTCCATGCTGCTGCGCTGGGATGTCGAGAACCCTGGTCAGTTCCAGTTGATGCCAACGCCCCTGCCCGGCTGGGACGGCGTCAACTACGTCAACTCCGCCGCGCTGCCAACCTTCCGCACTGGCGATACCCGTAACAATAACGACGGCGATAACCAAAAACCGATCGCCAACCCCGACAGCGCCATCAGCAATACTGGCCAACCGGTGATCATCAACGTCCTGGCCAACGACACCGACCCTGACGGTAACGTGCCACTTAAAGTGGTGGGGCTGGAGCAACCGGACTCCGGCAAGGGCACGGTCAGCACCGATGGTGTGCGCGTGACCTACACACCACCGGCCACGGTCCCCGCGCCGTTCACCGCGACCTTTACCTATAAGGCCAGCGATGCCAAGGACGCGGAGTCGGAACCGGCGACGGTGTCCGTAGCGGTCTCGACAGCGGCCGTCGAAAGCCTGATCGTCACCAGCGCTACCGTCACCGCCCGCAGCAACAGCCGCTGGTATTGGGTCCTGTCCGGCACCACCTCCCGTGGCACGGGCAATACCATAACGGCGACTGCCACGACCACCACCGGTACGGTGAACCTTGGCACCGCCACCCTGACGACTACGGCTACAGGCGCACGCTGGAATATAGCGGTGACGACCGTCGGCAGTGGCCCGTCGCCTAGCCCGACGGCGACCATCAAATCAGCCTTCGGCAAAACCGTGACAGTGCCGATAAAAGCGAACTAGAGCGGATTGATCGACGCTCGGTCCATGCAATGTGGATCGGGCGTTTTTCTTTTGTGCGGCGTGCGGCGGGACCGAGGTTGGGTTAGTTGACTGTCGGTTCTATCGGCAAAGTGCCTGGCAGTCACCGCTGCGGCGCCACCATCCGGAAGCGGATATTGATCTCGTTGGACACCACACTGTCCGCCCACTCGCCCTCGCCGATCTTGAAGTCGTCACGCTTGAGCACCAGCTCGCCATCGAAGATGCCGATGGCGCTCTCCGATTTGAGCAGCACCGGCACACTCACCTCCCGAGTAAGCCCGCGCAGGGAAAGCTTGCCGGTGATGGTGTAGCGGTTATTGCCCAAGGCCTTGATGGACGTCGATTCGAAGGTCGCCACCGGATAAGTCGCGGTGTCGAACCAGGCCGGTTTTTGCAGCTCGGTATTGGCATCGCTGCTGCCGGCGTCGATGCTGATCAGGTCGATGGTCAGCGCGGCATGGGCGGCACCAGGGTTATCGGTGTCGAAGTCGAGCCTGGCCTTGAACTTGCCAAAAGTGCCGTAGGCTCTCGACCCCATCTGCTCATAGGTGAAACTCAAGGTGCTGGCCCTGGCGTTCACTTCCTTGTATTCCACGGCTTGCGCGAACGGCACCAGGCCGAACACCAACGTGCCAGCCAGAGCGACGCAACGCGCGGATCGAAGGTTCATGGCACTCTCCGGGAGGGCTCCCGTCTTGAGTTGGCGTGCCGCTCAAGTCGGGTGGCACCAGATGGACTTAAGCAAACAACCGGCGTTAATTCCACCTCGCGCGTTGATTTGCGACCACCTGCCGCTGGCCGCCAGCGCTACCCGCACTCCCCGCGTTGCCACGCCCGCTGCAACAGCTCGATCACCTCGGCATCCGAGGTCTGGGAAAAGTCCATGTACCAATGGCCAATCGAGGTGAACCACTCGGGCATCAGCGGGCAGATCAACTCATCCACCTCACTGCGCAGCGCCTCCACCGTTTCAATCGGCGCCACCGGCACCGCCACCACGATGCGCGATGGCGCCTGCACCCGTAGCGCCTGAATCGCCGCCCTCATCGATGCGCCGGTGGCAAGGCCGTCGTCGATCAGGATCACCACCTGATCCTTGAGCTGCGCCGCCGGCCGCGTGCCGCGGTAGACCTTCTCGCGGCGCAGCAGCTCGCGGCTTTCCTGTTCGACCACGGCGTCGAATGCTGCCTTGGCAATCGGATGCACCCGCAGCGCCTCTTCATTACGAATCTGGATACCACCGCTGGCAATCGCGCCCATGGCGTACTCCGGGTGGGACGGCACGCCGAGCTTGCGCACCAGAATCAGGTCCAGGCGAACCTTCAGCGCCGTGGCCACCTCATAAGCCACCGGCACACCGCCACGGGGCAAGGCCAGAACGATGACATCGGGGCGATTGGCGTAAGGCAGCAACGGCTCGATCAAACGCCGCCCGGCTGCCGGCCGGTCTTGCAGGATGGAATGGGACAAGGGGCTCATTTGAAACCTCCCCAGGCGATGGCGCCTGTCGGCTCACAGCCCCCAAATTGTCGACCTCATGCAGGCCGACATCAAGCGCAATGGCCTACACCAACCGCTCAATCTTCTGATGCTGCCACACCAGCTTGTAATACAGCGTCTGCAACACCAGCATCCCCAGATACGCCACCGGAAACGCCATCCACACCCCTTGCAGCCCGAACTTCGCATCCAGCAGATACGCCGCCGGCAACTGAATCCCCACCACGCACACTATGGAAATCGCCACCGGCACCATCACCGTGCCGCTGGCGCGCATGATGCCGCCGATGATCGCCTGGAAGCCAAACACCAACAGGCTCCAGAGCATGATGTGCAACAAGTGCTGGGCCATGTTAAGCGTCGCCTCTTCAGTGAGGAACGACGCCAGCAACCAGCTCGACAACAAGTACCCGAGCACCACCAGGCCACCGGTCAAACACACGTTGATCATCAGCCCGGTCCTCAGGATCGGCCCGATACGCTCGATGCGCCCCGCCCCGATCGCCTGCGCCCCAAGGATCGACGCAGTAATCGCAATCGACAACGCCGGGAACTGCACGTAATTGACGATCTGCGTCACCGCGCCATACGCCGCCGTCGCCTGGGAACCGTGCTGGTTCACCAGCGCCAGAATCACCAGCTCCGACAACGACAACACCACCATCTGCAACCCGGTGGGCAAACCGATGCGCAGCACCTTGCCGAGGATCGCCATGTCCAGCTTCATCGCCGCAAAGAACTCACGGTCCGGCGCCAGCGGATGGCCCTTGCCAATCAACCGCCACGCCAGCAACCCCATCGCCACCAGGTTGCCCACCAGCCCGGCTATCGCCGCACTCTGAATCCCCATCGGCGCAAAACCCAACCACCCGCGAATCAACGCCGGCGTCAGCGCCAGCCCGACACAGGTCGACACCACCAGCGCCAACAACGGCGACAAGGTATCGCTGACTCCGCGCAGCAACTGCGTGAACAACACAAACACCAACAGCGACGGCATGATCCACAACATCACATGGGCATACGCCACCGCATCGTCCAGCACATCCGCAGGCGTCCCCAACCCCATCAACGCCGACCGCGCAAACACACTCCCCACCACCGCCGCCACCAACCCGATCAACACCCCCAACAATAACGTCGCTCCGGCAATCGCCTTCACCAGATGCGTCTCCCGCGCCCCCCAAGCCTGCCCGATCAACACCCCCGCGCCTGCACCAAGGCCGATCACCAGGGCGATGAAGAAAAACACAATGGGGAACATCCCCGACACCGCCGCCAGCGCCTGGGTGCCGAGCATCTGGCCGATGTAGATGCTGTTGACCGTGCCGGACATGGATTGCAGGAAATTCGACAGGACCATCGGAGCGAGGAAAAACAGGTAGGTTTTCCAGAGGGGGCGTTGGGGATTCGGTGTTTGCATTCGGGAAGGTCCATCTCGACGGCGTGAGCGATGAGCAAGGATAGCGTGGGTGGCTGAATCCAAGGGGCCGTGAACATCTCAGGTCTGTGTTTATATTTCCAGCGGCCTGAGGTGAAAGGTCTGAAGTTTCATCATCACGGATCTTACGTCAGCCTCGGAATTCCTCACCTTGCCCATGACCTTGATGAAGCTTATAGTCCGCCCCGTCGCCCAAATGGCGACCAGGTTTGGCGACCTGTTCGATCGGATGCAAAAGCACTGTGCTTTTTTGCAGATGCTGTTGCACCTTCGCAAAGCTGTCTTTATGGCAGCTGTGCGTGGGAGACCTTCGGGTCTGCCGGTTTTCCGATCCCGGTTCGCCAACCTGCGTACAGCTGTCACCCATTCGTTTGGCGACGAGTGAGGGACAGTCAACCTTTGCACTGATCGGAGTTTCATCTATGGAAAGATACATGCCTCTTACCGGAATCGACCTGAAACCGGCTTCCCTGCTCATCGACACCCAAGCCCCACTCGACGTCTTGCAAGCCATGGCCGACTACCGTATCCGGACAGTCACGCAGGTGCTGGAAAACATCGCCTATCGCTCCGAACTCGGTTGCGACACGGTAGTGCTGGAGGACTTTTCCAAGTTGCTGGTCATTCCGTTGCGCGATGGCTGCGATTTGATGGATGTGATCGGCCGACGCTTGCGAGCACAAGCAGCGAAATAAACAAAAACGGGTGCCTAATCAGGCGCCCGCTTTGTTTGCGTTGCATGCAGCCGGTTTAGTCACTCACAACACATTCCCCAAGTGCCAAACGACCCTCAGACCCAATGATAGAATCCTGTTTTGAAAAAGGAGTTTCATCTGTGGAGGCTGGAAAAAAGAGTTGCCCCTATTGCGCGGAAGTCATCATGGCTGAAGCCATCTTATGCAAACACTGCCAATCTGACCTCAGGCAAAAAAAACGAATCCCACCTGGGTGGCCACTACCGTCAGAAAAGAGAATGGGCCTGAACAGCAAGATCGTCGTCGGAATCATTATCGCCATCACCTTGTACCTGGCTTTCGGCTTTTATGTCAGCAACACATCGGAAGACAAGGAAAGAACGCAGGCCCGTGAGGCCGCCGAACGATGCCACGAGGAAGTAAACAGCTACTCCGGCCCGGCAGTCGGGAAAAACGTTATCGCAGACGTTTGTCGAAAGCTGGAGGTCGAATTCCGCAAGAATTTGGGCCACCTGCCATAGGAAAAGCCGAATACGAAGCCCGCCATTGAGCGTAATGCTGTTCACTTAAGGACGAACACTGTATCTGTGGCGAGGGAGCTGGCTCCCGCTGGGGCGCGAAGCGGCCCTAAAATGGGACTGCTGCGCAGTCCAGCGGGAGCAAGCTCCCTCGCCACAGGTTACTTATTGCTCGCTCTATCTCTTAAATGAACGGTATTGCGCCATCGAGCGGGCTTTTTTTGCCCTTGGCATCAGGCAGCAATCGGCCAGGAGCGGTCATTCCAGTTCTGTTTGCGCGAAACCTTGGAATCGGCCAACACGCCCTCATAACAGTGGCTATACACAACGTTCCCGTGAGGAAGGACAGACCATGACCAGACAAACCGAAACTGCCATTCTCGCCGGCGGCTGCTTCTGGGGCATGCAGGATCTTCTGCGGCGCTATCCCGGTGTGCTGCACACGCGGGTCGGTTATACCGGCGGCGATGTGCCGAATGCCACCTATCGCAACCATGGCAACCACGCCGAAGCCATCGAGATCGTCTTCGACCCTGCCGTGATCAGCTACCGGCAGATCCTTGAGTTCTTCTTCCAGATACACGACCCCTGCACGCCCAACCGTCAGGGTAATGACCTGGGCCCCAGCTATCGTTCGGCGATCTACTACCTCAACGAACAGCAACGCGACATTGCCGAGGACACCGCTGCCGATGTCGATGCTTCACACCTGTGGCCAGGCCGAGTAGTCACCGAAATCGAACCGGCGGGGCCTTTTTGGGAAGCGGAACCAGAGCACCAGGATTACCTCGAACGTATACCGAATGGCTACACATGCCACTTCATTCGCCCGAACTGGAAGCTCCCCAAGCGCGCCTGAAAGTCGAGTGTGTGAGACGCAGAGGTGAGCGCTTCTGATCGATAGCAGTCTGTCGAATCAGCTTGAGCTTAGCTTGAATGAACACGCAGCCACATTAAACAAGCCCTCCAAAGCCCCCCCCAAGGAGCAGCCATCGGCAGCTCCTCGGGGATCTACTTCGTCATTCAAATTGTGCCAGGCATAAAAAACCACCTTCAGGCCTGCGGAACTCATCGAAATGAGCCTCGTAGGTGCTTATCGATGACAATCACTCCTCTGAAACCCCTGGGTGCTAAGCAGGACGCGGTGCTTCAACAGGCGGGGTTCCGTCGTGAAACATCGTCTTCAGTTGAGCTCGCAGTTCTGGTGAGTCGGTGTGTTTGTGAACACTGACCGCATGCTGCGCGGCGGCCTCGAGCAGTTCGTTTTCAGAGTCTGCGGACAGTGCGATTGAGCAGTGGGAATCGCTCGGAAACTCGCGGCAGTCGATGTATTTACGCGCCATGAATGTTTTCCTCCCTACGACGAAGGCAGGCCGTGGCCTGCGTGAACGATCGCTCGACGCGTCCCCCATACATCAAACACGACTGCATGCCACATCGAGTGTGCCGATCGTTAAAGTATAGGCCCACCGATGTCAGGGAAGTTGTGCCTGACATAGAAAACGGCCGCGCGGAAACAGGGAACAGATCACGACGGCTCGGTATTTACCTGAAATCGTGGTCTGTCCCTTTTTATGCTTTTTATGGGGCCGCTACCATCCCCGCAAACGGGGCACTACACCCACCCATCCGGGCGTTTACCACCTAACTTGAGGAATGTTCCCCACTCCCCCCCTGCCCCAATTTGAAACATCAAGAAACAATTCGCTAATTAAATTGAACTTTTTCTTCGCCCCAGGGTAATGGCTCATTAGTTGCACACCCCAAGTACCCGCAACAGCTGTCGTCCCGGACATCATGAAGACGGCGGGGCTTGCCAGATTCGGCATGACGCGAGGGGTGAAAAATGATACGCGCGACACTACCATGCAGCTCCATCGCCTTGCTGCGCAGGTCATGCCTGCCCTGTGCGATGCTCCTTACCGTGACTACCGCCAACGCCGTACCACTGGATGATTTCGGCCCGCCACCACCGACGGACCCCTCGGCGTATACCAATCCTGCGCCCGACCCCAAGGCTGCACTGGATTCCATACTGACCATGCCACCCGCCAACCAGGGCGCCATCGCCCTGCCCAATGGTGTGTACGGCACCCGCACCACGCCAACGACCGACAACGTGCTGCCGCCAGCCCTGCAGACATCATTCAAAATCCCCACCAATGGCAAGCCCAGCCCGTTGTTCGGGGCCCAGCCGTACACGCAGCAATTGCTGCTGTTCGAAGAATTCGGCACGGAGAAACTCGACCCGACACTGCCGGCACCGCCCCTGACCTTCCCGGTTCCGATCGTCGGCCCGGCGCCCACGCAGGACCCGAACAACATCGCCCGCAGCGGTCCTTCCGCCGCGGCGCTGGAAGCCTTCATGCGCCAGCCGGGGCTGTACCCGTTTCCGTCGCAGTACTCCAACGTGCTGGACCGTAACCCGTGGAAAGCGCAGATCGAAGCCTTCCTCAACCGTCACCCGGTCGGCTCGCCGGCCGAAGGTCGTCCGCCTGGAAAAGGCTGGTCGCACCAGCGCTGGAACGAGTTCTACCCACAGGTCGCCTTCAAAACCGTGCAAGCGGGCGCCAAGCTCAATGGCGGCATGCGCGACCGCCGGCAAATGCACAACTATGCTGTCGGTGAGTTCGGGCCTGGTGGGCTGTACTACCAGACCTCGGACATCCCGACCACGACCGGCACCACCAAAGGCATCGACACCCGTTTTCACCCCAACATGCCGATCCAGAATCACAAGGCGCTGTGGACCTTCGACGGCACCTTTCCAGTAAAACTGCTGATGGTGCGTTACGGCCAACCGGTGCTGATGCGTCACTACAACGCCCTGCCGATCGATCCGTCGGCCAACATGGGTTTTGGCCTGCACACCATTACAACCCACGAACACAACGGGCACTCTCCGGCCGAAAGCGACGGCTATGCCAACGCGTTTTTCTTTCCGGGGCAGTACTACGACTATCGCTGGCCGATGCAACTGGCCGGATACGACACCATCAACACCAACGCCCAGGATCCGCGCGCGGCGTTCCCCTGCGCCCCGGGCGAAACCCTGTATGTCAACGATGCCACTCCGGGCCTCAAGACGTGCAACAACGGCAGCATCAAGATCCGTGGCGACTGGCACGAAACCATGAGCACCCACTGGTTCCATGACCACATGTTCGATTTCACCGCGCAGAACGTCTACAAGGGCAACGCGGTGATGATGAATTACTACAGCGCTATGGACCGCGGTAACGAAGCCTTCGAAGACGGCGTCAACCTGCGCCTGCCCAGCGGTTCGGCGTTGCCTTGGGGTAACCGCGACTACGATGTGAACCTGCTGGTGGCCGACAAGGCCTGGGATCAGAACGGCCAACTGTGGTTCAACCCGTTCAACAGCGGTGGCTTCCTGGGCGATCAGATCCTGGTCAACTGGCAATACCAGCCGCGCCTGAATGTACGGGCGCGCAGCTATCGCTTCCGCATCCTCAATGGCTCGGTGTCGCGCTACTTGAGGATCGCGCTGGTGCGTGAAGTCGTCGGCACCGGCGGCGAATTCCCCGGCCCGACAGGTTCCGGCCTGTCTTATACCCGCGTACCGTTCCACTTGATCGCCAACGACGGCAACCTCATGGAACACACCGTGCCGTTCGACGGCAGCATGGACCTGGACGGTGACGGCGACCTGCAAAACCACAACGCCATCCTGCCGACCATGGGTATCGCAGAGCGTTACGACATCATCGTCAACTTCGCGAAAAACGGGATCAGCACCGGCGACAAGCTGTACTTCGTCAACCTGATGGAGCACCAAACCGGCAAGGGACCGGAGATTACACCGCTGAGCCTGGCCGATGTCCTGTCCGGCAAGTACAAAGCGGTGCTCAAGTCGGGCAGCAACGGTCTGCAATGGGACAACGGCGACCCGGCAGTGGGCAAGTTCCTGCAACTGGTGGTCAAGCCTTATGCCGGCCAGGACGTGAGCATGAACCCTGCCGACTACGAACCCGCCAAACCGGGTAAACCGGCCGGCAAGACCATGATCCCGTTGACCCTCAACCGCGACGATCCGGTGGTGCAGGCCAAGCTCAAAGTGGCGCGGCATCGCGAGTTCATCTTCGGCCGCTCCGACGGCACCGATGAAGAACCCTGGACCATCAAGACCGACGGCGGTTTCGGCTACCGCATGGACCCACGCCGGATCAGCGCCGCTCCGCAACTGGCCAATGGCCCGACCCCTGCCGGGTTCTCCGGCGACGGCACTCTTGAGGTGTGGAAAATCAAGACCGGCGGCACCGGCTGGACCCACCCAGTGCACGTGCATTTCGAAGAGGGGATCATCCTCCACCGCGACGGCAAGGCCCCACCGGAATGGGAAAAATGGGCACGCAAGGACGTCTATCGCATCGGCGAGGGCATCGACAGCTCAGTGGATGTGGAAATGGCGATCCACTTCCGTGAATTCGCCGGGACCTACATGGAGCACTGCCACAACACCCAGCACGAGGACACGTCCATGTTGTTGCGCTGGGATATCGAGCACCCCGGTCAGTTCCAGTTGATGCCAACGCCCCTGCCCGGCTGGGACGGCGTGACCTACGTCAACTCCGCCGCGCTGCCGACCTTCCGCACTGGCGATACCCGTGTCAACGATGGCGATAACAAAAACCCGATCGCCAACCCCGACAGCGCCATCAGCAACAACGGCCAACCGCTTATCATCAACGTGCTGGCTAACGACAGCGACCCTGACGGTAACGTGCCACTTAAAGTGGTGGGTCTGGCGCAACCGGACTCCGGCAAGGGCACGGTCAGCACCGATGGTCTGCGCGTGACCTACACACCACCGGCCACGGTCCCCGCGCCGTTCACCGCGACCTTTACCTATAAGGCCGCCGATGCCAAGGGTGCGGAGTCGCCACCGGCGACGGTGTCCGTAGCGGTCTCGACAGCGGCCGTCGAAAGCCTGATCGTCACCAGCGCTACCGTCACCGCCCGCATCAACAGCCGCTGGTATTGGGTCCTGTCCGGCACCACCTCCCGTGGCACGGGCAATACCATCACGGCGACTGCCACGGTTACAACCGGTACGGTGAACCTTGGCACCGCCACCCTGACGCCTACGGCTACAGGCGCACTCTGGAATATAGCGGTGACAACCGTCGGCAGCGGCCCGTCGCCCAGCCCGACGGCGACCATCAAATCAGCCTTCGGCAAAACCGTGACGGTGCCAATAGTGGTGAACTAGAGCGGTTTGATCGACGCCCGGTCCATGCAATGTGGGTCGGGCGTTTTTCTTTTGTACGGCGTGCGGTGGGACCGAGGTAGGGGTTGTTGACTGTCGGTTCTGTTCGCAAAGTACCTGATTGATCCCTGCCTTTGCATTGACTGTTACCCCGCCATCGCGGGAAAGCCCGCTCCCACAGGGGATCTGTGTCGAGCATAAATTATTTGCTCGCTGAAGATCCTTGTGGGAGCAACTGTCTTTACCATACCACTCGTCACCGCCATTCGGTGCCGTCCCCCAACATGGCATTCAGCCTAATCAGTAAGACCCGCATGCAGGCGATGAGCGCGACTTTCGCGCTCATCGCCTCGCTCCCGAAGGTCGCCACCGGATGATTCGAGGCCACGAAAAACCAATCAGGCGAAGATACTCAATATACCCGTAACAAAGAGAAGAGCCGCTGCGACAGCGGCTCAACCTGGGAAACCTTCGATGATTTAAACGACTGGACAAGGGAACCGGACGACTACGAAATAATGGCTACTGTCACCGTTCTCTGGCACCTGCGTTCAGGCACTTGGTGCTGTCAGTCAAAGGTATATTTGCCTTCTAGCATGAATGCCGGCTCTCTCCAGTTGGGCCCTCTCACAACTCCGCCCCCACTATATTTGATAAAACCGGCATCACACATTTTATGGACAAGGTTCAATAACCCTATGTTGTTCTCCACATGCGCCCAGTTAGCCCGATTATAAAGGCCATCAAGTTGAGGAAAGGAGATACCTAATTGATTTTTGGTTACAAATAGAATTACCTCTTCAGGTTTCTCGTTAAGTACGATGGCTGCAATGACACTCATTATTTTATTCCTCCAAGTTCCTTATACTCTCGTTCCCTTTGCTTTTCATCCGCTTCTAAAGCATCAGGTGTATAGAGCAATTCAAAAGCATCCTTGACTTTGTAGTCCTCCAGCGTCGCGGCGTGAGTGTTATTCCAAATAACACCGTCATCCGAGTTTACACCGTCAGCTACACCTAATGCTCTGAAACGTTCGAGTTCTCTGATTTCATGAGTATAGAAGCGTTTGTCTACCTCTGTGATTACCAATTCACCCAGCAGAATTTTTTTCAAGCGATCAATCATGATGGCATTGGCATCCGAAGACCTGAAACGTCCCGTATGTAATTTGACTAGATCAATACCCGCTTGGGTCACGGTAGCACTTGTCCAATCGAGATCGAGGATTGGGCCTCCGGCTTTGGCGGGATTGAAAAATCGACCGCTGTGTTTTCCCCTTGTGGTTGCTCCTTCATAAGGACTATTAAAAACAACGTAGATTGGCGGCAGACCGCTTTCAATCGGAAAGCAGTAAATGCAATCCCTGAAATCAGGCAATTCGAACGCGGGTAAGGTTTCAGGCTGCACAAGCAATGGCGACAGCGTAACGCCAGTGTAAGTCGGTACTTGCGCAGGTCGGGCGGGCGAAGTTGTCGAGCCGTTTCCCAAGTGAATAATGGGAAAACTGAGGATATTGGGCGGTGTATCGTTTGACGTGAAACTGTAGCTGCTGGTCGTTGGATCGAATGCCAATGCTCGCACTGGCACTTTTTCCGAGACACTCCCTCCAGCCGGGGTTGCAACAAGTGTGTATTGGTTAAGGTCGCCAACAATCCGATAAGGAAGGTCAATGGTTCCTTCGGTAGCAGCGATTTCATTCAGGTTTGACGGCAGCTTCGGCAAAAAAGTGCTACCGGGCAGTGTGAGAACTGTTTGAGGAAAGCGTTCGCCGTTAGCAAGAGCAGGTGAATAGAACAAGGCCCCGATCCCAACAGCAGTGGCCCGACTGAGAAGTGCTTCTCCCAACCCTGCCAACAGCTGAATGCCTTCATGGATCACTGCCCTGAAGGTCCAACCGTCGGCGACATGGATGGCAATGGCACCCGCCACAGTCCCTGCTTCTGCGCCATTACCAATGGGTAACCTGTAGGTGTAAGCAACTTCGCCCCTTGCCAAGGCGTGATGGATTTCAGCGTCTGCAGTTGCAGAAGCGTCCTCCAGAATGGGGATGGCTTCGACCAGGATTCGTTTAACGTAGGCGGCAGTTAGCGATAATAGGAACTCTTCATAAATGCTTAGTCGCACTGCCATATCTTCTTCGACATCCACATCCGTTGCAAATACCGCGGCACTCATTTTTCTGTCTAGCGACAATGCGTCTAAACCATTATATAGTATTGCCTCGTGCCAACTCCTATGGATTCTGGCCCTTTGCAGAAGCTCTACGATGATCGCTTTCTTTTTTAAGGCAGCTTCCAACGCATTGAGTTCCTGCCCATCAATGGCTGCGACTATGCGTTTTTCTAGATAATCTCGAACATTCGGTGCACCCCCCGAAAAACTACTCTTTATCTGATCGTGCACCGAAAGCCCTATCGCCACCAACTTTTGGTATGCGTCGCTGGTGTCTTTGACACCCTCAATACTATGGGGCGTAGTAACCGTCGGGACAGTCCCATCCCAAAACAAAATACTATCGAAGCTTGAAGGAAAAACCGGGTTTTCCTTAGTTTTAACTTGCCGAGACTCAGGCGATATTAAAGGTGAATAATGTGTAATTGGCTCTTGCATATAGCGCTCCATGCAACAATATGAATTCCATATAGCAGACAGCACAAAAGTTATGCCACAACAACGTAGCAATTTCAATACTTCAATATTTACTGCATACGTCGCGCGTGAAAGATGATATTAGACCCAAACAACCTCTGCGGCTTCCAGCAAAATCCTCACAGCAAAAGCGCCGAATTCAATCTTCTATATACGGACTACTAAAACAAAGGAACTGATTTATTTTTACGATACTCTTTAATCAATGGCGAATGTCGTGTTCGGGCGGTTGCGCAGGTGCTGGAGAGCATTGCCTACCGATCCGGGATCGGTTGCGGCACGGTGTGTTGTCGGTTTTTTCCAAACTGCTGGCCATTCCGTTGCACGATGGTTGTGACTTGATAGATGTGATTGGACGGCGGTTGCGGGCGCAGGCTGCGGAGTAAATGAAAACGGGCATCAAAGGTGACCGTTTAGCTACTTTACGATGCTATCCCCTCTAGCCGACACGCCTCAATTCGCTAGTTGCAATTTCAATAACTGGCTTATTGACGGGGTTCCAGCTCAAGAAATGGAGGCTAAATACATGCTGGCGGGAGGAAGCTCAGAGACGCTCTACGATGAAACCACCTATTTGAATGCATTGAGGAAGCGCGGTTCACCGCTCCCGAAGAACCTCGATTTAGGTTGACTGACTTCCTCAGGGCGTGAAGTTTTCGGTCGTACAGGATTTACAATCGCAGCCTCAGATGAACTGCCCGGTAGCCTTCAAGCACGGTGCATCCAAGGCGGCCCCACGTCGAACAGGCAACTCAATCGCGACCTGAGCAAACACGGCTAGGCGCGGGCACGCCGATATAGTCGACTCTATTGCCTACCGTATTTCCCGGAGCCTCCATCCAGTGTCTGACTTGCTGAGCAACGCCGCCTACACAAAACGGTTCGACCTGGTACTAGCCTACATCGACGCCAATCTCGAAGGTGACTTGTCCGTGAAGACGTTGAGCCAAGTCGCGAACTTTTCGGCGTTTCACTTCCATCGACAATTCACCGCGTTCGTGGGCGTGCCTGTTTCACGTTATGTACAACTGATGCGACTACGGCGCGCGGCGCATTGCTTATCTTCCCTCGCGGATTACTCGGTGCTGGACGCCGCTTTCGGTGCGGGTTTCGAAAGCCCCGAATCATTTTCCAGGGCGTTCAGGCGGGCGTTCGGTATGACGCCGAGTGCATTCAGGAAGCAACCGAATTGGCAGGTCTGGAGTGCGGTGTTCACCATCCCTCATTTTTCCAGGAGCATCATCATGCAGATACGATTTGTGGAGTTTCGCGAAGTCAGGGTTGCAGCATTAGAGCATTGCGGAGCGCCCGGGCTCGTTAATGAGAGCGTGCGTAAATTTATCGAGTGGCGCATGCAGAGCGGCCAGTCGCCGGTGGCATCAAGTCGCAGCTTTGGTATTCCTTTCGGCAACCCCGATACGACCCCGGCCGAAGAGTTCCGGTTTGCAATCTGCGGCGAGATTCACGAGGCAGTAGCAGCGAATGAGTTCGGTGTAACCGAGAGGCTTATCCCTGGCGGGCGCTACGTTGTGGTGCGTCACGTGGGCTCGACGGATCACATCGGCGAATCGATCTATCCGATCTATCGCGACTGGCTCCCTACCAGCGGCGAGGAGCTTCGAGACCAGCCGCTGTTCTTCGATTATCTAAGCATTTCCCCCGAGACACCGCAGGATCAATGGCAGACCGATATTTATGTGCCTTTGCAATAGCGGACAGGTCGCTGCTGGTTTGAAATGATCGTCGTTGAGTTCATGGTAGATATCCTGGTTCCAGAGTGGGTGTCTGCTCAGACAGCGTTCCTTGTTTTGAAGCGAAGCAGACCGATCTGTTGGCCGCGGCTCGTCAGCGGCTACGGCATCACAGAGGTGCCGGCAACACTGATTGCTCAGGTTGAACGTGGGCGTTTTGAGGGTTGAGCCAGCGTCTTCGAGCGACCCTGAGGTCGCTCAAAGGCGCTCTTGTTACTTCAGGTTGCCGCTGAGGAACTGCTGCAGGCGCTCACTTTTTGGGTTGCCCAATACGTCCTCGGGCGCGCCCTGCTCTTCGACCCGCCCCTGGTGCAGGAACAGCACCTGGTTCGACACTTTTCGCGCAAAGCTCATTTCGTGGGTCACCATGATCATGGTGCGGCCTTCTTCGGCCAGTCCCTGGATCACCTTGAGCACTTCTCCCACCAACTCCGGGTCCAGGGCCGAAGTCGGCTCGTCGAACAGCATGATCTCCGGTTCCATGCTCAGGGCACGGGCAATGGCGACCCGTTGCTGCTGACCACCCGAGAGAAACGCCGGGTATTGATCTGCAACCCGCGCCGGCAATCCGACCTTGTCCAGGTAGCGCCGGGCGCGATCCTCTGCGTCCTTCTTGCTGACGCCCAGCACCCGGCGTGGGGCCATGGTGATGTTGTCGAGCACGGTCATGTGGCTCCACAGGTTGAAGTGCTGGAACACCATCGCCAGGCGAGTACGGATGCGTTGCAGTTCATTGGCGTCGGCCACGCGCATGCCGTGGTGGTCATGGACCATTTGAATCGGCTGGTTGTCCAGACTCATGGCGCCGTCGTTGGGCGTTTCCAGAAAGTTGATGCAACGCAGAAAGGTGCTCTTGCCCGAACCACTGGCGCCAATCAGGCTGATCACATCGCCGGTCTTGGCGTTTAGCGAAACGCCCTTGAGGACTTCATGATTGCCATAACTTTTGTGCAGGTTTTCAACGGTCAGTTTGTACATGAACAAGCTTCCTGAATTAGTGAGCCGGGCCGAGGAAAGACAGCCAGCGGCGTTCAGCCAGGCGGAACAGGCCGACCAGGGAGAAAGTGACGGTCAGGTAGATCAGCGCGGCGATGCCGAACGACTGGAAGGTCAGGAAGGTCGCCGAGTTGGCGTCCCGTGCGACTTTCAGGATGTCCGGGATGGTCGCGGTGAAGGCCACGGTGGTCGAGTGCAGCATCAGAATCACTTCGTTGCTGTAGTACGGCAGCGAGCGACGCAGGGCGGACGGCATGATCACGTAGGTGTACAGCTTCCAGCCGGTCAGTCCGTAGGCTTTGGCCGCTTCGACTTCACCGTGGTTCATGCTGCGAATGGCCCCGGCGAAGATCTCCGTGGTGTAGGCGCAGGTGTTCAGGGCGAAGGCCAGGATGGTGCAGTTCATCGCATCGCGAAAGAACGCATCCAGTACTGGCTGAGCACGCACCGCGGCCAGGCTGTAAATGCCGGTGTAACAGATCAGCAGCTGAATATAGAGAGGCGTACCCCGAAACAGATAGGTGTAGAACTGCACCGGCCAGCGCACCCAGACATTGGTCGAGACCCGGGCAATCGACAGCGGGATCGACATCACGAAGCCGAAGAAGATCGAGGCACTGAGCAGCCAGAGGGTCATGGCCAGCCCGGTGATGTGATTGCCGTCCTGGAACAGGAAAGGTTTCCAGTATTCCTGCAGTAGCTCGATCATCGCACGGCCTCCCGGGTGCCTGCGGCGTAGAAGATTTCCATCCGGCGCAAGACGTAGTTCGAAACGGTGGTGATCACCAGATAGATCAAGGCGGCCAGAATCAGAAAGAAGAACAGCTGATAGGAGCTCTTGCCCGCGTCCTGGGCCACCTTGACCAGATCGGCCAGGCCAATGATCGATACCAGCGCGGTGGCCTTGAGGATCACCATCCAGTTATTACCGATGCCCGGCAGGGCAAAACGCATCATTTGCGGGAACACCACCAAGCGAAAGCGCTGAGCGCGGGTCAGGCCGTAGGCGGTAGCCGCTTCCATCTGCCCTCGCGGTACGGCAAGGATGGCGCCACGGAAGGTTTCGGTGAAATAAGCCCCGTAGATGAAGCCCAGGGTAATGACCCCGGCGCTAAAGGGGTTGATTTCGATGTATTCCCATTCCATGAAATCGGTAAACGAGGTCAGCCAGGTTTGCAGGCTGTAGAAGATCAACAGCATCAGCACCAGGTCCGGCACCCCACGGATCAGCGTGGTGTAGGCCTGCGCAGGTACACGCAGCAGTGCCGATTTCGAAAGCTTGGCGCTGGCGCCGATCAGGCCCAGGCCGACGCTCACCAGCAAGCACAGAAAGGATAATTTGACAGTCATCCAGGAGCCTTGCAGCAACAGCGGGCCGAAACCCTTAAGGCTAAAGCCTGACAGCCCAAGAATCTGCAATAGGTTTTCTAGCATTGAGCAGCCCTACGTCAATCAAAAAAGTGCCCATCCGCAAATGGGCGCAGGGTCATTATTTGCCGCTGTAGAGATTCAGATCGCCAAAGTGCTTCTGCTGGACGGCCGCAAAGGTGCCATTGTCGTGCAGTGCCTGGATACCTTTGTTCAGCAAGGCCTGGAGCTCGGCGTTGCCTTTGGTCAGACCCACGGCGGTTTTGGCTGGCAGCAGGGGGCTTTCGACCGGCTCGCTGACTTGGAAGTCGGCGCCTGGTGGCGACTTCAGGAAGCCCAGTTCGGCTTGCAGCATGTCCTGGATCGAGGCATCGAGGCGTCCGGAGATCAGGTCAGCGTACACCTGGTCCTGGTTGGCGTAGGCCTGGGTCTCTACCCCTGCCTTGTCCAGCACGGCCTTGGCGTAGGCTTCCTGGATGGTGCCTTGCTCGTAGCCGACTTTCTTGCCCTTGAGGGAGGCCGGATCGGTGCCGATGGCCACGCCTTTCTTGAATACCAGCGCGGTCGGGCCAGAGAACAGCTCGTTTGAGAAATCGATAACTTTCTCACGCGCTGGCGTGGCGGTCATGGAAGAGATCACGCCGTCGAACTTGTTGGCCTTGAGGCCGGGAATCATGCCGTCGAAGTCACTTTCGACCCATTTGCACTTGACCTTCAGCTCAGCGCAGATTGCGTTACCCAGATCGATATCGAAGCCCACCAGGCTGCCATCAGCGGCCTTGGATTCGAACGGCGCATAAGAGGGGTCGACGCCAAAGCGCAACTCCTTGTACTCCTTGGCCAGCACAGAACCGGCAGCTATGCACAAAGCCAATGCAGAAAGGGTGAGAAATGCTTTTTTCATTATTTTATTCCCAAGGACCATCGAAAGCGCTTGTGACGCAAGAGCACGTGTACTGCGTGGCGGAATGTCTTATGCACACGCAGATACTTGTACAGACAAGCATATGCAATCACCCGGCCAATTCGCGGATTGGGCGTTTGAAAAGGCGCGTACAGCGCTCTGGGATGGGCTTGGCAGGCAAGTGAGCGCAAGGAGGGAGGCAGCCGAACAGGCTGTTACCAAAGCAGGTTTTTACGCCCGGCTGGGGTATGCGGTAACAAAGTGTGAAATTAAGGGCGCCGACTTTCCTGGCTCAATCCTGCCGAAGTTGTAGGCAACATCCGAGAATCGCGTAAGGGGGTCTATCAACGGGGCCGAAAAAGAAAAGCCAATCGCTCACAACACCTTCCCCAAGTGCCCCCCCTGACCACAGTCGATTAGCTAAACTTCATGAGTAAACCACCTCGCGAAATCCTGTAAGTCAGGAGGTGAACAATGAGCAAGCAACCTCAACCCCAAAGCCGCTCCAACCCCCAGCCCAGATCCCGTCCGCTAGTGCCGAACCTGCCGAGCAAAACCGGCAACAAGTCCGGTGGCTTGCGCGGTAACTATCCGTCGAAGAAGTCGTAATGACCTCGGGAGTACGACAGGCTTTGCAACGGAGTCTGTCGTACTCCCCGTCACTTCGGCATTACTTGCCTCTATATCGGACATTGTTTTGCGCAAGCGACGTCGTACCGGTCAAGAATGATGGCCAAGGGCTACGCTCCCCACGGCTTCTCAAATACACCTCGACCATGGCGGCAATCGATTTGCCTCAATGGCTCAAGCGATAAAGGACCTGTGGCGAGGGAGCTTGCTCCCGTTGGACTGCACAGCAGTCCCATTTTTTTGGGGCCGCTTCGCAGCCCAGCGGGAGCAAGCTCCCTCGCCACAGTGTCAGTGTCAGGCTTGTCTTTTGGTATTAGTCCTACCCCAGCTTCTTCCCGGTTCGAATACATGGAGTAAGCGTACATGCCCTTCCCCCCTCGTTTCCTCGACCACTACCGCAAAGCCGACCGCATCATGCTGGGCCTGATCTGGCTGATGTTCGCTTTCGCTATCGGCCTGGCGTTCTGGCACGACACCTTCAAGCAGGCGCTGCTGGTGGGCGGTGGCACCAGCGTGTTATTGACGCTGTTGTATCGCGCCATCGGCGGGTCGCGGTTGATGCGTTGTTTGCTGGGCGTGGGTTTGATGGTGATGGCGGCGTTGCATATCAATCAGGCCGAGGGGGTCATTGAGTCGCACTTCGGGATTTTTGCGTTGTTGGCGGTGTTGACGTTTTATCGGGACTGGCTGCCGATTCTGGTGGCGGCGGTGACGATTGCGCTGCATCACGTGGTGTTTCATGCGCTGCAGCATCAGGGTTTTCCGGTGTTTGTGATGGCCCATCACGGGGGTTGGACGATGGTGTTC
This sequence comes from Pseudomonas sp. GL-RE-26, assembly GCF_019956275.1. Classification (NCBI taxonomy): domain Bacteria; kingdom Pseudomonadati; phylum Pseudomonadota; class Gammaproteobacteria; order Pseudomonadales; family Pseudomonadaceae; genus Pseudomonas; species Pseudomonas sp. GL-RE-26. The sequence goes on from NZ_JAHBDI010000004.1 coordinate 62,326, forward strand.
GTTCACGCCTTTTATGTGGTGATGGAGACGGTCGCGCTGCTCTATCTGGCGGTGCACAGCCAGGCCGATGCGGTGGAGAGCCAGGACATGCTGGACAAGATGCTCGCCACCACGTCGCAGTTCACCGTCGGTACCGGCCAGGGTGACAAGGCGCGGGTACATGTGTCGCTGGCGCAGCGCTTCGATCAGTTCCTGGGGCAGATCACTGACTTGGTGGACGGTGTGGTACGTGACTCTCAGGGCTTGGGGCAGTTGGGCCAGGAGTTGGCCAAGGCCAGTAACACGCTGGAGAAAGGCGCGAAGCATCAGTTGACGGAAATCGCGCAGATGACCGGGTCGATGCAGCGCATGGGCGATGCGATGGAGCACATCGTGGTGCATGTCGAGCATGCCGTTGAACATGCCGGCCAAGCCAGTGTGCAGATCACCCGTGGGCAGGAAAGCGTGAACCGTGCGCGGCAGGAAATCACTCAACTGGCCTCGCGCCTGGAGGGCACCAACCAGACTGTGCAGGTGCTCGCGGGGCAGGCGCAGCAGATCAGTACGGTGCTGGAGGTGATCAGCAGCATTGCCGACCAGACCAACTTGCTGGCGCTCAACGCGGCGATTGAAGCGGCGCGTGCCGGCGAGCAAGGCCGGGGCTTTGCGGTGGTGGCCGATGAAGTGCGCAGCCTGGCGCAACGCACGGCGGTGTCCACCAAGGAAATCCGGACCATCATCGAGGCCTTGCAGCAAGGCAGCCGCAAAGCCGTGGAGGCCATGCAGGACAGTCGCGAAGGTGTGGAGCGCTGTGTCGAGGACAGTCAGTTGGCGGTGGCGATGTTGCAGGCCGTCGGCAGCGACATCTTGCACATCGATGAGCTCAATGGGCGGATTGTCACGACGACCCGCGAACAGTCCTCGGCGAGTTTCGAGATTGTCGGGCGCTTGCAGTCGGTGCAGAGCATTGCGCAGAACACGGCGGATGATGTGGAGACGCTGGCACTGAGCAGTCGGCGTTTGCCGCCGATTGCGACTCGGCTGGATGCGTTGGGGCGGACGTTTCACCAATGATGCAGCCCGGATTTTCCTCGAGGTTTTTTAAAAAAAGACGAAAAAATCCGCGGGCGTTTCATCTGCCTTCCGACTCGCCGCAAAGCCAGTCATGGTGCTGGCTGCGCTATCCAGACGGGCAAAAAATGACTGGCCAAGAGACTGCCGTTGGTCAGCGAATTTGATCAAAAAATGAACGAAAACGGGTTTCCCCGTTCAGAATACGCAACAGGTGACGCGGGCTCTGTTCCCCACCTGCCCCCAGAAGTGGAAGCTAAACCTCATAGGCACTCAGTGCGAATGAGGTTTTTTGTTACCTGCAAATTTAGCTAATCGAATGATTGGAAGTTCATTCGATTAGCTTGCTTTTATCCTGGCTGTGTAATGCCGCGGGTTAATTAATGTAAATGGCTGGACCTTGATGACAGCCAGCAACAGCAAACTTCAATCAAGTCGCACTGGGCGTCATGTTGATTGACTCTTTGAACAAAGAAGCACCGTGAAACCTGGTGTGCCTTCTTAGTCAGCCGCGGAATATCGGCTTTAGCAAATAGATTCCACTGTCAGCTTTTAATTAAATATCACTTGAGGATACCCAAATGAAATCCATGAAAGTTCTCTTCGTAGTTGCCGCTCTGACCGCCTCTTCTCTGGCGATGGCCACAGGTGGCGGTGATAAGACCTTCGCACGCATGGAGTCGGCCCGGAAAGTCTCGATGGAAGCCTTCCAGGTTGCACAAAAACAGCAGGCTGAACCCGCTGTAGCTGAAAGCAAAGCCAAGGCCGCCGATCGCGTCAAAGGCTGATCAACTGGTATTGAGCAGTCGTCGACCAGCGCCTGTTGCCACGCAACTGGATGGGTTGGGGCGTACGTTTGATCGATAATGGGGCCGTGGTTTGCATGAACAATTTTTCATCATGCAGATCACGGCCTTACTTCACTTGATGCAGCAACCACGCTTCAATCCGAAGCAACGGTTTATTCGCAATCTACTGACAATCCCATCACATTTCGCCCGATAGCCTTGCTACTCCAGCGTCGCCACGGCGAGCGCAACATGCGAAACAGTGATGAAAAATTCTTTAGTTCGTTTTCTGAAAAGTGACCAGGGTGCGCTGATCCTTCTGCTTGGCGTATCGGCGTTTCTATTGCTGTTCGGGTTGGGCGCAAGGGAGCTTTGGGGCGCGGAAACGCGCTGGGCGAACATTGCGTTGCAGATGCTGCAAACCGGCGATTATTTCGACCCTTACCTCAAGGGCATGCCCTATTACGACAAGCCGCTGCCGTCCTATTGGCTGATCACGGCCACTGCCCATTTGATGGGCGGTCTCGGGCACTGGTCGCTGCGCTTGCCTTCGGTTCTGGCGGCCTGGCTGAGTGTCTGGCTGGTCTATCTGATCGGTGAACGGCTCTATAGCAAAGGCACCGGCCTGATTGCCGGGTGGTTTCTGGCGACGACGTTCTTTTTCGTGTTCTGGGCCCGGGTCGCCACGGCGGACGTGCTGACGGTTTGCGGTGTGTTGGCGGCAGTCTGGTGGTATTGGCGCGGCCCGGACGACACGCGCCTGAGTCGGTACTGCGTGTTTTTCCTGATGCTGGCGCTGACCTCACTGCTCAAGGGCTTGATTGGGTTCATCCTGCCGGGGCTGATGCTGTTGCCGCATCTGCTCAGTGAAGGACGCTGGAAAAACCATCTCAATCCACGCCTGTTTCTGGCGATGCTGGTGGGTGGCGTGGTCTACATGCTGCCGTTCATGTTGTCGCACCGTTATGGCACGCCGACTTTTGGGCCGAGCGGGCTGGGCCTGGTGTTTCAGGAGAACGTGGTTCGGTTTTTCAAGCCGTTCGACAACATCGGCCCGATCTATACCTACCTGCTGTATCTGCCGCTCTACACCCTGCCCTGGGCACCCTGCTGGATGCTCGGCCTGTGGGTGGCCGTGCGCGGCTGGAAGCACACCGAACCCAACGTTCGCTGGCTGATTTTGGGCCTGGGGTTGCTGTTCCTGTTCTTCACCGCCAGTGGCAGCCGGCGCAGCTACTACGTCTTGCCGCTGGTGCCGTTCGCGCAATTGCTGGCGGCCTGGTGGGTCACCCGGCGCATGGCGGCGCGTCAGGCTGCCGGTAAATCCGGCGGGCCCGGTTGGACCAAGGGTATTGCCGGGGCGGCCGGGTTCCTGTTCTTGGTCCTTGGTGTTGTCTATCCCTGGACCAACGGCGGTGCGGGCGGCGTCATGCAGTTCACCCAGGAGGTGCGCGCCGAAGCCATCAAGACGGCACCGTGGAGCGAATGGCGCATGGTGCTGGTGGATGTCGACAACAAGCTGCCGATGTACCTGCAAAACCAGGGCGCCCCGTTCTACTACGTGCTCCCGGATTCGGACATTCCACAAACCGGCGACAGCGCCGCATTGATGGCATGGCTGGAAAAGCAAAGTGGCGAGACCTGGAATCCACAGCGCACGATCATCGTGGAGCAGTACAAGGACATCAAACGACTGCCGCTGGATTATCTGTCGGCCGACCATCAATTGATCACCACCAAGCCCAACAACGGCGCACGGCTGTTTCATGCGCATGAGAATGGCAGTGCGGCGTTTGTTCCCGATGGGAAAACGGCGGTGACCAGGCAAGCGGTAACGCAGGCTTTGGATCAATGATGTATTGAAGTGAGCTATCAATAAAAACGGGCGTCTGCGGGGCGCCCGTTTTGTTTATATGCGCAAGCCCACTGGTCGCGGCAATATTGCTCTATAGATTCAATAAAACTACATTTGAATCTACAGACTCAGATAGAGCACACGAAAATGGCCGTCCCCATCCAAGCCCAATCCTTCACAAAAAACCAATGCGTCACCGGCCTGCGCGCCGCCGTGAGCATTCTGGAAAAGTGGAAAGCCACCAGCGACCAGGCCTGTCGCATCCTGCGTATTTCCCGCAGCACCTACACCCGCGCCCGGCAGCGTGACCCGGATTGGGCGGTGGCGCTGGATGCGGACCAGATGCAGCGCATCAGCTTCGTGCTGAACATTCACGCGACGTTGCGACTGGTGTTCGATAACCCGAACAACGTGTACGGCTTTGCTTCGATGGCCAACGACAACGAGTTCTTCAACGGGCGTTCGCCGCTGGAGATCATGGCCCAGGGCGACATGATTTCGCTGTATGAAACCTTCCGCCGCATCGACATGCTGCGGGGTGCGCAATGGTGATGGCGAGCGAGCTGGCGGTGTTTGCCGGTCAGTCGTTGCAGGCTTATCGCCTGGTCAATTCGAAGTTTCCGCCCATTGCGTTGTTTGATGATGTGGCGGACGCAGATGAGTTCGAGGTGTTGTTCGAGATTCAGGCGCTGACCAATCCTCGGTTGAAGAATGAGGTGGGTCAGCTGGAGTTGATTGCGCGCAGCGAGATCCCGTTTGGCATTGCGGGTTGCTCCTACGCCATTGCGCCCTTTACCCACGTTAATCCGGCGGGTTCGCGTTTCAGCGACGGCCGTTTTGGCGTGTTGTACCTGGCGGATTCGATGGAAGCGGCGCTGGCCGAGGTGCGCCATCACCAGGCGCTGTATTGGTCGAGGGTGCCGAGCCTGAACTATGAGCGCTTTGTGTTCCGGGGGTTGGCTTGTGCTTTTGGCGATGCCGGGATGAAGGACGCCACCGCCCTGCCGATGAGCGATCCGGTGTATGCGCCGGACGACTACAGCCATTCCCGAGTGCTGGGACGGGCGGTGCGGGACGCCGGTTGTCCCGGTTTGCGTTATCACTCGGTGCGGATGCCGGGCAGTCATTGCTGGGCGCTGATGACGCCGAGGCCGGTTTCGTCGATTGTGCAGACGGCGCATTACGAGATGGTCTGGAATGGGCAGATCACCAGTGTCAGCCAGATCAGCGAAGCCTGAACCTCATTGATCGGCGAATGAAACCCCTCGCCACAAAAAGCGGTGTTTGCACGTGTGGTGTTCGATCCATTGACCGCATCGATAGTCACCATCATTTCAATGAAGTTCTCTTAAAAAATCCCCGGCGTAACATCTGCTCCATACCAACCCATAAGCACCCCGGAGCACACCATCATGAAACGCCAGACCCTCCTCAGCATCGCTTTCTCGGTTTTCGCAGTTAACGCTTTCGCCGCAACGTCTGCTCAACCTGTGGTCGCTGAAGGCGGCTCGGATCGTCTGATTGAAAGCCGTGTGGCCGAGGGTGGCTCCGATCGCCTGATCGAGAATCGCGTGGCCGAAGGCGGCTCGGATCGCCTGCTGGAAAAACGTGTTGCCGAAGGCGGTTCGGACAAGCTCCTGGAAAATCGCGTCGCCGAAGGCGGTTCCGACAAACTGCTGCAAAACCGCGTCGCCGAAGGTGGCTCCGACCGTCTGATCGAAAGCCGCGCTGTCTGAATGCAGTGCTTGACCGCAGGACTCAACGAAAAGCCCGGCCTCAACAGCCGGGCTTTTTCGTGGTTCACGGTTTGATAACTGACCCTGCGCGGACAAGTCGTGTCCGTCGGACCGCAGGTCTTCGACATGTTGCTGCTGTTCGTCAACAATCCCGATCGCGTCGTCAGCAAGGACGAATTGCTCAAGGCGGTGTGGGGCGACCGGATCGTTTCGGAATCGACGATCACCAGCCACATCAATGCCGTGCGCAAGGCCATCGGCGATACCGGTGAGGAGCAGCGCCTCGTACGCACCGTCGCCCGCAAAGGCTACCGCTTCGTTGGCCGGATCAACGGCAACATGGCCGAGGAAGCGCGACAGCCCGATAGCGATGAACGCCCGAGCGCTGCCCCGATACCAATCCCCTCCCCTGCGCTCGTCCTGCCGGAAAAACCCTCGATCACCGTCCTGCCCTTCCAGAACCTGAGCGGCGATCCGGAGCAGGAGTATTTCGCCGATGGCGTGGTGGAGGACATCATCGCCGCCCTGTCGCGTATCCGCTGGCTGTTCGTCATCGCGCGCAACTCGAGCTTCACCTACAAGGGCCAGGCCGTGGACGCCCAAGGCGTCGGCCAGGCGCTGGGCGTGCGCTACGTGCTCGAAGGCAGCGTGCGCAAGTGCGGGAACAGGCTACGCATTACCGGGCAACTGATCGATGCGACGAGCGGGACGCACATCTGGGCGGTATCCTGAGGGCGCTGCACGGCGAAACAGACGCCGCCATCGAGAATTTGAACCATGCCGTTCGCTTGAGTCCGCTGGATCCGGAAATGTTCAGGATGCAGGTCGGGATGGCGCTCGCGCATTTCTTCGCCGGGCACTTCGATGCCGCTGCGGGCTGGGCGGAAAAGGCACTGGGAAACCTGCCCAGTCTGCTGATCGCGGCGGCGCTGGTGGCGGCCAGTCATGCGCTCGGCGGTCGAGTGGATAAAGCGGATTTGGCGATGCAACGCCTGCGAGAGCTGGATCCCTCTTTGCGCCTGTGCACCCTCAAGGACTGGCTGCCCATTCAACGGCCTGAGGATTTCGCGCGGTTCGTCGATGGACTGCGGTTGGCGGGGTTGCCGGAGTGATGGGGCGCTGAACACGACTTTCACCTGGCAAAACTTGCACTTTGCAAGGGTAGGCTAAGCTTTGATCAACTCGTTGCTCACGATGCTCGGTTCTGCAGGTTTTGGGTTTTTCTGGAGAGCGTCTGCAACAGCTATCCCAGACTGGCCCAAACCTTTCACGCAGGATTGCCGTGATGACAGAGCCCCTCCTCAGCTTTGATGCACTCAAGCACGCCGCGTCTGCCGGCGAAATCGATACCGTTCTGGTCTGCATGGTCGACATGCAGGGACGCCTGGTCGGCAAGCGCTTCCAGGTCGAGTTTTTCATCGACAGCGGCCATGAAGAAACCCACTGCTGCAACTACCTGCTGGCCGATGACATCGACATGGAGCCAGTGCCGGGTTACGCCGCGGCCAGTTGGAGCAAGGGTTATGGCGATTTCGTGCTCAAGCCCGACATGTCCACCCTGCGGCGCGTGCCCTGGCTTGAATGTACGGCGCTGGTGCTGTGCGACGTGCTCGATCATCACCATCGCCAGGACCTGCCCCACAGCCCACGGGCGATTCTGAAAAAACAGGTCGAACGCCTGCGTGAGCGCGGCTATACCGGCATGTTTGCCTCGGAACTCGAGTTCTATCTGTTCGATGAGAGCTACGAGGCGATCCACAAGCGCAACTATCACAAACCGAAAACCGCCGGCCATTACATCGAGGACTACAACATCCTCCAGACCACCCGCGAAGAGCCGGTGCTGCGGGCGATCCGCAAGCACTTGCAGGCCTCGGGCATTCCAGTGGAAAACTCCAAGGGTGAATGGGGCCCAGGGCAGGAAGAGATCAACATCCGCTACGCCGACGCCATGACCATGGCCGACCACCACGTCATCATCAAGCATGCCTGCAAAGAGATCGCGCAGTTGCAGGGCAAGGCGATCACCTTCATGGCCAAGTGGCGCTACGACGCCGCCGGTTCCAGCAGTCACATCCATAATTCGCTGTGGGACAAGAACGCCAAGAAGCCGCTGTTCTTCGACGCGAAAGCCGAGTTCGGCATGTCGAAACTGATGCGCGCCTGGGTCGCCGGGCAGCTCAAGTACGCCAACGACATCACCTGTTTTCTCGCGCCCTACATCAACTCCTACAAGCGTTTCCAGGCTGGCACTTTTGCGCCGACGCGGGCGGTCTGGAGCCGCGACAATCGCACCGCCGGCTTTCGCCTGTGTGCCGAAGGCAGCAAGGCCATCCGCATCGAATGCCGCATCGGCGGTGCCGATCTCAACCCCTATCTGGCCTTCGCCGCGCTGATCGCAGCAGGATTGAAGGGTATCGACGAGAAGCTCGTTCTTGCGCCGCCGTTCGAAGGCGACGCCTACCTCGATGAGCATTTGCCGGAAGTGTCCAAGACTCTGCGCGAGGCAAGCGCCGCTCTCAAGAGCTCAAGCATGTTGCGCGAGGCTTTTGGCGACGAGGTTGTCGACCATTACGTGCACACCGCCGAGTGGGAGCAGAAAGAGTACGACCGGCGAATCACCGACTGGGAATTGCAGCGCGGCTTCGAGCGCTACTGAGAACATCATGACTGAGAAGGTGCAACTGATCTCCCCGGTCGATGGCCGGGTGTACGTCGAACGCGATCTTGCCGATGCGGCGCAGGTCGAGCAGGCGCTGACGGCGGCTGCCAGCGCACAGGCGTCATGGCAACGCCGATCACTGAGCGAACGCGCGGCTTATTGCAGCGCCGCAGTGGACGCGATGCTGTCGATGCAGGCCGACATCGTGCCGGAACTGGCCTGGCAGATGGGCCGCCCGGTGCGTTACGGCGCCGGCGAACTGCGCGGCTTTGCCGAACGCGCCCGGCACATGATCGCTATCGCACCGCAGGCCCTGGCCGCTATAGAGCCGGAGCCCAAGGCGGGTTTTCGGCGTTTTATCAAACGCGAGCCGCTGGGCACGGTGCTGGTGGTCGCTCCGTGGAATTACCCCTATCTGACGGCGGTGAACACGATCATCCCGGCGCTGATGGCCGGCAACAGCGTGATCCTCAAGCACGCGTCGCAAACCCTGCTGGTGGGCGAGCGTTTTGCCGAGGCCATGCGTCGTGCAAAACTGCCCGAGGGGCTGTTCCAGAATCTGCTGCTCAACCATGTGTCGACTGGGGCGATCATTGCTTGCGGGCGCGTGCAGCAGGTGAACTTCACCGGTTCCGTGGAGGCTGGCAAAGTCATGGAAAACGCCGCCAGCGGACAATTTCTCGGCATGGGCCTGGAGCTCGGCGGAAAAGACCCGGCCTATGTCCGGGCAGACGCCAACCTTGAACACGCGGTGGAAAATCTGGTGGACGGCAGTTTCTTCAATTCCGGGCAGAGTTGCTGCGCCGTGGAACGCATCTACGTCGACCAGAAAATCTACCCGGTGTTTGTCGAGCGCTTCGCCGAACTGACCCGCCAGTATGTGCTGGGCAACCCGCTGGACGAAGCCACCACCCTCGGTCCGCTGGTGACACCGGGCGCCGCATTCTTCGTTCGTGGCCAGATCGCCGAAGCGTTGGCCCAGGGTGCGACGGCGCTGATCGATCCGCAGGCATTTCCCGCCGACGTGCCGGGCAGTGCCTACCTCGCGCCGCAGGTGCTGGTGGACGTGACCCATCAAATGTCGGTCATGCGCGACGAAAGCTTTGGCCCGGTGGTCGGCATCATGCCGGTGACCAGCGATGAAGAAGCCATCGCCTTGATGAACGACAGTGAGTTCGGGCTCAGCGCGTCCATCTGGACCCAGGACCTCGCAGCGGCCGAACGCCTGGGCAACGAGATCGCCACCGGCACCGTGTTCATGAACCGCTGCGATTACCTGGACCCGGCACTGGCCTGGACCGGCGTGAAGAACAGCGGGCGCGGCATCACCCTGTCGCCACTGGGCTACGAGCACCTGACCCGGGCCAAATCCTTTCATCTGCGTCACAAGGTGTAGACCATGAACCTGACAGGAAACTGGAACTACCCCACGAGCGTTCGTTTCGGTGTCGGGCGCATCGCCGAACTGGCCGAGGTCTGTCGCAGCCAGGGTATCCAGCGACCCTTGCTGGTGACCGACAGCGGCCTGGCGCGCGCGCCGATCACCACGGCGGCACTCGACGCATTGCGCGCCGCCGGTCTTGGCGTGGCGCTGTTTTGTGACCTCAAGCCCAATCCGGTGGAGGCCAACCTGGCCGGCGGGCTCGACGCCTGGCGTGCCGGCCAGCACGATGGCGTGATCGCTTTCGGCGGCGGCAGTGGCCTGGACATGGGCAAGCTGATTGCCTTCATGAGCGGCCAGACCCGCCCGGTCTGGGACTTCGAAGACATCGGCGACTACTGGACCCGCGCAGACGAAAGCCGCATCGCCCCGGTCATTGCCGTGCCGACCACGGCGGGAACCGGTTCCGAAGTCGGCCGTGCGGCGGTGATCATCGACGAGCGCACCCACACCAAACGCATCATTTTCCACCCGAAAATGATGCCGCGCGTGGTGATCAGCGACCCGGCCCTCACCGTCGGCATGCCGGCGAAAATCACCGCCGGCACCGGCATGGACGCGTTGTCCCATTGCCTGGAAGCGTACTGCGCCCCCGGTTTCCACCCCCTGGCCGATGGCATTGCCGTGGAAGGCATGCGCCTGGTGGCCAACTCACTGGTGAAGGCGGTACACACGCCATCGGACCTCGAGGCCCGCGCGCAAATGCTCGCGGCAGCGGCGATGGGCGCCACGGCATTCCAGAAAGGCCTGGGCGGGATGCATGCGCTCTCCCATCCGGTGGGTGCGCTGTACGACACCCATCACGGCATGACCAATGCCACCTTCATGCCCTATGTCCTGCAGTTCAATCGCTCGGCCATCGAGGAGCGCATCACCCGCCTGGCGGCGTACCTGCGCCTGCCCTCCCCGGGGTTCGACAGTTTCCTGGCCTTCGTCCTCAAGCTACGCAAGGACATCGGTGTGCCCCATACCCTGTTTGAACTGGGCGTGGATGACCGGCAGGCCGACCTGATCGCCGACATGGCGATTGTCGACCCCTCTGCCGGCGGCAACCCGCTGCCATTGACCCGGGACGGCGTGGCAAAGATTTTCGACGCGGCGTTTCACGGCCGTCTGTAGAGCAGTCGCCTGGCCGGCACTGCGCATGGACAGGTGTGATCCGATAGCGACAGGAGCAGTACGACAAGGGGTTGAAAGCCAGCCCATCCGGCCAGCCGGATGGTTGCGTATGAACACCTGAAGGGGCACACATCATGAACCCAGCAAGCCAGCCGGGCACCGAAACGCACGACGATGACGTCAAGGTGCTGCACAGCATGGGCTATGCCCAGCAACTCTCACGACGAATGGGGGTTTTCTCCAACTTCGCCATTTCCTTTTCGATCATCTGCATCCTCTCGGGTGGCATCAACTCCCTGGCCCAGGGCACCTCGGGTGCGGGTGGGATATCCATCGGCATCGGCTGGCCGATCGGCTGCCTGATCTCCGGGGTATTCGCCATGGCCATGGCGCAGATTTCCTCGGCCTACCCCACCGCCGGCGGCCTGTATCACTGGGGCTCGATCCTCGGTAACCGCTTCACTGGCTGGCTGACCGCGTGGTTCAACCTGCTGGGGCTGGTCACGGTGCTGGGCGCGATCAACGTCGGCACCTATTACTTCTTTTTCGGTGCCTTCGGACCGGCGCTGGGCATGGAGGACACGACCACGGTCCGGGTGATTTTCCTGGCGATCCTCACCGGCCTGCAGGCCTTGTGTAACCACTTGGGCATCGGCCTGACCGCCAAGCTCACTGACTTCTCCGGCTACCTGATCTTCGCCACGGCGCTGGCACTGACCATCGTCTGCCTGATGTCGGCACCCAGCTACGAATTCGCGCGGCTGTGGACCTTCAGCAACTATTCCGGCGAGGTGGGCGGCAGCGTCTGGCCACAGGTCTCCAACGGCTGGGTGTTCATGCTCGGCCTGCTGTTGCCGATCTACACCATCACCGGCTATGACGCCTCTGCGCATACCTCCGAGGAAACCCGCAATGCGGCCATCTCGGTGCCGCGCGGCATGGTCATGTCGGTGGTCTGGTCGTTGCTGTTCGGCTGGCTGATGCTCAGCGCGTTCGTGCTGATGCTGCCGAACATGGACGAGGCGGCCAAGCAAGGCTGGAACGTGTTTTTCTGGGCCATGAACACCCAGGTCAACCCGACCTTGAAGCTGGTGCTCTACGTGGCGATTTTCATCTCGCAGATACTCTGCGGACTGGCCACCGTCACCTCGGTTTCACGGATGATCTTCGCCTTCTCCCGGGACGGTGGCCTGCCTTGCTCAAAAGCGTTGTCCTCGGTCTCATCGACCCATCGCAGCCCGGTCGCGGCGATCTGGACCGGTGCCACCCTCGCGGTGTTGTTCGACTGGGGATCGTCGGTGATCTCGATCGGGGCAACGCCGGTCTATACGATCGTGGTGTCCTGCACGGTGATCTTCCTGTTTTTCTCCTTCGCCATTCCCATCGTGCTCGGCCTGTTTACCTTCGGGACGTCGAAGTGGCCGACCATGGGGCCGTGGAACATGGGCCGCTTCTGGTACTCGGTGTTCGCCATTCTCTCGGTCCTGTCGATGATCATCATTTTCGTCATCGGCATCCAGCCACCGAACGATTGGGCGCTGTACATCACCATCGGCTTCCTGGTGCTGACGGCCATCGTCTGGTTCGGCTTTGAAGCCCGGCGCTTCCAAGGGCCGCCGGTGGGCGACATGATCGTCAAGCGCCAGGCTGAAATTGCTGCGGCGGAGGAGGCGTTGAACCGCAAATAGAGCGAGCAATGAGTAACCTGTGGCGAGGGAGCTTGTCGGATCGCCGCACCGTCCCGCTTGAGTGCGCAGCACTCACAAAAATCGGCGTTGTTGCGGACATTTTTGGGGCCGCTACGCAGCCCAGCGGGAGCAAGCTCCCTCGCCACAAGTACCGTGCAGTGCCAAGGGAACAAAATGGGGCTCGGTTCGCCGGGCTTTTTTTTATGGTGATGATTTATCCTGTGCCTCCGATTTCACCCCGGAGACACCTGTGCCCGCCCTCACCGCCCGCGAGGTTTACCAGCCGTTGCGCGATGCCGCCCAGGGCATTTGCACTTTCCAGCGAGTCGACGACGCCTGCGAGTCTGGCCATGTACGGGTCGACATCGACGGCTGGCGACTGATGCTGGAAGTCGATGCCGGCCACTTGCGCCACTGCCTGCACGGCCAAAGCCCCGATGGCCGTGAATATCTGTTCGACAACGGGCAACGCTTCGGCACCGACCCGGTGAGTCTACTCAGCACCTGGGAGCTGGCGCAGGTTGAACGATTGCTGGCCTGAATCCTTCGCAACCTGTCGTTCCCTGGCTGCACTTGTGATACACAAGCCGGAGTGATTTCTGCGCCCAAGGAGGTTCCGCCCATGCCCCGTTCCCCTCGCCTGCCGCACTGGTTGGCCTGCACCCTGCTCGGCTTGTTCGCTGGCGGCGTGCAAGCGGACACGTCGCCCCCAGCGCCCGATGCCTTGCAACCCTTGCTGGCGACGATGAATGAGCGGTTGTACATCAGCGAGCTGGTGGCGCTGACCAAATGGGACAGCGGCAAACCGGTCCAGGACAACGCCCGGGAAGCGCAAGTCATCGCCAACGCGAGGAAGCAGGCGGCCCAGCACCAGATAGACCCCGACGATGTCGCCGACCTGATCGCCGCCCAGATCGAAGCCAGTAAACTGGTGCAATACGGCCGAATCGCACAATGGCAAGCGGCGCACAAGGCACCGGACACGCCACGGCCAGACCTCAACAAAGACATCCGGCCCAAGCTCGACACCCTGCAAAACCAGCTGCTCACGCAGTACGCCGCGTTCCTGCCCTACCGTAATGACCCGAACTGCCCGCAATGGCTGGCCACCGAACGCTCCGCGCTGATCAAGGATTACCTGCATGGCCAGGCGATGATTCGTGCAACCGGGGAGCTGTGTATTGCGGGGCGATAACGTCAAATGAGCCACACTGAAACCCTCGCCAAAATCCTGCTCGGCCCGGTGTTGCTGGCACAGGGACTGTACACACGGCGCTTGACGCCCAAGTTGCCGGAGGCCGAAGGCGAACGTCAGGGCGATGCCGGCAGCGGCGACGTTCTGCGCTTGTTGATTGTCGGCGACAGCGCCGCTGCAGGCGTGGGTGCGGCGACTCAAGGTGAAGCCCTCAGCGGTCGGCTGGTGGAGCGCTTGGCCGATGATTACCAGGTGTCGTGGAAACTCTGGGCGCGCACGGGTCTGGATTCCCAAGGGTTGCTGGAGCTGCTCGAACAGCACGCCCCCGAGCCGTTCGATGTGGCGCTGTTGTCGATTGGCGTCAACGATGTCACCAGTTCACTCACCCTGGATCAGTGGCTCGCTCGGCAACAGCGTTTGATGGCGCTGTTGTGCGACAAGTTTGCGGTGAGACAGATCGTGGTGTCGCCGCTTCCGCCGATGCATTTGTTCCCCGCGCTGCCGCAACCCTTGCGCTGGTTCCTGGGTTTCAGGGCGCGGCGTTTCAACGCACATCTGGCGGATCTGGCCGCACGCCTGGATCAATGTACGATGCTGACTACCCCACTGGCGCCCGAACCGGGCTTGATGGCCAGCGATGGTTTTCATCCGGGGCCGATGCTCTACCGCCAGTGGGCCGACGATGCCGCCAGGGTTATCGACCAACGCTGTCGCACCACAACAATAAAAAACAGGAGTTGAAGATGTCCGAGCTGAACCTGAACCACAACGTCGCAGCGGCCCTGAAGCAGTGGCACGGGATGATCGGCAACCGCGACTTGAGCGGCTTGCCCGAACTGCTCGATCCGCAGGCGGTGTTCCGTTCGCCGATGGCGCACACGCCGTATCCGGGGGCGCCGGTGGTGTCGATGATCCTCAACACGGTCATGAACGTGTTCGAGGATTTGGCCTATCACCGCGAGTTGGCGACGGCGGATGGCTTGAACGTGATTCTCGAATTCAGCGCCAGGGTCGGCGGGAAAGAGCTGAAGGGCATCGACATGATCCGCTTCAATGAACAGGGCAAGATTGTCGAGTTTGAAGTGATGGTGCGGCCGCTGAGTGGCTTGCAGGCGTTGGGTGAGGAAATGGGGCGGCGGTTGGGGGCTTATCTGAAGGCCAGCAAGGCCTGACTTATCCGACTCACCAAAAATCCCTGTGGGAGCGAGCTTGCTCGCGATGGCGGAGTGTCAGTCAATATGTTGTTCACTGACATACCGCCATCGCGAGCAGGCTCGCTCCTACAGGTTTTGTGTTTAGCCTGAAATCAGGGGTAAAACGTTAGACCATCGGCTGGTGACTGGTCACGCAGTGAATCCCTCCACCACCAGCGGAGATCGCGTCGATGTCGAGTTGCACCACCTTGCGCTGCGGGTAGAGCTCGGACAGCAGGTCGAAGGCTTTGGCATCGGCTTCTTCGTCGCCGAATTGCGCAGCGATGATCGCGCCATTGATCACGAAGTAGTTGATGTAGCCGGCGGCGAAGTCCTGATTGTCTTTGCTGAACTGGCTGCTGCGCGGGTTGAGCGGCGGCGACACGGTATGCACCTGCAACTTGCGGCCATCGGCATCCGTGGCGTTTTCCAGGATGTCCAGGTGGGCGCGAGTGACCTTGTAGTCATAGGACTCGGGGTCGTTGTCGAGGTTGGCGATGACCACGCTGGGCTTGACGAAGCGCGCATAGAAGTCGACGTGGGCGTCGGTGATGTCCTTGCCCTTGATGCCCGGCAGCCAGATGATTTTGCGCAGACCCAGGCGTTCTTTCAGTTCTGCCTCGACGTCGGCCTTGCTCCAGTCGGGATTGCGATTGCGGTTGATCCAGCTGCTTTCGGTCATGATCCCGGTGCCGTGGCCATCCACTTCGATGCCACCGCCCTCGCCCACCAGCTCGCTGCGCAGGTAATCGGCCTTGGCGTTTTCGGCGACCAGGGCGGCCAGTTGCGCATCGTCCTCATGCTGCTGTTTGTTGCCCCAGCCGTTGAAGTTGAAGTCCACGGCGCCGAGGTTGCCATTGCCGTCGACGACAAAATTGGCGCCGATGTCGCGCATCCAGATGTCGTCCAGTTCGGTGATCACGAAGGTGGTGTTGTGGCTGCCGCATTTGACTTCGGCCAGGCGCCGTTCGCTCTGGCGACAGAACACGGTGACCGGCTCGAATTCGGCAATGCTGCGGGCGATCCGGCCAAGGGCGTCTTGCACGTGGGGCGTGAAGTCCTCCCAGATCGCGGCCTGTGCGCCGAAGGCGATGAAAGCCCGTTGGTGTTTGTCTCCTTCATCGGGCATGTACCACTTGCCCTTGCCGGCCGCTCGCACCGGCAGGCCGGCAAAGCCCAATCCCATGGACACCACCGCGCCCAGCCCGGCGGCGACCGATACCTGCTTGATGAATGTTCGACGTGTCGGCATGTGTTTTCCTGAAATCGAGGTTTGGCCGGCCCTCGGGCCGGCCGGTAATCATTTGACTGTAGCGGTCTTGAACTTGGTCCAGGTGCGCATGCGTGCCCGCATGTCGGCCTGGGGAATGTCCTTGCCGGGAATCAGCCGTGCGTAGGTGGCTTCATCAAGATAGATGTCCGGATTGTTGCGCATCGCGGCATCGACATCCGGGCGAGCCTTGGCGTTGGAGGTCGGGTAGCCGGTGAAGTTGCTGATGGCCGCCATGTTCTGCGGGCGCATCACGAAATTGATGAATGCGTAGGCGTACTCCGGGTGCCGGGCGTCGACGGGAATGGCCATGGTGTCCATCCACACCGTGGTGCCTTCGAGGGGAATGCGGTAGTGGAAGGTGGTTTTCTTGCCGGCGCTGTCCGACGCGCGCTGCGCCTGGGTCATGTCGCCGCTGTAGCCCAGGGACACGCACAGGTTGCCGTTGACCAGGTCGGTCACCGGTTGCGACTGGAACTTGCGAATGTACGGCCGCAGCTTCATCAGCAAGTCACTGGCCGCCGCCAGGTCCGCCGGTTTGGCGCTGCGCGGGTCGCGGCCGAGGTAGTTGAGCACCACCGCCAGCACTTCGTCCGGCGAGTCGATCATCGAGATGCCGCAGTCGGCGAACTTCGCCGCCAGTTCCGGCTTGAACAGCATGTCCAGGCTATTGACCGGCGCGTCCGGCGCACGCTGGGCGATCTGCTCGGCGTTGTAGGTCAGGCCGATGGTGCCCCAGGTGTACGGGACCGTGGCCTGGCTCGAATGCTCATAGTGCGAGCGCAATTTCTGCAACCCCGGCTCGACGTCGCTCAGGGCGGTGATTCTGGACTGATCCAGCGGTTGCAGGCTGCCGGCGCGCATCAGGCGTTCGGCCACGGTGTCGCCGGGGAAGATCAGGTCGTAGCCGCTGCCACCGGCGAGCATTTTCGCCTCCAGGGTTTCACTGCCGTCCATGACGTCGTAGATCACCTTGATCCCGGTTTCGGCGGTGAACTTGCTCAGGGTGTCCTCGGCGAAATAATCGGCCCAGTTGTACAGCCGCAGGGTTTTCTCCTCGGCGTGCAGCGCAGGCACCGCACAGCCCAGCGCCAGCCCCATGGCCAGGCACAGCTTGTTGATCGTGTTCATGTCACACCCCTTGGGTTGCCCAGCGTGAGTGAATCTGACGACCGTCCTGGGTCAACAAGGCGCCGTACATGTCCGGACGGCGATCGCGGTAGATGCCCCAAGTCAGGCGGTCTTCGCGCATGGCCGCCAGGTCCAGGCTGTGGACCAGCACGCCGGTAGTGTCACGGTCGGCTTCGGCGAACAATTTGCCCTTGTGGTTGCAGATGAACGACGAGCCGTAGAAGTTCATTTGCAGGGTCGGGTCGGTGGTCGCCGCTTCCCGGCCGACACGGTTGGCCGCCACCACCGGCAGCAGGTTGGCGGCAGCGTGACCGCGCATGGTCATCTGCCAGTGATCCCGGGAATCGAGAGTGGCGCAGCCCGGTTCGGAGCCGATGGCGGTCGGGAACAGCAGCACTTCGGCGCCCATCAAGGCCAGGCAGCGGGCGGTTTCCGGGAACCACTGGTCCCAGCAAATGCCCAGGCCGATGCGCCCGAACGCGGTGTCCCAGACCCGGAACCCACTGTCGCCGGGGCTGAAGTATTCCTTCTCCTGATAGCCGATGGCGTTGGGGATGTGGGTCTTGCGGTACACCCCCAGCAGGCGCCCGTCGGCGTCGGCCACGCTCAGTGAATTGAAGTAGGCGTTGCCGGCCTTCTCGTACCAGCTCAGCGGCAGCACCACGCCCAACTCTTTCGCCAATGCGGCGAAGCGCTGGAGCACGTGGCTGTCGCGATACTCCTCGGCCAGCGCCAGGTGTTTGTGGTGTTGCTCGATGCAGAAGTACGGCGTGGCGAACAGCTCCTGCAACAGGATCACTTGCGCGCCCTTGGCCGCAGCTTCGCGAACCAGTTGCTCGGCCTGGTCTAGGTTGTGTTTCAGGTCCCAGGTGCAGGGCATCTGGGTGGTAGCGATGGTCAGCAGTGTCATGGCATCAACCCCGCACCGGCCAGGCCGGCTGTTGCTGGGTGATGCAATGCACACCGCCGCCGCCATGGGCCAGATGGTTGATCCGCACCGGCACCACTTCGCGTCCGGGGAATGCCTGCGCCAGCACTTGGGCAGCGACCTTGTCGGCATCGATGCCGTAGGCCGGCATGATGATCGCGCCGTTGGCGATGTAGAAGTTGGTGTAGGAGGCGCAAAACACTTCGGCCTCGGTGTCCACTGCATCGGAAGCTTCATAGAGTTCGATCAGTTCGAACTTGCGGCCCTGGACATCGGTGGCCAGTTCGAGAGCGCGACGGTTTTCCCGTGCGACTGCGGCGTACACAGAGCTTTGGTCATGGGTGGCGTCCACCAGCAACACGCCGGGACGGGCAAAGGCGCACACGCCGTCGACGTGGCCGTCGGTCATATCGCCGGTCACGTAGTCCGGATCGCCCGGCAGCCAGATGGTTTTCTTCACGCCCAGAAGGCGGGTGAAAATCTCTTCGATCTCGGCCTTGCTCACGCCCGGGTTGCGGTTGGGGTTGAGCAATACCGATTCAGTGGTGATCAGCGTGCCCTCGCCGTCCACGTGAATCGCGCCGCCCTCGTTGCTCAGTGCCGTGCCGAAACACTCCAGCCCCAGATGGTTGAGCGCACGGCGGGCCAGGCTTTCGTCCAGATCGTGGGCCGACTTGCCGCCCCACGCATTGAAGCGCCAGCTAACACCGGCCAGACCTTGCTGCGGGTGGCAGACGAAGCTCGGACCGGAGTCGCGGCACCAGCTGTCGTTGACCGCCAGTTCGATCAACTCGATGTTCGGCCCGCACAAGGCCTTGGCGCTGGCGACGGCGGAAGGATCGACCACCAGTTTCACCGGCTCGAAGCGGGCGATGGCGTTGGCCACCCGGGCGAAGTCTTCTTGAACCTGTGGCAGTGTCACCCGCCAGCCTGACTCCCACAGGGTCTTGTTGTGCGGCCAGACCATCCAGGTGGCGGCGTGGTTGACCCACTCGGCCGGCATCGTCCATCCGCTGTTTTGAATTACGTTCTGCTGCATGACAAGCACCTCTGAGTTAAGTCATTGTGTTCAATGAAAACGGCCTTGGCGGTCTTTGCATGCATGCTACGGCTGGTAAAACGGGCAAACAAACGATGGATTTTGCCGACAACTGATTAGAGGAACTTATCGATATGCTCAAACACTGGCCGCCCCTGAGCACCCTGCGCGGCTTTGAAGCCGCCGCCCGGCTGGGCAGTTTTCACAAGGCCGCCGATGAGTTGCACCTCACCCAATCGGCGATCAGCCAGCAGATCCGCAGCCTTGAGGCCTACCTGGAACAACCGCTGTTCCATCGCAGCGGGCGCAGCGTCAGCCTGACCGATGCCGGGCACGATCTGCTGAGCACCACCCAGGCGTTGTTACAGCAATTGGCGGTGGGCATTCGCCGGTTGGGGCAATATCAGAAACCCAATCAACTGGTGCTCAACACCACCCCGGCGTTTGCCCGGCACTGGTTGTTGCCGCGCCTGGGGGATTTCCGTCGCCAGCATCCGCAGGTCGACCTGTGGATTTTCAGCACCGATGAAGTGCCGGACATGACCAGCCAGACCATCGACCTGGCGGTGCGCGACGACATCGCTTCCCAGGCAGAATGCAGTTTCAAGGTACTGCACGCCGACCGCCTCTACCCGGCCTGCCACCCGAGCCTGCTGGCCGTGCCGGTGGAGCAGCGCACCACCCTGCATGGCGAACGGGAAATGGACTGGAGCCACTGGGCGGTGGAATCGGGCATTGATGTGGGGCAGATGGATCAGGGGCTGAATTTTTCCGATCCGGGTTTGCTGCTGGACGCGGCCTGCACCGGGCTGGGCATTGCGCTGGTGAGCCAGTTGCTGAGTCGGCAGGCGCGGGCCACCGGGCTGTTGCAGCCAATGGTGGAGCAAACCATCCGCGGCCCGAACTGGGCGCTGCTGACCCACCGTGACAGCGAGAACATTGCGATGGCGCGGGCCTTCACCCAGTGGCTGGTCGACAATCTGGCGGCCGAGCAGCAGCCCACGGCCTGATCATTGCGCCGGAAAGGTTTGCAGGTAGGCCAGCAGGTCTTCGATTTTTTCCGGATCACTGAGGCCCCAGAAAATCATGCGGGTGCCGGGGACGACTTTCTTCGGCGCTTCGAGGTAGGCGATCAGGGTTTCGCGGTCCCAGACCAGGTTGGCGGATTTCATCGCTTCGGAATACACGTAGTCCGTGGTGACGGCGGAGTGGCGACCGATCACGCCATTGAGTTGCGGGCCGAAGGATGCGCGGGCCGACTCGCCGATCTGATGGCAGCCGCTGCAGAGGCGCTTGTACACTTTCTCCCCGGCCTGGACATCGCCCGCCGCAAAGGCAGGCGCGCTGAACAGGCCTGCGGTGAGTAGCGAAGCGAAGGTCAGTGCGGCGATTTTTTTCATGTTCCGTTTCCTGTCTGCGAGTGCTCGCTATTGGAACATGACGGCTGAGGATATCCAAAACGGTCAGGTGGGCACCGTCCCCTGCGGTAGCGAGCTTACTTCTTGCTGCGCGAGGTATTGAGCTCAATGGCCGCCTGAATCAACGCCGTCAGCGCCGCTTCATCGATCTGCTCACCCTCGCGGAGATCGATGGCACGCCGGGTATTGCCTTCAAGGCTTGCGTTGAACAGCTTCGACGGATCGTCCAGCGAAGCGCCCTTGGCGAAGGTCAACTTCACCACTTGCTTGTAGGTCTCGCCGGTGCAAATGATGCCGGAATGGGACCACACCGGCACGCCCCGCCACTTCCACTCTTCGATCACTTCGGGGTTGGCCTGGTGGATGACCTTGCGGACGTGGGCCAGGGTTTCGCCGCGCCAGTCGGCCAGTTCCCGGATTCGTTCGTCGATCAGCGCCGAGGCTTCGTTTGTTTCAACCTTGTCCGTTTTCATCACCGTTTCGACCCTCATCATGATGGTTGTGACCGATGAGGGTAGACGGTGTTCGAAGGTTTTCAGGAATCGCTGACTGACGGCGCCTGGGGCACAGGGCGCTTGCTCCCGCGCCACAGTTAATCACTCGCAGCAGGATTTTTGGCATCCTGATGAATGTCCATCAAGTTGTCATCGAATCGTCATGAACCGGGAGTCATACTCAGGCCATCCAATGCGTGCTTTAACTTTCTGCTGCCCCTCCCGGCAGCTTTTTTTTGCCTGGAATTACCCTTACAAACACTCCTGCGCCGCACGCTCGAACGTCGATGGCACGAAGGTCGACGCCAGCAGTTTGCGCTCGTACAGGAACACCTTGCCGCCGTTCGAGGCTTTATAGGTTTCCAGCACATTGTCCGCCGACACTTTGCTCGGGATGACGATGCGGTAGCTGCGCTGGGTCTGCGACACCGTTGGGTTGAGCGCATCGTGCTGCAACTTCGGCACCACGCAATGGGTGTACTCCTCCGGCGACTTGCTGGTGTGCAAGGTCATGGTCGGATTGTTCGGCGTGGCACAACCGGCCAGCAGCAGCGAGGCGAAGGCCAGGCTTGGGGCAAAAACAGTGCGCATGAATCAGGTCCTGAAAAGAAATCTACGATGGATCGGCTTGCCCGCCGCTCAATGGGCGTTGGGCTGATTAATTTGTTGTTGCGGTCAATCCGGCGGTTACCAGCGCCTTCAGCGACGCATCGAACTGTTTCAGCGCGGTCAGTTGCAGGTCGCGTTGCTGTTCGATTTGCGCGGCGATCTCGGGTGCGGCCTTGTCATGCACCCACACCGACGGCAGTTGTTTTTCCACCGCGCCTTCGGCCTTGCCGATGTACTGCAGGTTGGCGTCGTAGAACCGCGCGGCGAATCGCGCCTCGACCCGGTCGTTACGCTGGGTCAGCAACTGGTTGTGGGTATCGAGCATCACCACCACGTCCGGGTGGGCCTGTACCAGCGCATCGAGGTTGTCGTAGACCGTCACCGACAGAAAGGTGTGGTGCAGCGAGCTCATCAGCCAGTCGATGGCCAGGTCCGGATCGGAGCTGTTGACGAACGCCTGGCGAATCCGCGCATCCAGTGCGTTCTTCGCACCGTTGACGGCCACCGAGTGGTATTGCTTGAGGTATTGCAGGTTTTCCACGGTGTTTTCGCTGTACAGCACCCCGAGCGTCTGCCCGTATTGCAACCCGACCTGGCCAGCGGTGATGGGCGGCAGATGGCAGCGTGCATCTTCGGCAAAGGCCGGAGCGGTGGATGCAACGCTGCCCAGCAACAGGGCAATCGCAGCCAGTCGGGTCAAGATTTTCATCGCGCAGGTTCCTTGAGCAGCGTGTTCAATGCAGGCAATTTTCCGCCTTTGCGCAAAAAACAGAACTTGCGATTCTTGATGGTGACTATTGACTGAACCAATAGTGTGGCGGCGCCAGCGCCTGCCTCTGGCGCAAACTTACCGATCAAAGTCGAACAAGCGGCTGTGCCGGGCGCCCACGGTTGATTACAGTGGCGACTGCCCTCAAAACCTGATCAAGGAACGAAACAATGGTGACCTGCTACCTGAAATACGTGCTCGATCCCTATCAGCTCGACGCTTTCGAGCACTACGGCAAGTTGTGGATTCCCCTGGTGGAAAAATTCGGCGGCCAGCACCACGGCTACTTTTTGCCATCGGAGGGCGCCAACAACATCGCTCTGGCGCTGTTCACCTTCCCCAGCCTGGCGGAGTACGAACATTACCGGCAGCAGTCGATGAACGATCCAGAGTGCATCGCCGCGTTCAAGTACGCCGAGGAGAAGAAATTCATCCTCAGCTACGAGCGTTCGTTCATGCGGCCGGTGCTTGGCTGACTGGATCGCTGAGTCAGTCTTTTTTCAGATCCAGGCAATAGGTGAAGTAACCGGGGTCGCGCACCCAGCCCAGGGATTCATACAGGCGTTGGGCGGTGAGGTTGTCGGTGGCGGTTTCCAGGGTCATGCCTTTGCCGCCGGCCAGCTTCGCAAAATCCCGGGCGGTGTTCATCAGCAGTGTGCCGACGCCTTTGCCCCGGGCGGCAGGCGTGGTGAACAGATCACCGAGCAGCCAGGTGCGATGGGCATCGATCGAGGAAAAGGTCGGGAACAGCTGGACGAAGCCGAGGTTTTCGCCGTCGGTGTCCTGGGCAAGAAATATCACCGATTCACCCCGGGCGAGTCGCTCGGCGATGAAGGCGCGCGATTGCGCAAGATTCGACGTCTGCTTGTAGAACATCCGGTAGGCGTCAAACAAGGGGGCGATCTGGTCGATGTGCGATGCGTCGGCGCGCAGGGCCTGAATAGCCATGAGGGTGCTCCATTGCGGTCTCAAGGAATTACAGACTAGCAATGGCCACGGAACAGCGACGCACTATTTTCCTGAAAGCACCGCCGTCCCCTGTAGGAGCGAGCCTGCTCGCGATGAGGCCATCAGATTCAACAGTGAAGTTGACTGACAGACCGCTATCGCGAGCAGGCTCGCTCCTACATTGGATCGCGGGTTGCGGTCAAACGCGCACGTTACGCCCCGGCAGCGAAGTACGCTGGCTGCTCTCCCAGCCTTCGACCAACCCAACCGGCACATCCGCTGACGGCAACATCTGTGCGCCACGCACCAGATCGGAGGCGCGCTCGGCGAGCATGATGGTCGGCGCATTGAGGTTGCCGTTCGGCTCGGTCGGGAACACCGACGAATCGATCACCCGCAGACCGGCGATGCCACGCACGCGCAACTCGGAATCGACCACCGCCATGTCGTCCTCGCCCATGCGGCACGAGCCGCACGGATGGTAGGTGCTTTCCAGGTTGTCGCGCACGAAGGCGTCAAGGTCTTCATCGCTGGTCACCTGCGCGCCCGGGGCGATTTCGCCGTCACGGAAGCGGTCCATGGCTTTCTGGCCGATGATCTCGCGGGTCAGGCGAATGCAGCGGCGGAAACCTTCGCGGTCCTCTTCCCGCTCCAGGTAGTTGAAGCGAATTTCCGGATGCTCGTACGGATCGGCCGAGCGAACCCGCACATAGCCGCGGCTTTTCGGTTTGTTCGGCCCGGTCAGCACCATGAAGCCGTGGCCCTTGATCGGCTTGTTGCCGTCGTAGCGCATCGCCGCCGGCAGGAAGTGGAACTGGATGTCCGGCCAGCGCAGGCCCTTCTCGGAGCGGATGAAACCACCGGCCTCGAAGTGGTTGGTGGCGCCCAGGCCGTCCTTGAACAGCAGCCAGCGCAGACCGATCATCAGCTTGCTCAGCGGGTCCATCTTGTTGTTGAGGGTCACCGGTTCCTTGCAACCGAACTGGATGTATACCTCGGCGTGATCCTGCAGGTTCTCCCCTACTCCCGGCAGGTCGTGGCGTACGCCGATCCCGGCCTTGCGCAGGACGTCCGCCGGGCCAATGCCCGAGCGTTGCAACAGGTGCGGCGAGCCGATCGGCCCGGACGAGATCAGCACTTCGCGGTTGCAAAACACCTGGTGGGTCTGACCACCGTGGTCATACATGACCCCCACCGCACGCTTGCCTTCGAGAATGATCTGACGGGTCATCGCATGGGTGACCACCGTCAGGTTCGGACGGCCCATGGCCGGGCGCAGATAGGCGTTGGCGGTGGAGCAGCGCACGCCGTTCTTCACGGTCATGTGCATGGCACCGAAACCTTCCTGCATGTAGCCGTTGCAGTCTTCGGTCTTGATGTAGCCCGCCTCCGCGCCGGCTTCGACCCACGCACCGTACAGCGGGTTTTTCATGTGGTTGCCGTTGGTGGTGTGCAGCGGCCCGGTTTGCCCACGATAGGCGTCGCCGCCCGACTCGTAGCTCTCGGCGCGCTTGAAGTACGGCAGGCAGTTGCGATAGCCCCAGCCTTCGGCACCCAGGGATTCCCACTCGTCAAAGTCCAGCGCGTGGCCACGGATGTACACCAGGCCGTTGATCGACGACGAGCCGCCCAGCACCTTGCCCCGTGGGCAGTGAATGCGTCGGCCGTTGAGGTGGGTCTCCGGCTCGGTCTCGTAGCGCCAGTTGTACTTCTTGGTGTTCATCGGGATCGAGAATGCGCTCGGCATCTGGATCACTACGCTCTTGTCACTGCCGCCGAATTCCAGGACCAGCACCGAGGTGGCCGGGTCTTCGCTCAGGCGGTTGGCCAACACACAACCCGCCGAGCCTGCGCCAATGATGATGTAGTCGTATTTTTGTGTAGCCATTTTTTGCGTGGTCATGACTATCTCCCGACCGTCGATTCAGTGAAAACCGGCAGTGGCTGCTGTTTGTGGGTCAGCGTGTCGCCGGTGGTGTATTGCGGGGAGTTTTTCTCGATCTGCTGGATCACTGCTTCCTCGCGTTTCAGATCGATCGAGCGGCTCAGCCAGTAGTACGCCAGGCCCGATACGATCAGCCCGACCAGCCAGGCGATGTCGATGCTGCCCAGCGCCTTGGCGAGCGGGCCGACATACACTTCGCGCTGTTCAACGCCGTCGTAGATGTAGAAGAACGGGATCATCGAGATAAAGCCGATGGCATAGGCGGCGATGCCGCGCAGGCCCCAGCTGCCGTAGATGTTGCCGTGGGGCATGAAGAAGTGCGGGATGGCGTAGCGGCCCTTGCGCACAAAGAAGTAGTCGGTGAGGTTGACCGAGGTCCAGGGCACCAGGAAGTACAGCATCACCACCAGGTAGATCCCCAGCACCGACAGGCCTTTGCCGGAACTCTGGATGCTCAGGGCTACGCCCAGTTGCAGCAGGATCACGAAGCCGATGGCCAGGATGCGTGCCCTGCGGGTTGGTTCGATGTGCTTGATCGAATCGACGCAGGTCAGCGTGGTCAGCTTGGCACTGTAGATGTTCATCGCGATCACCGGCAGGAACGCCAGGATGGTGACCACCACCACCGCCGTGCCCACCAGCGGCGACACGGTGTTGCCGACTTGCCCGAGGGCCACCAGCACGTCAGTGGAGTGCAGGTGATCGGCCAGCCAGCCACCCACGGAAATCATCCACGCACCGGACAACGAAGCCCCGAGGAACACCACGGCGATCAGCTTGCCGCTGGAGGTATTTTTCGGCAGGTAGCGCGAGTAGTCCGACACGTAAGGGGCGTAGGCGATGTTGTAACTGGCCGCCGCCGCAAACTGCGCGATGAAACCGGTCCAGTTGAAACCCAGCGGCTCACGGGCCACTTCGCCTTCCGCGAGTGCCGGCAGCACCGCATCCGGCACCCAGCCCATCACCACCGCCAAGGTCACCAGGCCATACAGCGGCAACGACAGGTACAGCGCCCATTTGAAGCTGCGGTGCATCCAGTCATGGCCGAGAATCGCCAGCACCGCCGCCGGTATGGTCACCGCCACTGCGATCACTGCGGGGTTGAACCCGAACAGCGTGTGCAGCCCCTGCATCATCAGTACCAGGTTGACGATGTTGAAGCCGGCGAACACGAACAGCGTCGCCAGCAACACCAGGATTACCCCGCGATAACCGAACTGCGCACGGGACTGGATCATCTGCGGCAGGCCAAGGTGCGGGCCCTGGGAGCCGTGAAACGCCATGAACAGTGTGCCGAACATGATGCCCAGCGTGCCGGCCAGCGTGGTCCAGAGCGCGGTCAGGCCGACGCTTGGGCCAACGAAGCCGATGGTCATGGTGAAGAAGGTGAAATTGCCGAGGAACCAGAACGGGCCCTGACTGGCCAGCTTGTCAGTGCGCTCGTTCTCGGGGATGAAGTCAATCGAATGCCCCTCGACGACGGATTTTTCGTCGAGGCTGGACACGCTCGGGGCGGACTTGGCGTTAGTGTTCATGATGGACTCTTATTGTTGGAAGATCATGACGAGATAACCGCGTTCTTTCGGGTGAACGACTCCCCTGTGGCCCTGAAAATGGGACTGCTGCGCAGTCCAGCGGGAGCAAGCTCCCTCGCCACAGGTTCAGTGTTGCCCGTGCCTACCTGGCGTTGTTGCAGATGCCTTTTGATTGTGGGGGCGCGTCAGCCCGGCAGCGTGATCCACACCGCCTTGGTTTCGAGCAGGTAGTCGAGCTGCTCGGCGCCCAGGTCCTTGCCGAATCCGGACTGCTTGTAGCCACCGAACGGCATCGACGGATCGAGGGTGCCGTGGGCGTTGACGTAGACCGAGCCTGCTTTCAAGCGTGGAATCAGGCTGTGCACCTTGCCCAGGTCGTTGGAATACAGTGCCGCCGCCAGGCCGAAGGGCGAATCGTTGGCCAGGGCCAGCGCTTCTTCCTCGTCGTCGAACGGTGCGGTGACCAGCACCGGGCCGAAGATCTCTTCCTGGACAATGCGCATGTCGTTGCGGCAATTGGCGAAGATGGTCGGCTCGACGAAGAAGCCTGGGCCATCGACCGGTTGGCCGCCGTAGACCAGTTCGGCGCCTTCGGCCTTGCCGGTTTCGATGTACTCGGTCACGCGCTGCTTTTGCAGGGCCGAAACCAGCGGGCCGATGAAGCAATCAGGATCCAGGCCCGGGGCGATTTTCAGGGTGCGTGTGTAGGCAATCAGTTCGCGCAGGAACTCGTCGTAGACACTCCTATGAATATAGGCCCGTGTACCGGCGTCGCATACCTGCCCGGAGTTGAAAAACACGCCGTTGGCGACCGCTTGGGCGGCGGCCGGGATGTCGGCGTCGGCGCAGACGATGACCGGTGATTTGCCACCGAGTTCCAGGGTCAGGCGCTTCATGTCATTCAGCGCTGCGCGGCCGACAGTCTGGCCGACCGGGGTCGAACCGGTGAAGGTCAGTTTGTCGATGCCCGGGTGGGTGGCCATGGCCGCACCGACCACGCTGCCGCGCCCGGTGACGATGTTGATCACGCCGTCGGGAATACCTGCTTCCTGCACCAGTTCAGCAAAACGCAGGGCCGACAACGAAGTCAGTTCGGCAGGCTTGACCACCACGGTGCAACCGGTCGCCAGCGCCGCGCCGAGCTTCCAGGCCATGGTTTGCAGCGGGAAGTTCCACGGCACGATGGCGCCAACTACGCCCACCGCTTCCTTGCGGGTATAGGCCAGGTAGTTGCCCGGCAGCGAAGGTTCGACGGTACGCCCGTGCAGTTTGGTAGCCCAGCCGGCGAAGTAACGCAGGGTATCCACGGTGCCCTGGATGTCCACGTCCTTGGCGAAGGCAACCGATTTGCCCATGTCGATGGATTCGATTTCCGCCAGTTCAGCAGCGTTCTGCTCGATCAGGTCGGCCAGGCGCTGCATCATGCGCTCGCGTTCGGCCGGTTTGGCCTGGCGCCAGGCGCCGCCGTCGAACTGCGCGCGGGCGGCTTGCACGGCGCGGTCCAGGTCATCGGTGGTGCCCATGGGAATGCGGGTGATCAGGCCTTCGGTCGAAGGTTCGATCACATCGGAAGTCTGGCCGTCGCTGGCTTCGACCCAGGCGCCGCCGATGAACATTTTCTGGACCTTGCTGAGGAAGGTCTGGGTGGCTTCGCTGACGCCGAATTTTTGCAGGTAACTTTTGACGATCGTGTCCATTTTTGTTCTCTCTGCCCGGCAGTCAGAGCCTGCCGGGTCACTGGTTTCGATGATCAGGCTGATGCGGCTTCGCTCTCGGCGGCTGCCCGCACCTTGCCACGCTCGTGGAAGATGAAACCGATGCTGTTGAGCAACAGTTGCGCGGCCAGGATCGAGGTCATGCCGGTCGGGTCGTAGACCGGTGCCACTTCCACCAGGTCCATGCCGACGATGTTGCCTTTGCTGCGCTTGGCCAGGGCCTGGATGATTTCCAGCACTTCGTAGTAGAGGAAGCCGCCGTGGCTCGGGGTGCCGGTGCCGGGGGCGATGGACGGGTCGAAACCGTCGATGTCGATGGTGATGTAGTAGTTGATGTCCTGCGGGATCAGCGCCAGCACACCCTCGACGCCAAGGCGACGCACGTCACGCACTGAGAGGATTTTCGAGCCGGCTTCATGGGCCGCTTCATAGTCGTCGCGGTTGGACGACGACACGTTGCGGATGCCCATCTGGGTCATGCCGACAATGTGGTTCATTTCCGAGGCGCGGCGCAGCGGGTTGCCGTGGCCGTAGCGAACACCGTGGCGTTCGTCGACGAAATCCAGGTGCGCATCGAAGTGAATGATGTGGATCGGGCCGCGGCCTTCGAAGGCCTTGATCACTGGCGCGTGCACTGAGTGGTCGCCGCCGAGCACCACCGGCATCACGCCGGCGTCGAGGATCTTGCGCACGGCGTATTCGGTGTTCTTGTTGCTGGTGACCATGTCGGTGTGGACGATGTCGGCATCACCGACGTCGACCATGCGCACGTCCGATGCGGTGAGGTACATCACGTCATCTTCGTGATCGTAGGCGCCAGCGTGGCCGAAGGAAAACAGCGTCGATGCTTCGCGAATCCCGCGTGGTCCGAAGCGTGCGCCGGAGCGCCACTGGGTGCCCATATCGTTGGGCACGCCGAGCACCGCGACGTCGGCATCCAGTGCATCCCAATCGGTGCACACCGGGGATTTGCCAAAGGTGCAATGACCTACGAATGGCAGGTTCAGGCGACCGGATTCATAACCGTTGTTCGACATTTCTAGCCTCTCCACTTCTTGTTATCGGCTTGGCGGACTGCAAGGCGACCGCCGTTGGAAAGACTATGGGCGCAGGTTTTCGTGGAAAAAATGCTAAACATCAGATACTCATATCGGTATTGCCGATGCATCCACAGGCCGGAGGTCAAAGATGATCCAGCTGCACGATGTCGACCTGAAACTGCTCAGGGTGTTTGCCACGATTGTCCGCTGCGGCGGCTTTTCCGCTGCGCAGGCGGCGCTCAATGCCGGGCAGTCGACCATCAGCGAACAGATGACCCACCTGGAAACCCGTCTCGGGGTCAAACTCTGCCAGCGCGGGCGCAGCGGCTTTCGCCTGACCGAACAAGGGGTGGCCATTCATGAAGCCACCCAGCGCCTGCTGTCGGCGGTGGAAAACTTCTGCATGGACGCCGACGTGCTCAAGCAGCACATCAGCGGCAAGCTCAACCTGGGGATCATCGACACCACGATCACCGACCCCGACTCACCGATTCCGCGCACCACCCAGCGCTTCGTTTCACGGGGCCATGACGTGCATCTGAACGTGTACGTCGGCACCCCGGCGGAACTCGAAGAACGGGTGCTCGACGGTCGCCTGCACCTGGCCATCGGGCACTTTCCGATCCATGTGCCGGGGTTGCTGCAATCACCGCTGTACCAGGAAGCCCTGGGTTTGTATTGCGGCCGGCGTCACCCCTTGTTCGGCAGCCACGCCGAAGGTGAGGAACTGCTCGAAGAAGTCGCTGCCGGGCGCATCGTCGTGCGCGGCTACATGCAGCAATACGACCTCGAACACCTGGGCGTGAGCAAGGCGGCCGCCACCGTGGACAACATCGAAGCCACCGCGATCCTGATCATTTCCGGCGCCTACCTGGGTTTTCTGCCTGAGCACTTCGCCGCCCAGTGGGTCAAGAGCGGCGAGATGCACCAGTTGGCCCCAGGGAGTCTGCGTTTGAAATCGCCATTCGACGTGATCACCCGACGCGGCGCGGCACCGCCACCGATCCTCCAGGCGTTCCTCGAGGACTTGGCCGCCAGCGCCCGTAAAACCGGCAAGCCGTGATGTGACACTCGCCAAATTCAAATTTTGCCGGGCATACTGATTCGGTTCGCCAACCTTGCAGGCCCGTCATGCGCATCCACGTCACCTTCATCGACCGCGTCGGCATCACCCAGGAAGTGCTGGCCCTGCTCGGTGGTCGCAGTTTCAACCTGGACGCCGTGGAGATGGTGCCGCCGAACGTCTACATCGATGCGCCGACCCTCGGCGCCGAGGTGCTGGAAGAGTTGCGCGAGGCACTTTTCGACGTGCGCGGCGTGCAAGCGGTGACCATGGTCGACATCCTTCCGGGGCAACGCCGGCGCCTGCAACTGGACGCGTTGCTGGCAGCCAGTTCCGACCCGGTGCTGGCGGTGGATGACCGCGGTCATGTGCTGCTGGCCAACCCGGCGCTGATCGCCCTCTGCGGCCGCGAACCGGCTGGTGAATCGCTGACCGCGCTGTTCGACGATGCCGATTTGCAGCGCACCTTGATCGCTCAGCATTTCCGCCTGCCGATGCACGAGGTCAGTCTCGGCGGCCAGACGCTGCTGCTCGACGCGATGCCGATCACCGACGCCGGCGCGCTGCTCACCCTGTATCAACCCAGTCGCATTGGCGAACGCCTGTCGGCGCTGCACCATGACCATGCCGAAGGCTTCGATGCGCTGCTCGGCGAATCGCCGCCGATCCGTGCGCTCAAGGCCCGCGCCCAACGGGTGGCGGCCCTCGATGCGCCGTTGCTGATCCAGGGTGAAACCGGCACCGGCAAGGAGCTGGTGGCCCGCGCCTGCCATGCCATCAGCCCACGGCACGATGCGCCGTTTCTGGCCCTGAACTGCGCGGCGCTGCCGGAGAGCCTGGCCGAAAGCGAACTGTTCGGCTACGCCCCCGGTGCCTTCACCGGCGCGCAACGGGGCGGCAAGCTCGGCCTGCTGGAACTGGCCGACCAGGGCACGGTGTTCCTCGATGAAGTGGGGGAAATGTCGCCCTATCTGCAGGCCAAGTTGTTGCGTTTCTTGAGCGATGGCTGCTTCCGTCGGGTCGGTGGCGACAAAGAGGTTCGGGTCAATGTGCGGGTGCTCAGCGCGACCCACCGCGACCTGGAAAAAATGGTCGCCGAAGGGCGTTTTCGCGAAGACCTGTTCTACCGTCTCAACGTGCTCAACCTGCAAGTGCCGCCGCTGCGCGAGCGTGGTCATGACATCCTGCTGATGGCCAATCACTTCATGCAACAGGCCTGCGCGCAGATCCAGCGACCGCCGTGTCGTTTGGCACCGAGCACCTTCAGCGCCCTGCTCGGCAACCGCTGGCCGGGCAACGTGCGGCAACTGCAAAACGTGATCTTTCGCGCAGCGGCGATTTGCGAAAACCCGCTGGTGGACATCGACGACCTGGACATCGCCCGCACCGCCGTTGAGCGGCAGAACGACGGCGAAGTCGGCAGCCTGGAAGAGGCGGTTGGCGACTTTGAGAAGAACCTGCTGGAACAGCTTTATCGCAGCTATCCGTCCAGCCGGTTGCTGGCGGCGCGGTTGCAGACGTCCCATAGCGCCATCGCGATTCGATTGCGCAAGTATGGGATTCCCGCCAAGCCCTGAGTGATCTGTCGGAACACATTCCCCTGTAGGAGCGAGCCTGCTCGCGATAGCGGCCTGACAGTCAACATACATTTCGACTGACACGCCCTCATCGCGAGCAGGCTCACTCCTACAGTGGACTGTGTTGCATCTGCACTTTTCGTCTGCAAATCGATACAGCGTAGCGAAATCAAGACAAAACCTTTCCCACCCGCAATTACGGCGTCTGCGCCCACTGCCCTGCTTGTCTGTATTGATTTCAATACGAATGGAATCTTTCGCACTTAATAAAATCACTTCAAGCCATTGATTTAAAACAAATAAAAAACATTGGCACCGCCCTTGCTATCACTCCTGCAACCCCGCTCGTCGTCCCGCCACGAGCCTTAAAACAATAAGGAGTTGATATGAGCCAATTGCGTTTTACCGTCGATCACGAATGGTTGCGCCTTGAGAGCAATGGCCTGGTCACCGTCGGCATCACCGCGTTTGCCCAGCAGGCGTTGGGGGATGTGGTGTTCGTTCAAGTGCCTGAACTGGGCGCCTTCGATGCAGGCGCTGAAGTGTCGGTGCTGGAATCGGTGAAGGCCGCCAGCAGTATCGGCATGCCGCTGGACGGTGAAGTGGTCGAGATCAACACGACGCTGGAGAGCACCCCGGAACTGGTCAACGAAGACCCATTGGGTGAAGGCTGGTTCTTTCGCTTCAAACCGGTCGATGCCCTGGCGTTGAGCGATCTACTGGATCAAGACGCCTATGAACGCCTGACCGCAGAACACGCCGACGCTTGAAGCCCCCTGGGCATTTCCCGAATCCGCAAAAGGACCACACCATGTTCAGCAAGCACGACCAGATCAAAGGCTATGACGACGAACTGCTGGCGGCGATGAACGCCGAGGATGCGCGGCAGGAGCACCATATCGAACTGATTGCCTCGGAAAACTACACCAGCCAGCGGGTGATGGAGGCACAAGGCAGCGGCCTGACCAACAAGTACGCCGAAGGCTATCCGGGCAAGCGTTACTACGGCGGCTGCGAGCACGTCGATGTGGTCGAGCAACTGGCCATCGATCGCGCCAAACAGCTGTTCGGCGCCGATTACGCCAACGTCCAGCCGCACTCCGGCAGCCAGGCCAACGCCGCGGTTTATCTGGCCCTGCTGCAAGCCGGCGACACCGTGCTGGGCATGAGCCTGGCCCACGGCGGTCACCTGACCCACGGGGCCAAGGTGAGTTTTTCCGGCAAGCTGTACAACGCCGTGCAGTACGGCATCGACACCACCACGGGCCTGATCGACTACGACGAAGTCGAGCGCCTGGCGGTCGAGCACAAGCCGAAGATGATCATCGCCGGGTTCTCGGCCTATTCGAAGACCCTGGACTTCCCGCGCTTCCGTCAGATCGCGGACAAGGTCGGCGCGTATTTCTTCGTCGACATGGCCCACGTCGCCGGCTTGGTGGCGACCGGTCTGTACCCCAATCCCCTGCCCTACGCCGACGTGGTCACCACCACCACCCACAAGACCCTGCGCGGCCCCCGTGGCGGTCTGATTCTGGCCAAGGCCAACCCGGAGCTGGAGAAGAAGCTAAACGCCGCGGTATTCCCCGGCGGTCAGGGTGGCCCGCTGATGCACGTGATCGCCGCCAAGGCCGTGTGCTTCAAGGAAGCGCTGGAACCAGGCTTCAAGACTTATCAGGCACAAGTGATCCGCAACGCCCAGGCCATGGCGCAAGTGTTTATCGAGCGCGGTTACGACGTGGTGTCCGGCGGTACCGACAACCACTTGTTCCTGGTCAGCCTGATCCGCCAGGGCCTGACCGGCAAAGACGCTGACGCCGCCCTCGGCCGTGCCGGCATCACCGTGAACAAGAACGCCGTGCCCAACGATCCGCAATCGCCGTTCGTGACCTCCGGCCTGCGCATCGGTACGCCGGCGATCACCAGCCGTGGCTTCAAGGAAGCGCAAAGCATTGCCCTGGCCGGCTGGATCTGCGACATCCTCGATCACTTGGGCGATGCCGATATCGAGGCCAATGTCGCCCGGCAGGCGGCCGCCCTGTGCGCCGACTTCCCGGTCTACCGCGACTGAGCACACAACACAAAACCCCTGTAGGAGCGAGCCTGCTCGCGATAGCGGTGGATCAGTCGCTATTCATATTGACTGATACGACGCTATCGCGAGCAGGCTCACTCCTACAGGTTCTGCGCCCTGTTGCACAAGGAAAGCATCATGAATGCCATTGTCGAATCGACCGGCAAGAGCCCGGCCAAAGTAGAAATCGGCACCAAACTGCGCGGAGCGGAAAAGGTCGCGCGGATTCCGGTGAAGATCATTCCCACGGATGAATTCCCGCGCAAACCGGACTGGATTCGCGTGCGCATGCCGATCTCTCCCGAGGTCGACCGGATCAAGCAGCTGCTGCGCAAGCACAAACTGCACAGCGTCTGCGAAGAAGCTTCGTGCCCGAACCTCGGCGAGTGTTTTTCCGGTGGCACGGCGACTTTCATGATCATGGGCGACATCTGCACCCGTCGCTGTCCGTTCTGCGATGTCGGCCATGGCCGGCCCAAACCGCTGGACGCCAACGAGCCGATGAACCTCGCCGTGGCCATCGCCGAGCTGCGCTTGAAGTACGTGGTGATCACCTCGGTGGACCGCGACGATTTGCGCGACGGCGGCGCCCAACACTTTGTCGATTGCCTGCGGGAAATCCGCAAGCTGTCCCCCGGCATTCAACTGGAAACCCTGGTGCCGGATTATCGCGGACGCATGGACGTGGCCCTGGCAATCACCGCCAATGAGCCGCCGGATGTGTTCAACCACAACCTGGAAACCGTGCCGCGCCTGTACAAGGCTGCACGGCCGGGTTCGGACTTCGAGTGGTCGCTGGACCTGCTGCAAAAGTTCAAGCAAGCGGTGCCCCATGTGCCGACCAAATCCGGCCTGATGCTGGGCCTTGGCGAAACCGACGAGGAAGTCATCGAGGTCATGCAGCGCATGCGCGAGCACGACATCGACATGCTGACCCTCGGCCAATACCTGCAACCCTCGCGCAGTCACTTGCCGGTGCAGCGCTTCGTGCACCCGGACACCTTTGCCTGGTTCGCCGAGGAAGGCACGCGCATGGGCTTCAAGAACGTGGCGTCCGGGCCGCTGGTGCGTTCGTCCTATCACGCCGATCAACAACTTCATGGAGGTACGGACGGTTTCAAGCCATGATGGAATGACTGGTCATGCATGGAGCCTTTTCCGATGTCGCGTTCACCCTGTCTGTTGTTGCTGTGCCTGAGCCTTGCCACGCCGTGCATGGCCGACGAGTCGAAACCCGGGCACATGGTGTATGTGCGCAGCGTCGACCCGGGCATAGAGCAGGACATCCGCTACGCCAGCGCGCACAACTTCACCGGGCACCCGCTCGACGGCTACCAGGCGGCGGAATGTCTACTGTCGGAGGACGCTGCGAAGGCGTTAGCCCGAGTGCAACGCTCACTGAAAGCCGAAGGCTACGGCTTGAAAGTATTCGACTGCTATCGACCCAAGCGTGCGGTGGCGGACATGGGCCGCTTCGCCACCGAACCTGGCGACCCGCTGAAGACCGAGTTCTATCCACGGGTCGACAAGCAGGACTTCTGGCGCCTGGGTTATGTGGCCCGGGTGTCCAATCATTCCCGGGGCAACACAGTCGACCTGACGATGACCGGTCCCGACGCCCTGCCTGCCGACACCTGGACGCCTTCTGCCACGCCAGTGGATTGCACGGCACCTTATGGCAAGCGCTGGCACGACGGCGCCCTCGACATGGGTACCGGCTTTGACTGCTTCGATGAGCGGGCGCACACCGACTCGACGCTGATCAACGCCACGGCCAAAGCCAATCGCCAGCGCCTGACCAGTGCCATGGCCAAGGAAGGCTTTGTGGGTTATTCGGCTGAGTGGTGGCACTTCACGTACAGCGGGAATCCGCCGAAGCCGGACGTCATGGACTTCCCCATCACGCCGCTTGCACCATGAACATTCTGCTCAAGGCCCTGTTGGTGGCGTTGTTTCCGCTGGCCGCAATGGCCCAGGGACTCGACGGCAGCGACCAACTGATCGTGGTCACCAGTAAAAGCTGGGATGACATTCAGGGTACTGCACAGCGTTATGAGCGTCACGGGCAGGCCTTCCAAAAATTCGAAGCGCCCTTTGCTGTGGTGCTCGGCAAGAACGGCATGGGTTGGGGCAAGGGGCTGCTCGATATCGGGCAACCTGAAGGACTGGTCAAACAGGAAGGCGATGGCAAGGCACCGGCAGGAATGTTCAAGCTGGGCACGGCGTTTGGCTACGCGCCTGCGGCCGAAACCCGCCTGCCTTATCTACCGTTGACGCCGACCATCGAATGCGTGGATGACAGCCAATCGACTCGCTACAACGAACTGGTCGACGGAGCGGTCGTCGAAAAGGACTGGAACAGCTCCGAACGGATGCGCCGCTCGGATGAGCTGTACCGCCAAGGCATCGTCATCCAGCACAACATTCCGGCCTCTCCTGCTGCCGGTTCATGCATTTTCTTCCACATCTGGCGTGGCCCCAGTGCACCTACCCGTGGCTGTACGGCCATGGACCCGGGGGATATCGCGCGGTTGTTCGATTGGCTGGACCCGGGCAAATCCCCGGTGCTGGTGCAATTGCCTGAAGCGCAGTACGAACGGTTGCGTGAGCGTTGGAAACTGCCGAAGCGCTAACTGGTAAACGCTGAACCTGTGGCGAGGGAGCTTGCTCCCGTTGGGGCGCGAAGCGGCCCTAAAAGATGGGCCTGCTGCGCAGTCCAGCGGGAGCAAGCTCCCTCGCCACAAAAGCTCCCTCGCCATAAGTGCGGGTATTAACCCCGCTCAACCACCACTCCACTCATCGACGGCTTGGCCAGCGCGTAATAGATCACACCCGGCACCAGCAGCCCGACGATCCAGGAAATATCCACGCCACCCAGTAGCGCAACCATCGGCCCGGAGTAGAAATGGGTGTCGACAAAAGGCAACTGGATCAACACGCCGATCACATAGACGCTGATTCCCAGCACGTTCCAGCGACCATAGCGCCCGTTCGGGTCGGACAACGCAGGAATGTCGTAACGCTCCTTGTTGATGAAGTAGTAATCCACCAGGTTGATCGCGCTCCACGGGGTGAAGAACGTCAGCAAAAACAGGATGAAGTACTTGAACGAGTTGAGGAACGAGTACTGCCCCAGCAATGCCAGCGCGGTGGACGCCGCGACGATCAGCAGCACAAACAGCATGCGCTGGCGGGCGGTGATTTCCAGGCGACGACGAAAACCACTGATGATGGTGGCGATGCACATGAAACTGCCGTAGGCGTTGAGGGTGGACACCGTGACCTTGCCGAACACAATGCTCAGGTACAGCAAGGACGCGATCACACCGCTACTGCCCAGGCCGACAATCGTCGCCACTTCGTGCCCACGGAAATTGGCCCCGGCCAGTGCGGCGGCGAACACCCCCAGCACCATCGAAGTCTGAGCCCCCAGCACTGTGCCGAGGCCCACGGCGGTGAAGGTTTTCCACGATGAAGTCTTGCTCGGCAGGTAGCGTGAGTAGTCCGCCACGTAGGGGCCGAAGGCGATCTGCCAGGATGCCGAGAGCGAAACCGCCAGCAGGAAAGTACCCCAGGCAAAATGACGATTGTCGAGCAGCAGGCCGATGTCGTTGAGGGTCATCAACCGGGTGAACAGGTAGGCGAAGGCGATGATGCCCAGCACGCTGGCCACCCGCCCGACCAGGTGAATCACCCGATACCCGAAGATCGTCAGGAACGCGATGCACGCCGCGAAAATCAGGATGCCGGTGCTGTCGCTGACACTGATCAACTGCGCGATCGCCTGCCCCGACAGCACCGCGCCGGTGGCGCTGAAACCCAGATACATCAGGCACACCAAAACAATCGGGATCGCCGCGCCATACACCCCGAACTGCACGCGACTGGAGATCATCTGCGGCAAGCCGAGCTTCGGCCCTTGCGCCGCGTGCAGCGCCACCACGGCACCGCCGAGCACTTGCCCGATCAGCAAGCCGATCAGCGACCAGAACACATCGCCGCCCAGCACCACGGCCAGGGCGCCGGTGACGATGGCGGTGATTTGCAGGTTGGCGCCGAGCCACAGGGTGAACTGGCTGTAGAGACTGCCATGTCGCTCAGCCTCGGGAATGAAATCGATCGAGCGGGTCTCGACCAGGGGACTGCGTTGCGCACTCATGACGGTGTTTCCTTTGAGGAGCTGTTTTTATCGTCGAGGTTGAACCTAGAAGGTCTTGGTGGCACTTGCAACGACCGTGGCCGAGCACAGGTCGTCATAGCCATACCAGCCACTGCATTCACTCTTCGTCAGGTCGGTGTCGACATAGCTCAGGCCCCAGGTCACGCCAACAAAATCACGGGTCAACTTGGCCTCCCACTCGTAGTAGGCCTCGCGGTTGTCGCCGTTGGAGGACCAGAAAGCCGGGTCTTTCACGTCGTTGCGTCCCACGCGCAACTCCAGGCCGACTTCGGCCGGCAGCGTGAACTTGTAGCCGACGTAAGTGTAGAGCGTGTCCTGGTCTTCGCCGAAAACGTTCGGCGTGTCCTTGGAGTAATTGGCACCCAGCTTCACGCCGTACAGGTCGAGGACGGCGTAGATTTCGCTCAGGTTGAATTCGGAATTTTTCGGGTAGTCGTACTTGATGTAGCCCAGATCCAGGCTGATCGCGTCCGTCGCCTGCCAGTAGTAACCGGCGTAGTACTCACGCTCCTGCCGGGTGTCGAAGCCGCCGCCGAAATCCACGTTGGAGGTCCAGGCGCCGATGTACAGGCCGCTGCTGTGCAGCAGCGTTGCGCCGCCCTGTACCGCCGGATCGCCCAGGGTTTGCGAGATGCCCCGGGAACGGTAGTCGCTGACGACGCCCAGGGTCATATCCAGGCTGAAATCATCGTTGAGGGCCAGGGCCTGGCTGGTCAGGGGGGCCAGTGCGAGTGCTGCGAGGGTCAATGCTGAAAGTGCGTTCATACAGTTCTCTTGTTGTTATGGCGTACGGGGAATTTCAGGCATGGCGATGCCAGGCCCCTCGCGCTACGAGGGGCTGGCAGTTTTTTGCGGGTGCTGGGTGTTCGCAGGTCAGGACGCGGGGGCGTAGACCTGCTTGCCGGCGAAGAAGGTGTTCAGGACTTTGGTTTCGAACAGGTCGTCATCGCTGACCTTGAACACATCACGGTCGAGGATGATCAGGTCGGCCTGCTTGCCCGGTGCCAGCGAACCGATCTGCTGCTCCAGGCGCAGGGTTTTCGCCGCGTTGATGGTGTAGGCGTAGAACATGGTCTGGCGGTCGATGCTTTCCTTGGCATTGAGCACGCCCAACGGACCTTTGCGCGTGCTGGCCTGGGCAATGGCGTTGAACGGGTTGGCGCTCGACACCGGCCAGTCGCTGCCACCGGCAATCGTCGCGCCGGCGTTATGCAGGGACCGCGCGGGATACTGGTAACCGTAGGCAAAGGCGCTGATGTAAGGCTTGACCAGTTCGACGGTGTAGGACTCGCCGGTGGCCCACAGCAGTTGCATCGAAGCGATCACGCCCAGTTCTTTGAAGCGTGGAAACTCCTTGGGGTTGACCAGTTGCAGGTGCGCGATGCTGTGGGGCACCGGCGTCGGGCTGAGCTTGCGCGCATACGCCACGCCATTGAGCGCTTCACGCACCGCGCGGTCGCCGACGGCGTGCATGTGCACGATCCAGCCGCGTTTTTCCGCCGCCACCACCAGTTCGCCGAAGTGCGCCGGGTCGGTCAGCAACTGACCATTTTTATGGCTGTTCTTGAACGGCACGATGACCGCTGCGGTTTGCCCCGGGAATTCGAGAATGCCGTCGACAAACACCTTGATGCCGGGGAACGTCAGGTTAGGCACGCCCTCGAACTGCTTCATCACCGTGGCGATCACTTCCAGGTCGGCGGGTTTGCTCTTCGGATTGGTGACCATCAACGCGGCGACGTGGGCACTGAGCTCGCCGTTCTGCGCCAGCTCCTTGTACAGCGGCAGCACGCCGACACTTTCCGCGGTGGCATGGAAATCGAACAGCGAATCTTCACTGCCGCCGTTCGCCGCCGCGTCCATCCAGGCGGTGACGCCGAACTGATTGTTGATCTTCACCGCCTCGCGAGCGGCCTTGAGCATGGCCTCCGGGGTGGGCGCCGGAATACCGTTGCGCACCACGTCCCAGCGGGATTCGGCGAAGTAGCCGTTCGGCGTGAAGTCCGCTTCATGGCCGATGTAGCCGCGCTCTTTTTCCGGCAGGCTTTTGACCAGTGCCGCGTCGATGTTCAAGCGCTTGAGCATCGCGTTGTTGGCCCAACCGGTGTGGCCGTCGATGCCGCTGAAGACAATCGGTTGATCCGCCCAGCGTCCCTGATTGAACACCTTGCCCAGTTCACGGCTTTTCTCCCAGTAGGCCGAACTGACCCCGGCCACGCTGATCACGTCGCCGGAGCGGGCACGTCCGGCCTTGTCTTCTTCGATCAACCATTGCTCCAGTTCCGGCAAGGGTTTGACCTCGTCCAGCAGGTTGGCCTTCATGCTGTCGAAAGCGCCCGTGACCGGGTGGCTGTGGGTGTCGATCATGCCCGGCATCAACACTTTGCCCGCCAGGTCGATGCGCTGGGTCTTGGCATCGGCCAGAGCGTTGATTTCGGCATCGCTGCCCACTTTCAGAATCTTGCCGTCTTGCACCGCAACAGCCTGCACCAGTGCCTGGCCGGGTTCGGCGGTAAAGACCTTGCCGTTGAACAACACCAGGTCGGCGGCGGCCATGGCCTGCACCGACGACAAGGCCAGCGCGGCGGCCAACAGGTTTGGAATCAATCGCATCGGAACGCTCTCTAGTTTTTATGGGGCGGATCGGGAAGTAACCGCTTGGGAAACCACGTGTGGCGCAAGCCCGAGGAACGGCGCCTTGGCCCACACGACCTTGCCGCCGACCAGCGTCAGCAGCACGTCATTGCGGCCCAGTTCCTCCTCGGGCACCTGCATGAAGTTCTTGTCGAGCACGATCAGGTCAGCGAACTTGCCGACTTCGACCGAGCCCAGCACCGCGTCCAGCTTCAGCTGTTCGGCGGAACTGAGGGTGATGCTGCGCAGCACTTCGGCTCGCGACAGCGCCGGATCGGCATTGAGTCGCCCGGCATACTTCGGCCCATAGCTGTGCGGATTGGTGGGGTCGCCGGAACGGGTGACACCGACTTTCAGCGCGAGGAACTCATCCAGCGGATCGACCGGCCAATCGCTGCCAAACGCCACTCGACCGCCGGCATGGGCGATGCTGCCCGAGGGTTCCATGCGCGCAAATCGCGCGGCGCCAAGGTGATCACTGGTGCCGTCGACCGTGGACGGTGCCTGCTGCGCCCACTGGAACGACATGGTGGCCGTGACGTCCAGTGCCTTGAAGCGCGAATAGTCGGCAGGGTCGACTGACTCGGCGTGCGCGATGGCCGGGCGGAAGTCTTGACCGGGCAGTTCCTTGCGCACGTAGGCGACGCTGTCCAGTGCATCGCGCACCGCGCGCTCGCCGGTGGCGTGCAGGTGCGGATCGAGACCGGCCTTGACCGCTTGCAGCAACAACGGATTGAGCACTTGCGACGGGAAGTACAGTTCGCCCAGGTTCTTGCCCGGCGTCCACTTCGGCGCCTTGTCGGTGCCGCTGTTGTGCAGGTACGGGGTCAACATGGCGCCGGTGTCCGCCGGGGCATTGATGATGCCGTCCATGAACAGTTTGACGTGGCGCATGTTCACGCCCGGCGCGGCATGCACTTCGCCCTGGTCGTAGGTACTGGCCAGGGCCTTGGCCTCGGCGATGGTTTTCACCGGGTCGGCGGCAGCGGCGGCCGGGTCCAGCTTGATCGCCAGCAAGGCCCGGGCGGTCAGTTCGCCGGACTTCTGCAGGCTGGTGAAGGCTTTGCCGTTTTCCGGGCCGGACAGCGCATCGAAGAAACTGGTGATGCCTTGCTGGCGCATGGCGTCGAGGGCTGCACGGACCTGATTGAGTTTTTCCGCGTCGGTGGCAGGCGGCACCACGGCGGCCAACGATTCGGCGGCGCCGTCTTCACAGATGCCGTTCGGGTTGCCGGCGCTGTCGCGTCGGTATTTGCCATCTTCAGGGTCGGCGGTTTTCTTGTTGATGCCGGCCAGTTCCAGGCCGCGAGAGTTGGTCAGCACGGTGTGGAAGTCGGTGGAGCGCACCTGGATCGGACGCTTGGTCTTGAGCGCGTCCAGGGTCGATTTGTCGGCGTCGCCGTCGAGCCCGGTCATGCCCATGCGGTCCCAGCTACCGACTTCCAGCCACACGTCCGGACCCTTGTCCTTGTCGGCATCGAGGCAGGCCTGGATGCTCGCCTGAAACTGCGCGCGGGTCATGGTCTGGTATTTCAGGTCGCACAAGGTCATGGCGCGACCGCCATCCCCCGGGTGCATGTGCGCATCGACGAAGCCCGGCATCAGCATGCGCCCGGCCAGGTCGATCAGTTGTGTTTGCTTGCCGATGTAGCCGTCGACCCCGGCATCGCTGCCGACATAGACGATCTTGCCGCCCGAAATGGCAATGGCCTGCTGCACGGAATTCTTGCCATCGACGGTGTAGACGTAGCCATTGCGCATGACCGTGTCGGCGGGTGTCGCCGCCAATGCCATGCCGGAAAATGCCGTCGTCGCCGCGACGGCGACAAAAAGCCTGGAAAGTCTCAAATGCCTCACCCCTGTTCTTATTGTTTTGAAGCGGCCCGAAGCGACTGCGCCAGCCCCTGATAGACAGGGCCTACCCTATAGGGCACAGCGTTCGAATGGACCTCTGCAAATGAGGAGGGGTAAGGCAAATAATTGAAACGGCTGGGATTAATCCCGGCGCACGGACTCCGCCAGCGCACCCGGCGAACGCAGGGCCGAACCCAGTTCCACCTTGCTTTTCACACCCAGCTGCAAGTAGCAATTGCGCAGGTAGGTACGCACGGTCGCGGGGCTCAGGGCGAGCATCTTGGCGATTTCCTTGTAGGAGTGGCCGGCGGCGAACAGCATCGCTGCCGTGCGCTCCCGTGGCGCCAGGCCGTCCCCGCCCGACGGTGCTTCGAGGGACAGGATGACGTGTCCGGCGTTGGGGCTCAGGGTCAGGGCGCAACGGCCCAGGCGGATCACGCAGGGTGCCTTCGACAGTTGCGCGATCACCTCGCCCGGCAGCATTGAACCGCTCCAGCCAGGTAATTCCCGTTGAATGGCGGCGCACAACCTGGCGCCCACATACAGCAGGCTGCCGTCCAAGCGCGCGACGCCAAAATCA
Organism: Pseudomonas sp. GL-RE-26; assembly: GCF_019956275.1. Classification (NCBI taxonomy): domain Bacteria; kingdom Pseudomonadati; phylum Pseudomonadota; class Gammaproteobacteria; order Pseudomonadales; family Pseudomonadaceae; genus Pseudomonas; species Pseudomonas sp. GL-RE-26. The sequence continues at coordinate 105,853 of NZ_JAHBDI010000004.1, forward strand.
CTCGCGCCGTTTTCGCTATCGAAGCGAATCATGTCCTGCACCTGGAACCGCCATAGCTGGAACAGGTGATCGCAGAATGCCGAAAACAGCTCGGCTTCGTTCTCCTCGAACGCCTGTTCATCCAGGCCACGGTAGAGGCAGACGAAAAACATCAAGCCGCTTTCGGGCAGCTCATAGGTGATGCTCATCAAGTGGTAGAGATCGTAGCGCCGGGCAAAATCGTTGACCGCCTCGCACGGGTCGTTGAAACCGTTGTCGCGCACCACCTCACCGGGACGATTGAGCGTGGCGTGGGAGAACTGATCGTTGGCCGCCACCGGATGCCATTCGGCGGCAAAGGATTCGGGGAGATTGATGCTGCCGTGCATCCAGCTCTGGGGGGGAACATCAGGGCCTGGTGTCGACATCTCGCCCCACCAGGCAGACGCGAAGGGCACCAGTTGACCGAATGCCTGCAGGCCATCGGCGATGAATCGCGACGCCCCGCTCTCCCGCGCCAGCCGGCCAAGGTGCAATACGCAATGATTGAACGCCTTGAGCGTGACCTTCGCTGCGTCACCGTCGACTCTATTTCCCTCCCCCATCATTACAATCCCGTTCACTGCATGGCCTTTGGTTTCGACGATGCCATAGGCCCGTGACGGGCGTCCAGCACGCAATGACATCAACGGTTACAAAGTGCTGTGCAGCCCGTACAACTGCGGCCTGCGGTCCTGATGCAGGTCGTTGCGCGCACTGATGCGCTTGTTGCGCGCCTCGGCGAGGTTCAGGGTGGCCAGCAACATCTGCTCGCCGCCCTGCTCCGCCGGCCCGGCCAACGGGTAACCATCGGCATCGACTATGACCGAACCCTGGACCCAGCCGACCCCACGCTCATGGCCATAGCGATCACAGGCGGCAATGAACATGCGATTAACCGAGGCATTGGCCTGCACCCGCAGCACTTCAGCCGGGCGCTCGGTTTGCGGCCGCGGGCCGTCGGGCCAGTTGACCGGTGCACACAGCAGATCGGCCCCGGCCAGCGCCGGAAGACGCACCCACTCGGGGAATTCCAGGTCGTAGCAGATCAGCATGCCGAGCCGCCCATGCACCGTTTCGACCACCGGCGGTGGCGCATCGCCGGCTGTGAAGATGTCCTTCTCGGCATCCCACAGATGCGCCTTGCGGTACACCGCGCGCAGGCCATTGGCGTCGATCATCGCCGCGCTGTTGGCCAGTTCATCACCGGGCAGGCGCTCGCAGAATCCGCCGACGATCACCAGATTCAGCTCACGGGCCAGGGCCTGCCACAGTTGCAAGGTCGGACCGTCAACGGTTTCCGCCAGCGACAGCGCCTCAAAGCGGTCGGCAAACAGATAGCCGCTCTGCACCAGTTCCGGCAACACCACGACCTGCGCGCCTTGAAAGGCTGCCTGGCGAATCGCGCGTTCGGTGAGCGTGCGGTTGTGCGCCAGATCGCCGATTTTCGGTGCCAGTTGGCAACAGGCGACCACGGTATTTTTTACGCTGCTCAACGCCCTGCCTCCGCAGATGAATGGGTCATGGCGACGATGTCGCTCTCGCTCAGCGCGTCGATCACCCGGCGTTCGGCGGCCAGATCAATCGAGCGGCTGAGCAGGTAGTAGGTCAGGCCCGACACCACCAGCCCCACCAGCCAGGCGATGTCCACGCCTTCCAGCACTCGCGCCAGCGGGCCGACGAAGACCTCTTTGCCGGCGGCGGCATCGTAGATGTAGAAGAACGGCACCATGGCGGCGAAGCCGATCAGGTACGAGACGATGCCGCGAAATTGCCAGGCGCCGTAGATGCCGTTTGGCGTGAAGAAATGCGGGATCGCGTAGCGGCCCTTGCGCACAAAGAAGTAGTCCACCAGGTTGACGGCGGTCCACGGCACGAGGAAGTACAGCAACAACACCAGGAAGGTGTTCAGCAGCGCGATGCCGTCACCTTTGATCGACAGCACGCAGGTCAACAGAATGACGCTGATCACACTGATCGACAGTACTCGGGCACGGGGTGTCGGGGTGATTTTCCTGATCGAGTCGACGCCGGTCAGCAGCGTCAGCATGGCGCTGTACGTGTTGAGGGCGATGATCGGTAGGAAGCCCGCCACCGAGACGATCACCAGCAGATTGCCCAGCCCCGGCACCATCGAGGAGCCGACCTGATTCAACGCCACCAGCGCATCCGCCGCTTTCAGCTCCTGCGCCAGCCAGGCGCCGAGGCCGATCATCCAGCTGCCGGACAACGAGGCGCCGATGAACACCGCCGCGATCAGTTTCGCCCGGCTGGTGTTTTTCGGCAGGTAACGGGAATAGTCAGACACGTAGGGTGCATAGGAGATGTTGTAGCTCGCGCCGATGGCGAACAGCGTGGCGAAGGCCACCCAGTTGAAGCCCAGGTCGGTCGCCGGCGTGACGCCTTCCTGACCCGCACCAAACATCAGGGCGATGGTCACCAGTGCGTACAGCGGCAAGGTCGCCAGCAAGGCCCACTTGAAGGCCTTGTGCATCAGGTCGTGGCCGTAGATCGACAACAGCGCGCCAATCAGCACCACGGCCACGGCGACGAGGGTCGGGTTAATGCCGAACACATGCTCCAGGCCATTCATGATCAGCGAGATGTTCACCACGTTGAAACCGACGAATACAAACATCGTCGCCATCAACGCCAGGATCACCCCGCGATAGCCGAACTGGGCGCGGGACTGGATCATCTGCGGCAGGCCCATTTCCGGGCCCTGGGAGCCGTGGAACGCCATGAAAATGGTGCCGAACATAATGCCCAGGGCACCGGCCAGCATGGTCCACAGCGCCGACAAGCCGAGGCTCGGGCCGACAAAACCGATGGAAATGGTGAAGAAGTGGAAATTGCCGAGGAACCAGAATGGCCCCTGACTGCTGAGTTTGGCGTGGCGTTCGTTTTCCGGGATGTAGTCGATGGAGTGACCTTCGATGGCCAACCCGCCGCTCGCCTCGGCGGCGTGCGCAGACACTGGGGAACCTGACATACGATTGTTCCTATGCTGTTGTTTGTTGTTTTTGTGGGTACAGCGCTCGCTACGACGTCCAGTTCAGGTGAAACTCCAGAAAAAGCTGACGATGACGCTGGTTTCACGGCAATGTAGGGCGTGAGTTCGGGCAATAAAATATCGCAGGCACACTGTTCACATAGATCAGTATCTATGTAAGCGAGAATCGGGAGCCCCCATGCTGGGAACTGTAACGGAGCTGGATCTGCGCCTGATCCGGGTATTTCTGACCGTCGTCGAAGCGGGCGGCATCTCGGCGGCGCAAACCGCCCTCAACACCACGCAACCCACTATCAGCGCGCAGTTGGCGACGCTGGAAGCGCGGGTCGGTTTCCGCTTGTGCGAACGCGGACGCGGCGGGTTTTCGGTAACGCCCAAAGGCACTCAGTTCATCGATGCGGCCCGACGTTTGCTGGCTGCAGCCGAAGGTTTTCGGGTCGAGGTGCAGCACATCAACCGCAAAGTCTCGGGCAGCATCAACATCGGCCTGCTGGGGCAAATCGATCCCGTGGCGAACAAGAAAATCGGCCAGGCCATTGCCCGATTGCGGGCGCGGCATGAGGGGTTGTACTTCCACTTCACCGAACTGTCGTCGTCGCTGCTGGAAGAAAAAATCATCAACGGCCATATCGACCTGGCCATCGGTTACTTCTGGCATCGCTTGCCCAGCATCGATTATTTCCCGTTGTTCCCGGAAACCCAGATTGCCTACTGCGCGCCTTCGCACCCGCTGTTCGGCAAGGTCGGCGCGCTGACCCGGGAAGATGTCAGCGGGTTCGACTGGGTCTGGCCGAGCCATCCCCTGCCGGAAATGCCGGCCCCCACGTCCATCGAACGCCTGACCGTGCTCACCGACAGCATGGACGGCGCAGCCCTGCTGATCCTGTCCGGCCAGCACCTGGGGTTTCTGCCACAGCACTACGCGACCCGCCATGAACAGCTGGGGCAGTTACACCCGCTGAACCCGGAGCTGTTGCGCTATGAGGTCAGCTTTCACGCGGCGGTGCGGCATTCGGCGCGGCAGCGGGATCTGGTGAGTGCGTTCCTCAATGAGCTGATCGAGATTTTCGGAGCGGTGTAGGTTCTGTGGGAGCAGGCTCGGTCCCCCAAGGTTGGGGGTGTACGCAAAATCTGCCAGCAACCGGATTACTGTGGGAGTGAGCCTGCTCGCGATAGCGGTGGGTCAGTCAACATCAATGTTGGCTGTAACGACGTCATCGCGAGCAGGCTCACTCCTACAGGGGGGATGTGGTGGTATTAGAAGTGGATGTCCTTGGCCGGTATCACATCGATCCGCGCCACGGAACCGGTCAGGTGCGCCAGGTCCTTGTTGTGCTCGGCGATGATGTCTTCGGCGGTCAGGTTGCCGTTGTCGACGGTGGAATGCGCGTCGCCTGCCAGCACCACGTCGTAGCCCAGTTTCAGGGCCTGGCGCACGGTGGCGTTGACGCAATAGTCGGTCTGCAGGCCGCAGATGACCAGCCGCTCGAAGTCCTCCTTCGGCAACAGTTTTTGCAGATTGGTCTGGTAGAACGAATCCGGGGTGGTCTTGCGCACGCGGTGGTCCTTGGGCGAAGTTTCCAGCCCTTCGGCCAGTTGCCAGCCGGCAGCGTCATGCGCCAGCGGGCTGCCCGCTTCTTCATGCTGGATCAGCACCACGGGCACTCCCGCCTTGCGCGCCCGGGCAGACAGGTCATTGATGGTGTTGATGACCCGTCCAATCTCGAAGCACTCGTACTCACCGGAACACAAAGCCTGCTGGACATCGATGATTAGCAACGCAGTGGTCATGATTTCCTTCCTTGAATTGTCGAGGGATCAGGGGACGAACATAAGCCCGTCCCCCTCCGGACACAACCCTCAATAACCCAGCGACAACCCGGTGTTACGCCGTGGGTCGTTCGCCCCGTAGTAACGGTTCTTGCCTACCGGTTTGCCACCCAGGGATGGCGCGCCGACCAGGATCGCTGCCAGATGGTTGGCATCCTGGGGACCGGCGAACGTGTGGCCCCAGCTTTCGAGGATTTTCACCGTGTCCGGACTGGTGGTGAAGGCTTCCAGGTTGGTTTCCTCCGGCAGCCACTGCTGGTGGAAACGCGGTGCATCCACCGTTTCCTGGATGTTCATGCCGTAGTCGATTTGGCAAAAGGTTCGTACTTCATGAGTCAGTCTCCTCTTGTTATTTCGTAGGAAAACGCTTCAAAAGCCATAGCCAAGTATGGTCGGGATTACGTATTGCGCCTCCCCGTCGAGGCAGTATCCTTAACGCCCGTTCAGCAATTTTGTGCGAGCCCTGGCATGACCTATACCTGCACCACCGTGGCTTCACCCGTGGGCCAGTTGAAGCTGGTCGCGAACGGTTCACGACTGGCGGCCATCCTCTGGGAAAACGACAAACCCGGCCGGGTGCGCCTGGGGCCGATGAGCGAAGCGCCGGACAACCCGATTCTGGTGCGCACGGCTGCGCAGTTGCGCGAGTATTTTTCCGGCACCCGCGATCGCTTCGAACTGGAACTGGATTTTGCCGGCACGCAATTCCAGAGGAAGGTCTGGGCGGCGCTGCTGACCATCCCGTTCGGCGAGACCCGCAGCTACAGCCAGATCGCCGAACAGATCGGCAACCCGGCGGCGGTCAGGGCGGTGGGTGCGGCGAATGGCAAGAACCCGATTTCGATCGTGGCGCCGTGTCATCGGGTGATTGGCGCGTCGGGCAAGCTCACCGGGTTTGCCGGGGGGCTTGAGGCGAAGGAATTGTTGCTCACACTTGAAGGTGGTGAGTGGTCAGGGGCGAGCCGTATGGATAACCTGTTTTAACGGAACACAGCTTTTGTGGCGAAGAGGTTTTTCATCGCCGCATACTGCAACAGCATGATGGTCTTGGCGTCGCAGATTTCGCCGCGGTAAAACGCTTCGAGCGCGTCCTCGAACGCCCACTCCAGCACTTCCAGTTCCTCGGTTTCTGCCTCCAGCCCACCACCGTCGCTGACTTTCGACTTCGCGTCGTATTCGGCAATGAAGAAGTGCAGTTTTTCCGTCACCGAACCGGGGCTCATGTACGCCTCGAACACCTTCTGCACATGGTGCACGCGGTAACCCGTCTCTTCCTCCGCTTCATCGCGGATGCGGTCTTCAGGCGCCGCGCCTTCCAGCAGCCCCGCCGCCACTTCGATCAACAGCCCGTCGTGACCGTTGACGAACACCGGCAGGCGAAATTGCCGGGTCAGTACCACGGTTTGCTTTTCGCGGTTGTACAGCAGAATCGCCGCGCCATTGCCACGGTCGTAGACCTCCCGGACCTGGCGTTGCCACTCGCCATTGTTACGTTGGTAATCGAAGGTGATTTTCTTGAGCAGGTACCAGTCGTGGGACAACACCTGAGACTCAAGGATGTTGACCCGCTCGGCGGTGTTCGACATGACAACGCGTCCTGTTATTTGTCTGAGGGTCCACATCTTAAGTGAAAACGAACAGCACTTGCCCCCTCAAGCAAGCTGCGCGTTGGCGCCGGTTCAACTTTTGCGGGGATGGAACAATCGCTGCGACCGGGATAGGCTGCGGCTTCAATGCCATAAGGATATAGCCATGAACCTGCGTATCGAACGCAAGAACAACCCCAGCACCGAAGAACGCGAGGCGATCCTCGTGCCGTTACGCGCCTACAACGCCTCAAAGTCTGCGAGCCCGCCACCGGAACATATCGCGTTGCTGATACGCGACGACAACGACGAAATCGTCGGCGGCGTTTACGCCCGGTTGTTTTATCAGTGGTTGTTCATAGACTTGCTGGCGGTACCGGAACAAGCCCGGGGACAAGGCATGGGCACCCGGTTGATGCAGATGGCCGAAGACCTGGCGCGGGAACGGCGCTGCGTCGGGCTGTGGCTCGACACCTTTGAATTCCAGGCGCCTGGGTTCTACAAGAAATGCGGCTACAGCGAGATCGGGCACATTGCCGATTACCCGCCGGGCCACAAGCACTTCTTCTTCCAGAAGCGCCTGAATTACTGACCAACACACAAAACCACTGTAGGAGCGAGCCTGCTCGCGATGGCGGACTGTCATTCAACATTGATGTCGACTGACTTACCGCTATCGCGAGCAGGCTCGCTCCTACAGGGGTATGCAATAAACCTTCAAATCACAGGCAAGTCGCCAACGCCGCCAACCGGCGCTTGGCCACGAAATCGTCCTTCTGCGCGTAGTAGCTCAGCACCGTGCCCGAGGCATCGGTGGTCACGTCGACGAAGAACTCCGCCGAACGGGTGTAAACGGTCGTGCCGCCCTTCTCCCCCGGTTGCAGATAGGCAGCGGCATCGACACCGAACACGGCCTCGTCCTGCCAGGAAAACTGCACGCACTGGGCGACGTCTTTTGCCGGCTTTTCCGAGTTCAGGGTCTTGTACGGGGCCTTGGTGCGGGCGTCGTTCATCGCCGAGCCGGCGCATCCCGCCAGCAACGTCACGGCCAGCGCCACCATCAGAATTCGCATTGCATTCACTCATCAGGAAAAAGCGGACTTTATCACCCCGGCAGCCCGTATCGTTCTGCTTTACTGCATTTATACCGCGACAGCGCGCAACGATTCGCGCACCCTGTCGCGCCAATAACGCTGCATCGCACCCCTGACTGGATACCTGATGACACCTAATGCCGAGTTCTACAAACCGAGCACTGAATATGCCGACAAGCTGATCAGCCAGATCGGTCAGACGCCTTCCTGGATTGCCAAGCGAATCGGCGTCACCGACAAGCGGATTCGCTACATCCTCGACGGCGAAAGGACCGTCAAAGGCGAAACCACGCCGATCCAGATGACCTACACCGAACAGTTTGCCCTCGAATGCCTGGCGGCAGCGGCCAAGGCCAGCAAGAAGCAATCTTCGTAATCCGTTCTCAAGGAGCGACCATGGCGGCAACCGAACTGCAGCATGAGCAAGCACTCAAGAAGTTTCTCGATGCGCGCCCCGAGTTGCGCGAAGAACTCGACCATCTCAACCCGCTGTTGGCTCAGGCGAAGGGTGAAACGGCGGCTCAGTATCGCGAGGAACGGCTGCACGAAGCGTTTGAAGCTGAAGCAGAACGCCAGCACTTGTTCGCCTGGGAACTGACGTTGCAGTTAACCACCACCACACCCCAGGACTACCAAGCGCAGCGCCTGGAAGTGCACCGGGAAGTGGCGGAAATGGCCGGCATGGACTGGCTGGAATATTGCGAGCTGAATGGGATAAAACCCTAAGCACTGTTCAGGGATACTTTCGCCGATGCTTCCCAACACCGCCAGGACCCACGCCAGCCCCGGTCACTTGCACACGCAGAAATGGCGCGGGCGCATAGGCCTGAGCCTGGTGGCCATGCTCTCAGTACTCGCCGGCATGACCGACGCCATCGGTTTCATGGCCAGCGGCGACTTCGTCTCGTTCATGAGCGGCAATACCACCCGGATGGCGGTCGCCATCAGTGCTGGCGACCTTGGGTTGACCCTGCGCCTGGTGATCCTCGTCGCCACCTTCATCGTCGGCAACGCGCTGGGCATTATCGTCAGCCGGCTAGGCAGACGCCGGGCCCTGCCCTTGTTGCTGTGCATTACCGCCCTGCTGTGCGCCGCCGCAGCCTGGCCTTATGACGAGCAACTGCCGGCCCTGCTGGCGGCGATCATTGCAATGGGCATGCTCAACGCTGCGGTGGAAGAAGTGAACGGCCTGCCGGTTGGCCTGACTTACGTCACCGGTGCCCTGTCGCGCTTCGGCCGCGGGCTGGGCCGCTGGATGCTCGGCGAGCGCCGTAACGGCTGGCGTGTGCAACTGATCCCCTGGACCGGCATGTTCGCCGGCGCGGTACTCGGTGCCGTGCTGGAACACCACCTGGGGCTCAAGGCGTTGTTTGCCAGTGGCCTGCTGGCTGCCGGGCTTGGGGTGTTGTCGTTGAGGATCCCGCGGCGCTGGCAGTTGGGGTATATGCCGCGCTGAGTCTGGTGTTGGCTGTGAGGCCGTCATCGTCGGATCGCCGCCCGGACCAAGCCCGCTCCCACAGTGATCTGTGCAATGCCAAAGATTACGCTATGACCACAAAACCTGTGGGAGCGGGCTTGCCCGCGAAGAGGCCCGCACAGACAACATCACTTTAGCCGCCCCGCCGATAAAGCTTTATCATGGCCGCAGTTTCGCTGATCGAGTCCGTCATGAAGTTCGCTATCGCCGTGTTTTCCGCCGCCCATGCGCCCTCCTCGCGCCGCGCCCTGCTGTTCGCCCAGGCCGCGCTGGCCGGCGGGCACGAGATTGTCCGGCTGTTTTTCTACCAGGACGGCGTCTACAACGCATCCAGCAGCGTGGTCACGCCCCAGGATGAACTGGACTTGCCCAAGCAATGGCGCACCTTTGTCAGCGACCATCAACTCGATGGCGTGGTGTGCATCGCCGCCGCCCTGCGTCGTGGCGTGTTGAATGAAGAAGAAGCCAAGCGCTATCAGCGCGAGGCGGTAGCCGTCGGTGCGCCATGGGAATTGTCCGGCCTCGGTCAATTGCATGACGCCGCGCAGGATGCCGACCGTTTGATCTGTTTCGGAGGCGCATGACATGGCCAAATCCTTGTTGATCATCAGCCGCCAGTCACCATGGTCCGGCCCGGGCGCGCGGGAAGCGCTGGATATCGTGCTGGCCGGCGGCGCCTTCGATCTGCCGATCGGCCTGTTGTTTCTCGATGACGGCGTGTTTCAGCTTTCCGCCGGTCAGAACGCCAAGGCCCTGCAACAGAAAGACCTGAGCGCCAACCTGCAAGCCCTGCCGATGTTCGGTGTCGAGGAACTGTTTGCCTGTGGCGACAGTATCGCCCAGCGCGGCCTGGACCCGAGCGGCCTGTCGCTGGAAGAAGCCCAGGTGTTGGCCGCCCACGAAATCACCACCCTCATTGACCGTTACGACCAGGTGATCACCCTCTGATGTCGACTTTGCATGTGTTGTCTCATTCCCCGTTCGGCGATGAACGCCTGACCAGTTGCCTGCGCGTGATCGGCGCCAGCGACGGGTTGCTGTTGTCCGGTGATGCGGCCTATGCGCTGCAGCCAGGCACTGCGCCGTTCATAGCGCTCAGCGCACGTGGCCTGAAGCTGTTCGTCCTGGCCGAAGACGCCCAGGCCCGTGCGCTTGCGGTTCCAGACTGGGCCAAAGCCATCGATTACCCGGCCTTCGTCGAACTGTCGATTCACTACGACAAGGTCAACAGTTGGCTATGAATGCATTGACGGTCGGCGCCCGCGCCATCGAGCTGGACAAGGACGGTTTCCTGGTCGAACTGAGTGACTGGTCTGCCGATGTGGCCAGTGCCCTGGCGGCTGCCGAAGACATCGAGTTGACGCCCGAACACTGGGAAGTCCTCGAACTGCTGCGCAGTTTCTACGCCGAGTTCCAGCTGTCACCGGCCACCCGCCCGTTGATCAAGTACACCGCCCTGAAACTCGGCCCGGAAAAAGGCAACAGCCTGCACCTGAACCGACTGTTCAAAGGCACTCCCGCCAAACTCGCCGCGAAACTGGCGGGCCTGCCCAAACCGACGAATTGCTTATGACCGATTACCCAGCACTGACACTCGAAACGCCCGCCGAGCATCCGTTCGCCCAGTTCGTGCGGATCCTCGGCAAAGGCAAGCGCGGCGCCCGTGACTTGACCCGGGTCGAGGCCCGCGAGGCCATGGGCATGGTGTTCGATGAAAAAGTCGAGGAAACCCAACTCGGCGCATTCCTGATGCTGTTGCGGCACAAGGAAGAAAGCGCGGAAGAGATGGCGGGCTTCACCGAGGCCTTGCGTGAGCGTCTGAATCCTCCGGCGCTGGCGGTGGATCTGGATTGGCCGACCTATGCAGGCAAGAAACGCCATCTACCGTGGTATCTGCTGGCAGCCAAGTGCCTGGCGCAAAACGGCGTGCGGATTTTCATGCACGGTGGCGGTGCCCACACGGCCGGTCGCTTGTACAGCGAGCAACTGCTGGGTGAATTGAACATCCCGCTGTGCCGAAACTGGCAACAGGTGGGTTCGGCGCTGGATAACGGCGGCCTGGCCTTCATGCCATTGATGGACTGGGCGCCACAGCTGCAACGCATGATCGACCTGCGCAACACCCTGGGCCTGCGTTCGCCCATCCACTCGCTGGCGCGGATTCTCAATCCGCTGGGCGCCCGTTGCGGCCTGCAGAGCATTTTCCACCCGGGTTATCAGGCGGTGCATCGCGATGCCAGCGGCCTGCTGGGTGACACCGCCATCGTGATCAAGGGCGATGGCGGCGAAATCGAGATCAACCCGGACGCCGACAGCCACCTGTACGGCACCACCGGCGGCGTTAGTTGGGATGAGGAATGGCCGCAGTTGTCGGCGCAGCGTCACGTCAAACCTGCCTCGCTTGATCCTGAACATTTGAAAGCGGTCTGGCGTGGCGATGTGGTCGACAGCTACCCGCAAATGGCCCTGATCTCGACCATGGCCCTGGCCCTGCGTGGCCTGGGACAGAGCCGCGAACAGGCCTTCGAAACCGCTGAAAAATACTGGGCTGCGCGGGACAAATCGATTTAATCGATCATTTCCGCCCGATTTTTGCGCTTTTTGTTCGAACTCATCGGAATAGACTCAACTCCATCGATTATGGGTTTCGGGAGTCTTGAACATGGGTTTGTTAGTTGATGGCCGCTGGCAGGACAAGTGGTACGAAAGCAGCAAGGACGGCGCGTTCCAGCGTGAACAGGCGCAGCGTCGCAACTGGTTGACCGCTGACGGCAAGCCGGGACCGACCGGCGTCGGCGGTTTTGCGGCCGACCCCGGGCGCTATCACCTGTACGTGTCCCTGGCCTGTCCGTGGGCTCATCGCACGCTGATCCTGCGCAAACTCAAAGGCCTCGAAAACCTGATCGACGTTTCGGTGGTCAGTTGGTTGATGCTGGAAAACGGCTGGACCTTCGACCAGAGCCTCGGTTCGACCGGCGACAAGCTCGATCACTTCGACTTCATGCACCAGCGCTACACCGCCGACACTGCCGACTACACCGGCCGCGTCACCGTACCGGTGCTGTGGGACAAACAGCAAAAGCGCATCGTCAACAATGAATCATCGGAAATCATCCGCATGTTCAATGGCGCCTTCGACGACCTGACCGGCAATGACCTGGACTTCTACCCGGCGCCGCTGCGCGGTGAGATCGATGCGCTGAACGAGCGGATTTACCCGGCGGTCAACAATGGCGTGTACCGCGCAGGGTTTGCCACCTCGCAACAGGCTTATGAACAAGCCTTCGATGAGGTGTTTGCCGAACTGGACCACCTGGAGCTGCTGTTGGGCGCCAACCGCTATCTGGCTGGCGAGTACCTGACCGAAGCGGACATCCGCCTGTTCACCACGCTGATTCGCTTCGATGCGGTGTACTACGGGCACTTCAAGTGCAACCTGCGGCGGATTGTCGATTATCCGAACCTGTCGAACTGGCTGCGGGAGATTTATCAGTGGCCGGGGGTTGCCGAGACAGTGGACTTCACCCACATCAAGAACCATTACTACGCCAGCCACCGCACCATCAACCCGACGGGTGTAGTGCCGAAAGGGCCGGCCCAGGACTTTACCGCGGCCCATGATCGGGAGCGGTTGAGCGGGAAAGGGGTTTGGCGCAGAGCTTGAGATTTGTACAGGTTTTGAAGGCCCCATCGCGAGCAGGCTCACTCCTACAGTGGACTTGTGTCGTTTACACATCCCCTGTAGGAGCGAGCCTGCTCGCGATTGAGGTCGACGCGGTACTCAGACGTCTGATTGAGCCCCTTCAAACCACGCCAGCTTCTCGCGCAGTTGCACCACTTCACCGACGATCACCAATGTCGGCGCATGCACTTCATGCTCCGCCACCAGCCGTGGCAGGTCCGCCAGGGTGCCGGTAAACACCCGCTGGTTGACCGTGGTGCCCTGCTGAATCAACGCCGCCGGGGTATCGGCGGCGCGACCATGCTTGATCAACTGCTCGCAGATGATCGGCAAGCCCACCAGCCCCATGTAGAACACCAGGGTTTGTGCCGGGGCCACCAGGTCGGCCCATGGCAAATCGCTGGAGCCGTCCTTGAGGTGGCCGGTGATGAAACGCACCGACTGCGCATAATCGCGGTGAGTCAGCGGAATCCCGGCATAGGCCGCGCAACCGCTGGCCGCCGTGATACCCGGCACGACCTGGAACGGGATGCCATGGGCCGCCAGTTCTTCGATCTCCTCACCACCACGACCGAAGATGAACGGATCACCGCCCTTCAATCGCACCACACGCTTGCCTCGCTTGGCCAGGTCCACCAATTGCTGGTTGATCTGATCCTGCGGCACTGCGTGATCGGCACGGCGCTTGCCAACGTAAATGCGCTCGGCGTCGCGACGGCACAGTTCGAGAATCGCCGGTGCGACCAAACGGTCGTACAGCACCACGTCGGCTTGCTGCATCAGACGCAATGCCTTGAATGTCAGCAGGTCCGGGTCACCCGGCCCTGCGCCCACCAGATAGACCTCACCGGTCGCCACTGGCGCTTCGCCATCGATTTTCGCCTGGAGCAACCGCTCGGCTTCACCGCCCTGCCCGGCCAGTTGCCGATCGGCAATCGGGCCCTGAAAAACATCTTCCCAGAACGCCCGACGCTGCTGCACATCCGGAAACAGGCCTTTGACCTGATGACGGAATCGCGCCGCCAGCCCGGCCAGGTGACCGTAGGTGGAAGGAATCCAGGTTTCGATCTTGGCGCGGATCAAACGCGCCAGCACCGGCGCATCGCCGCCGCTGGACACTGCAATGATCAACGGAGAACGGTCGACGATGGCCGGGAAGATCACGCTGCACAGGGCTGGCGCGTCCACCACGTTGACTGGTACGCAACGCCGATGGGCATCGGCGGAGACTTGTGCGTTCAGCGCTTCGTCGTCGGTGGCGGCAATGATCAGCCCGCAACCGTCCAGATCCGTCTCGGCGTAACCACGTAGCAGGCACTCGCCTCCGCTGCCGGCAACCAGTTCGCGCAGTTGCGCTTCGATTTCAGGTGCAACCACCCGCAGCAGCGCACCGGCATCGGCCAGCAGGCGGGATTTGCGCAAGGCAATCTCCCCCCCGCCGACGACCAACACACGACTGCCGCGAAGGTTGTGAAACAGCGGCAGATAGTTCATTTAGCCGATAACCTCAAGGCCACCCATGTACGGCTTGAGGACTTCAGGTACACGGATCGAACCGTCGGCCTGCTGATAGTTCTCAAGCACCGCCACCAGCGTACGACCGACCGCCAGGCCGGAGCCGTTCAGGGTGTGTACCAGTTCCGGCTTGCCGGTTTCCGGGTTGCGGAAACGCGCTTGCATGCGACGGGCCTGGAAGTCGCCGCAGTTGGAGCACGACGAGATTTCGCGGTACTTGTCCTGGCTCGGGATCCACACTTCCAGGTCGTAGGTCTTGACCGCGCTGAAGCCCATGTCGCCGGTGCACAGCGCCAGGGTGCGGTAAGGCAGTTCCAGCAGTTGCAGGACTTTCTCGGCGTTGGCGGTCAGGCCTTCCAGCGCTTCCATCGACTGCGACGGCTCGACGATCTGCACCATTTCAACCTTGTCGAACTGGTGCTGGCGGATCATGCCGCGGGTGTCGCGGCCCGACGCGCCAGCTTCACTGCGGAAGCATGGGGTATGGGCGACGAACTTGATCGGCAGCAGTTTCGAGTCGACGATTTCACCAGCGACGATGTTAGTCAGCGACACTTCGGCGGTCGGGATCAGGTACAGGTCGGCTTCGCCTTCGCGGGCGATCTTGAACAGGTCTTCTTCGAACTTCGGCAGTTGGCCGGTGCCTTGCAGCGCCGGGGCCTGGACCAGATAAGGCGTGTAGGCCTCTTCGTAGCCGTGCTCGGTAACGTGCAGGTTGATCATGAACTGCGCCAGGGCGCGGTGCAGACGGGCGATCGGGCCGCGCAGCAGGGCGAAACGGGCACCGGACAGCTTGGCGGCGGTTTCGAAGTCCAGCCAGCCGAACTTCTCGCCCAGGGCCACGTGGTCCTGAACCGGGAAATCGAAGGCCGTCGGGGTGCCCCAGCGGCGCACTTCGACGTTGCCGTCTTCGTCTTCGCCGACCGGTACCGATTCGTGCGGCAGGTTGGGGATACCCAGCAGGATCGAGTCCAGATCGGTCTGGATCGCGTCCAGTTCGACTTTACCGGCGCTCAATTCGCCCGCCATGCGCTCGACGTCCGCCATCAGCGGCGCGATGTCTTCGCCGCGCTGCTTGGCCTGACCGATGGATTTGGAGCGCGCATTACGTTCAGCCTGCAGTGCTTCGGTGCGGGTCTGGACGGTCTTGCGCTGTTCTTCCAGCGCTTCGATGCGCGCAACATCCAGGGTATAGCCACGGGATGCCAGGCGGTCCGCTACGTCCTGAAGGTTGCTACGTAACAGTTTGGAATCGAGCATGTCGGTTTCTCGTTTATCAAAGTTTGGTCAAGGACAGGCCGGCCCAGGTGGCAAGCAGCCCGCCGAATACGCTGAGCGCTGCATAGCCCAGGGCCAGCGGCACTTGCCCGCTTTCCAGCAGGCGCACCGTATCCAGTGAAAAGGATGAAAAAGTCGTCAGCCCCCCGAGGAAGCCAACCATCAACCCGGCACGCACCTCGATGGGCACCTCCGGGCGTATCAAAAACAGACCGTATAGAACGCCGATCAGCAAACAGCCCACGATATTAACGGCCAGCGTCGCGGTATAGAAGTGCCGCGGCCAATTCGCGTTGATCCAGTTGCCGGTGGCGAAGCGCAACAGAGTGCCGGCCATCCCGCCGACGGAAACCGCAACGATCAAGGGAAGCACTATTTTCTCCGCTGCCTTGGGCTTAAACGGTCGAGTTTTGCCAGGTGATTGAGTTTTTCGCCGATCTTCAATTCCAGGCCTCGGGGCACGGGTTGATAGAACGGGATCGGGTCGAGTGCTTCCGGGAAATAGTCTTCGCCAGCGGCATAGGCGTCCGGCTCATCGTGGGCATAACGATACTCATCGCCGTAGCCCAGCTGCTTCATTAGCTTGGTCGGCGCGTTGCGCAGGTGCAGCGGCACTTCCAGCGAACCGTGCTCGGCGGCGGCGCGCAATGCAGTCTTGAAGCCCATGTACACCGCGTTGCTTTTCGGCGCGCAGGCCAGATAGGTGATGGCCTGGGCCACCGCCAGCTCGCCTTCGGGGCTGCCGAGGCGCTCCTGCACCTCCCAGGCCGCCAGGCACAGGCTCAGGGCGCGCGGATCGGCATTGCCGATGTCTTCGCTGGCCATGCGCACCACGCGCCGGGCCAGGTACAAGGGGTCGCAACCGCCGTCGATCATCCGCGCAAACCAGTACAGCGCGCCGTCGGGATTGGAGCCGCGCACCGATTTATGCAGCGCGGAGATCTGGTCGTAGAACGCTTCGCCGCCCTTGTCGAACCGCCGGCGGGTATCGCCGAGCAGGCTTTGCAGGAGCTCGGTGCCGATCTCGCTGTTGTCTTCCGCCAGGTCCGAAGCGTTTTCCAGCAGGTTGAGCAGGCGCCGACCATCGCCATCGGCGGCCGACAGCAGCATCTGGAAGCCTTCGTCGCTGAGGGTCAGGTTGCGTTTGCCCAGGCCACGCTCTTCAGTCAGCGCGCGGTGCACCAGTTTGCGCAGGGCCGCTTCGTCGAGGCTTTTGAGCACATAGACCCGCGCCCGGGAGAGCAAGGCGTTGTTGAGCTCGAACGAGGGGTTTTCCGTGGTCGCACCGATGAAAATCAGCGTGCCGTCTTCGACATAGGGCAGGAACGCATCCTGCTGGGATTTGTTGAAGCGATGCACTTCGTCGACGAACAGGATGGTGCGGCGACCGTACTGCGCGGCCTGCTGCTTGGCGATTTCCACCGACTGGCGGATCTCCTTGACCCCGGCCAGCACCGCCGAGACCGTTTCGAAGTGCGCATCCGATACTTCCGCGAGCAACCGCGCCAGGGTGGTTTTGCCCACGCCCGGCGGCCCCCAGAAAATCATCGAATGCAGGGCACCCTGCTCCAGCGCTTCGCGCAGGGGCTTGCCGCGAGCGAGCACGTGTTCCTGGCCGACGTACTCGTCCAGATTGGCTGCACGCAGGCGGGCGGCCAAGGGCTGAGAGATCGGGGCGCTGCGAAACAGATCCATGACGTACGTTTAAAACCTCGGGTTATCACACAGTTTCAAGCCTGGCGAGCATCCTGTGGCGAGGGGGCTTGCCCCCTCGCCACAAAAGCCCGCGCCCACAGATCCGGCGTTTTACTCTTGAATCACATCCGCACCCTTGGGGATGTCGAACTTGAACTTCGACGCCGGGATCGGCTCGTTGGCCTTCACCCCGGTGAACAGGATATTGGTGCGCTGGCCAACGCTGTCGATCAGTTGCATATCGTTGACCAAGCCATTGCGGAACGACAGGCGCAGGCTGTCGAACAGGGTGTCCTTGGTTTTCGGCTTCAGGGTGAAGTCGATCACGCCGCCGGCTTCCTTGGCACTGATATCGAAGCTCTGGCTGATCTTGGACACGTCACCGGACAACAGCAAGGCCGGGGTCTGGGTCAGGCGCTGGTCGAGGTTCTTGATGGTGGCCTGTTCCAGGTCCGGGTCCCACAGGGTGACTTTCTTGCCATCGGAGATCATGGTCTGTTCGGCCGGCGCATCGGTGTGCCAGTAGAACAGGCCCGGACGCTGCAGCGACATCTCGCCAGCGGTTTCCTGCAACTGGGTGCCGGTGCCATCAAGGGTCAGTTGCGAGAAACGTGCAGTCAGGGTCTGGGATTTTTCCAGCAGTTGGGTCAGGCGTGCCACGTCCTTGTCATCGGCGTTAGCCTGGAGCGTGGTCAAGGCCAGTACCGGCAGCAACAGCATGCGGATCAGACGCATGGGAGTCCTCATAACATTCGTGGGAGTGCGGGCGGCGCCGAAGGCACCACCCTTTTCATACTCGGGTCAGTCGCGCACCGGGCCCGGGGCCAGGACTTCACGCGAACCGTTGGTGTTCATGGACGTCACGACCCCGGCCATTTCCATGGCTTCGATCATGCGCGCGGCGCGGTTGTAGCCGATCTTCAGCTTGCGCTGTACCGCGGAAATGGAGGCGCGACGGCTTTCCAGCACGAACTGCACGGCTTCGTCGTACAGCGCGTCGGCCTCGGGATCGTCACCGTCGCCACCACCGCTGCTGCCTTCGAAGCCACTGCCCGCCTCTTCGACGCCATTGAGGATGTCGTCGTTGTATTCCGGCGCGCCCCGCAGCTTCCAGGCTTCCACCACGCGGTGAACCTCTTCGTCGGACACGAAAGCACCGTGAACACGAATCGGCAGGCTGGTGCCCGGCGGCATGTAGAGCATGTCACCGTGACCCAGCAGTTGTTCGGCACCGCCCTGGTCGATGATGGTCCGCGAGTCGATCTTGCTCGATACCTGGAACGCCATGCGGGTCGGGATGTTGGCCTTGATCAAACCAGTGATCACATCCACCGACGGACGCTGGGTCGCCAGGATCAAGTGAATACCGGCCGCACGAGCCTTTTGCGCGATACGGGCGATCAGTTCCTCAACCTTCTTGCCGACGATCATCATCATGTCGGCGAATTCGTCGACCACTACTACGATGGTCGGCAGCTTTTGCAGCAGCGGCGCTTCGTCGTGGATGCTTTCGCGCTTGTACAGCGGATCGCTCAACGGCTCGCCGGCGTCCTGGGCTTCCTTGACCTTGGCGTTGAAGCCAGACAGGTTTCGCACACCCATCTTGGCCATCAGCTTGTAGCGGCGCTCCATCTCGGCAACGCTCCAGCGCAGGGCGTTGGCGGCGTCCTTCATGTCGGTGACCACCGGGCACAGCAGGTGCGGAATGCCTTCGTAGATCGACAGCTCAAGCATTTTCGGGTCGATCATGATCAGCTTGGCGTCTTCCGGGCCGGACTTGAACAGGATCGACAGGATCATCGCGTTCACACCCACCGACTTACCGGAACCAGTCGTACCGGCCACCAGCAAGTGCGGCATTTTCGCAAGGTCAGTGATGACCGGCTTACCGCCGATGTCGTGGCCCAGGGCCAGAGTGACCGGGGATTTGAAGTTGTCGTACTCGGGGGTCGACAACACCTCGGAGAAACGCACGATCTGCCGGTCTTCGTTGGGAATCTCGATACCGACCGTGGTCTTGCCCGGAATCACTTCCACCACGCGCACGCTGGTCACGGCCAGGGAGCGGGCAAGGTCTTTGGCCAGGTTGGAAATACGGCTGACCTTGACCCCGGCCGCCGGCTGGATCTCGTAACGGGTGATCACCGGGCCCGGGTGAATCGAATCCACCGTGACTTCGACGCCGAATTCCTTGAGCTTGATTTCCAGCAAGTGGCCAACCGCAGCCAGGGATTCAGGCGAATAATTGAGCTGTTTCTTTTCCGCCGGGTCGAGAATCGAAATAGGCGGCAACGTGCCTTCCACGGCGCTGTCGACGAACAGCGGCGCCTGCTTCTCTTTCTCGACGCGTTTGCTCGGCGCGGCGGGCTTTGGCGGCGCGGGTGCAATCACCGGCGGCACCTGCTTCTCACGCTCGGACATGTGCTTGCTCAGGGCTTGCTCGCGCTCGATCAGACGTTCCTTGACCTTGGCCTGCTCGCGCTTGTCGGTGACGGTCGGCGCGACCACTTCATCCATACGGTCGTCGACTTCACGCAACTGGGCAACCAGCTGTTTGCGCTCGGTACGGGCCGCCCACCAGCGATTGGCCGCGCCCTGGAACAGTTCGAACAGGTCGAGGGTGATCTTGCCGGTGATGTCCATCACCTTGAACCACGACAGGTCGGTAAACACGGTCAGGCCGAACAGGAACAAGGCAATGAACAACAGCGTACTGCCCTGGATATTCAGGGCGTTCCTGGCCAGTTCGCCGAGGCTTTCCCCCAACGCACCGCCCGCACCGGCCGGCAGACCGGTCGCGGCATGGAAATGGATATGGGCCAGAGCGGCGCCCGACAGCACCAGGAACACCAGGCCGATCAGGCGCCAGGAGAACAGCCAGCCGCTCCACTGCCACGGTTCGTGACGCTGGCGGAAGATCTGGTACGCCTTGACGGCCAGCAGCAACGGGAAGATGTAGGCGAAGTAACCCAGCACCATGAACAGGATATCGGCGCTGTAGGAGCCCGCTGGCCCGCCGAAGTTCTGCACGTCGTCGATCTTGCTGTTATGACTCCAGCCCGGATCGTCCTTGCCGTAAGTCAACAAGGCCATCATCAGGAACAGGCACAAGGCACCGATGGCGATCAGCGCACCTTCCTTGAGTCGGTAGTGCAAGTGCTGGCGCCAGAGCGGTACGACGGCTGGTTTAGGTGCTGCGGTGGATTTCTTCAAAACGCTTCTTTTCCTGCGCCTATGGCGCGTCCATCTGATGAATGTCTATAAAAACTGCGAAAAAACCGCCCAATCCAGGCAGGTAAAAAAGTTAACACGCGTTACCGGGACTACTTTTAACACTGCGCCCCGGTTTTTATAAACATGGCGCGCACTGAATATATGTAACACGCAGGGCATTGTACGGGTTTGTACGCACGACGCCATGCTTGAGACCCTTGGGTGTAGCATAGTCAAAAGCATATGACATGCTGTTCAATTTGAGCATGCATTCTCTTTTGTGACAAAGGCTTATGAGGTGTTTTTATGAGCGATGCGAAGCATTCACGCCTGATTATCCTGGGCTCCGGCCCCGCCGGTTACAGCGCGGCCGTGTATGCCGCCCGCGCCAACCTCAAGCCCGTTGTCATTACCGGCATACAGGCAGGTGGCCAGCTCACCACCACCGTCGAAGTGGATAACTGGCCAGGGGACGTTGAAGGCCTGACCGGACCAGTGCTGATGGATCGCATGCAAAAACACGCCGAACGCTTTGCCACCGAGATCGTTTACGACCACATCCATACCGCCAAGTTGCAACAACGGCCGTTCGAGCTGACTGGCGATGGCGGAACCTACACCTGCGACGCACTGATCATTGCCACCGGCGCCAGCGCGCAATACCTGGGCCTGCCGTCGGAAGAAGCGTTTGCCGGCAAAGGGGTGTCGGCGTGCGCGACCTGTGATGGATTTTTCTATCGCAATCAGGTGGTTGCGGTGGTCGGCGGCGGCAATACGGCGGTCGAGGAAGCCTTGTACCTGTCGAACATCGCCAAGGAAGTGCACCTGATCCATCGGCGCGACAAGCTGCGCTCGGAGAAGATCCTCCAGGACAAACTCTTCGAAAAAGCCGCCAACGGCAACGTCCGCCTGCACTGGAACCAGAACCTGGACGAAGTGCTCGGCGATGCCAGCGGCGTGACCGGCGCTCGCCTGCGCGACAGCCACACTGGCGAAACGAAGGAGCTGCCGCTGGCCGGGGTGTTTATCGCCATCGGCCATAAACCCAACACCGACCTGTTCACAGGCCAACTGGAAATGCGCGATGGGTATCTGCTGGTCAAGGGTGGCAGCGAAGGCGATGCCACCGCTACGGCGATTGCAGGGGTGTTTGCCGCCGGCGATGTGGCTGACCACGTTTATCGCCAGGCCGTTACGTCTGCCGGGGCCGGTTGCATGGCGGCGCTGGACGCTGAAAAATACCTCGACGACATTCCTGCCGTTTAAAGGCAAACTTTATGGCGGGCCAAAACCCGCCACTGCCCTCCCCTTCTGCAAGCCCGGATGCCATGCTGACTTGGTTACAACGCAATTCCTTGCATTTCCCACCGCTGGAAAAGGCCATGCGCGACCCCAACGGGCTTCTGGCTGCCGGTGGTGACCTGTCCGCCGATCGGCTGATCTCGGCTTATCGCCACGGCTGTTTTCCATGGTTTTCCGAAGGCCAGCCGATCCTCTGGTGGTCTCCGGACCCGCGCACGGTTCTGTTTCCCGACGAGTTGCACGTCTCGCGCAGCCTGAACAAACTACTGCGCCAGCAACGCTATCAGGTGACCTTTGACCAGGACTTTGCGGCGGTCATCCGCGCCTGCGCCGCACCCCGGGATTACGCTGATGGCACCTGGATCACCGAAGCCATGCAGAACGCCTACATCGAGTTGCACAGGCGTGGCCACGCGCACTCGGTGGAAGTGTGGGACGGGGACGAGCTCGTGGGTGGGCTCTACGGCCTGGCGATGGGCCAGCTGTTTTTCGGCGAGTCCATGTTCAGCCTCGCTGACAACGCCTCGAAATTCGGCTTTGCCACACTGGTCCGGCATCTGAAAGACTCGGGTTTTGTACTGATCGATTGCCAGATGCCCACCGATCACCTGCACAGTCTCGGAGCCCGGGCGATACCCCGCCGTGAATTTGCTGACTATCTTGCCCATCATCTGGACCTGCCCAATCGCGCTAGCTGGGTTTGCTGAGCGACATTTGCGCGCGTGGCTTACACTTATTCAAAAGCATTATCCCGAGGGTTGATCATGACCGAGTTGGCGCGTTTGAAGTTCTATGCCACTCAGCCGCACTCTTGCAGTTATCTGCCCGATGAGCAGGCCACAACCCTGTTCCTCGACCCTAGCCAGCCCATGGATGTGCATGTCTATGCAGACCTGTCGGAGATGGGGTTTCGTCGCAGTGGCGATCATCTCTACCGGCCGCATTGCCAGAATTGCAATGCCTGCGTTCCGGCGCGCATTCCCGTGGGGCAGTTCACGCCCAACCGACAACAGAAACGCATCTTCAAGCGCAACGTGGATTTGCAGGTGCGTCCGGCCAGGCCCGGCTTCAACGAAGAGTACTTCGATCTTTACCAGCGCTATATCGAACAGCGTCACGCCGACGGCGACATGTACCCGCCGAGTCGCGACCAGTTTTCGACATTCCTGGTGCGGGACCTGCCGTTTTCAAGATTTTATGAATTTCGCCTGAACGGCCAGCTACTGGCCGTCGCCGTGACCGATTTACTGCCGAACGGTCTTTCGGCGGTCTACACCTTCTACGAGCCGGCCGAAGAGCGCCGCAGCCTTGGGCGCTATGCGATCCTGTGGCAAATCGCCGAGGCCAGGCGGCTGGGGCTGGACGCGGTCTACCTCGGCTACTGGATCAAAAACTGCAAAAAAATGAACTACAAGACTCAATATCGCCCTATTGAGTTGCTGATTAATCAGCGCTGGGTGGTTCTAAACTAGAGCCGCCCCTAAACCCCTTGGCTTAAACCCCACTTTTCGGGCACAATGCACGCCGCTTTTGCCTGGCGCAGTTGCACCGGGCCATTCATTGGACACCGAGGGCTTTACTGCATGTCGAAAGAAGACAGCTTCGAAATGGAAGGCACTGTCGTCGACACCCTGCCCAACACCATGTTTCGTGTGGAGTTGGAAAATGGGCACGTCGTAACCGCGCACATCTCCGGCAAGATGCGCAAGAACTACATCCGTATTCTTACCGGCGACAAAGTGCGCGTAGAGCTGACTCCCTATGACTTGAGCAAAGGGCGCATCACTTACCGCGCCCGTTAATCAAGTCAATACAAGACGCCCGGCTCATGCCGGGCGTTTTTGTTTGTCTGCGTTTTGATGCCCCCCTCCTGTAGGAGTGAGCCTGCTCGCGATAGCGTCATGCCAGGCAACATTAACGTCACTGACACACCGCCATCGCGAGCAGGCTCGCTCCTACAGGGGATCGCGGTGATTTGATAGACAACAAAAAGGCGCCTCTCGGCGCCTTTTTGTTTTGCCTCTGAACGTCAGGCCATCTCGGCCGTGGTCTCGAACTCGAAGGTCAGCTCGCCGTCCTTGATGTCGATGTGCACTACACCGCCATGTTCGGCCAGTTCGCCAAAGAGAATCTCCTCCGCCAGCGGACGCTTGATCTTGTCCTGGATCAGGCGAGCCATTGGGCGAGCACCCATCGCCGCGTCGTAGCCACCTTCGGCCAGCCAGTTGCGGGCTGCATCGGTGACTTCCAGCAACACACGCTTGTCTTCCAGCTGCGCCTGAAGCTCGGTAAGGAACTTGTCCACCACGCTCTTGATGACCTCATGACTGAGGCGACCAAACTGGATGATGGTGTCCAGACGGTTGCGGAATTCCGGCGTGAAGCTCTTCTTGATCACTTCCATCGCATCGGACGAGTGATCCTGATAGGTGAAACCGATCGAAGCGCGGGCTGCGGTCTCGGCACCGGCGTTGGTCGTCATGATGACGATCACGTTACGGAAATCCGCCTTGCGCCCGTTGTTATCGGTCAACGTACCGTGGTCCATCACCTGCAGCAGCAGGTTGAAGACTTCCGGATGCGCCTTCTCGATCTCGTCGAGCAACAGCACGCAGTGAGGCTGCTTGGTGATGGCTTCGGTGAGCAAACCGCCCTGATCGAACCCGACATAGCCTGGAGGTGCACCGATCAGACGCGATACGGTGTGGCGCTCCATGTACTCGGACATGTCGAAACGAATCAGCTCGACACCCAGGGCCTTGGCCAACTGACGCGCCGCTTCGGTTTTACCGACACCGGTAGGCCCTGCGAACAGGAACGAACCGACAGGCTTGTCAGGGGACTTGAGGCCGGCACGGGACAGCTTGATCGCGGTTGCCAGCGAGTCGATCGCGGCATCCTGACCGAACACGGTCAACTTCAGGTCACGCTCGAGGTTACGCAGCAGTTCCTTGTCGGAACTGGTGACGTGTTTTGGCGGAATCCGCGCGATTTTCGCGACGATGTCCTCGACTTGCGGCACTTCGATGCGCTTCACACGCTTCTCGACCGGTTGCAGGCGCTGGTAGGCACCCGCTTCGTCGATGACGTCGATGGCCTTGTCTGGCATGTGACGGTCATTGATGTAACGCGAGGCCAGTTCGGCAGCCGCGCGCAGGGCTTCATCACTGTATTCGATGTTGTGGTGGCTTTCGAAACGCCCCTTCAGGCCGCGCAGAATGCCGATGGTGTCTTCCACCGAAGGCTCCGACACATCGACCTTCTGGAAGCGCCGGGCCAGTGCACGGTCCTTCTCGAAGATGCCGCGGAACTCCTGGAAGGTGGTCGAACCGATGCAACGGATATCACCCGAGGACAGCAGCGGCTTGAGCAGGTTCGAGGCATCCATGACGCCACCGGACGCGGCACCCGCACCAATGATGGTGTGGATCTCGTCGATGAACAGGATTGCCTGCGGGCGTTTTTTCAGCTCATTGAGCAACGCCTTGAAGCGCTTCTCGAAATCGCCACGGTATTTGGTACCGGCCAGCAAGGCACCCAGGTCGAGGGAGTAAACCACGCTGCTGGCCAGCAGGTCCGGCACCTGGTTGTCGACAATGCGCTTGGCCAGGCCTTCGGCAATCGCGGTTTTACCCACGCCCGCCTCGCCCACCAGCAGCGGATTGTTCTTGCGGCGACGCGCCAGGATCTGCGCGACGCGCTCGACTTCCAGCTCACGACCTACCAACGGATCGATACGACCCTGACGCGCCAGTTCGTTGAGATTGCTGGCATAAGCATCCAGGGGATTGCCTGAAGAAGAAGACTCACCGCCCTCGTCGTCCTGCATATCTTGCTCACCTTCAGAGTGATCGCCATGCCCCGGCACCTTGGAAATGCCATGGGCGATGTAGTTGACGACATCTATACGGGCAACGCTCTGCTGTTTCAGCAGGAACACCGCCTGACTCTCTTGCTCACTGAAGATCGCGACCAGCACGTTGGCGCCAGTCACTTCGCGTTTGCCCGAGCTCTGTACGTGAAACACAGCACGTTGCAGTACACGCTGGAAGCCCAGGGTTGGCTGGGTTTCGCGATCCTCGTCATGCACGGGGATCAATGGCGTGGTGGAGTCGATGAACTCCTGCAGGTCATGCTTGAGTTTG
Source organism: Pseudomonas sp. GL-RE-26 (assembly GCF_019956275.1). NCBI lineage: Bacteria > Pseudomonadati > Pseudomonadota > Gammaproteobacteria > Pseudomonadales > Pseudomonadaceae > Pseudomonas > Pseudomonas sp. GL-RE-26. The sequence continues at coordinate 131,701 of NZ_JAHBDI010000004.1, forward strand.
TCGAGGTTTGCGCCGCACGCACGCAGAACGGTGGCGGCAGCCTCATTGTCCAATAGGGCCAGCAAGAGGTGTTCGACGGTCATGAACTCATGACGCTTCGAACGAGCTTCCTTGAAGGCAAGATTGAGGGTGACTTCGAGCTCGCGGTTTAACATAGCTTCACCTCATACCCAAGTGGTCGGCGATTAACCGTCCTTCTCGATTTCACAGAGTAGCGGATGCTGGCTTTCCCTGGCGTACTGGTTGACCTGCATGGCCTTGGTCTCGGCGATGTCACGGGTAAACACTCCACATACTGCCCGCCCTTCTGTGTGGACGGCCAGCATGACCTTGGTCGCCAGCTCGCGATTCAGGTTAAAAAACACCTCGAGCACTTCGACGACGAAATCCATCGGTGTGTAGTCATCATTGAACAAAACCACCTTGTACATCGGCGGCGCCTGTAGTGCAGGCTTTGCCTCCTGAACAGCAATGCCTGCGGAATCGTCGTCGTGTGAATCAGGGCGATCCTGATTGAATGTTAGTCGAATCTGGCTGATTGCATGCATGGAAAGAAAGGTTCGTCAGTTGTTCAAATACAGTGGTGGGGGCGGCTATCAGCGATTTCAACTCCGACTACCGGGTCAGCTTGACTATCGGCAAAAGGGTGTTACAACCAATAGAGCCCACAGTGGGTAAAAAAGGTCCGCGGAGTCAATCTTATTTACAGATTCGACTGCGGATGTACGGAATGATACTCCAGTGATGGAGTCTGTTGCAGAGGGAGTTGGGTATGTCAGGCGGCAAGGTCAGCGGCAAGGTCAAATGGTTCAACAATGCCAAGGGTTACGGTTTCATCATTGAGGACGGCAAGACAGAAGATCTGTTTGCCCACTACTCCGCCATCCAGATGGAAGGTTATAGAACCCTGAAAGCCGGGCAAGCTGTCGTATTCGACATCATCCAGGGCCCCAAAGGCCTACACGCGATCAACATCGGCAACCCGGTGGACGCCTCGAAAGCGACGGCATCCGCCCCGCAACAGACCGTTACCGTGTAAGCCCACACCGTCATCCCGCCATAAAAAAACCGCCTGACTCAAATACTTGAATCAGGCGGTTTTTGTGTGCCTGCGTTTTCTTACATGTGCGAGATCAGCGCATCGCCGAAGCCGGAAGACGACACCAGCTTGGCGCCTTCCATCAGGCGCTCGAAGTCATAGGTCACGGTCTTGGCGGAAATCGCGCCGTTGGTGCCCTTGATGATCAGGTCGGCCGCTTCGGTCCAGCCCATGTGGCGCAGCATCATTTCAGCGGACAGGATCAGCGAACCGGGGTTGACCTGGTCCTTGCCGGCGTACTTCGGTGCAGTACCGTGGGTGGCTTCGAACATGGCTACGGTGTCGGACAGGTTGGCGCCCGGCGCGATACCGATACCGCCCACTTCCGCCGCCAGGGCGTCGGAGAGGTAGTCGCCGTTCAGGTTCAGGGTCGCGATCACATCGTACTCGGCCGGGCGCAGCAGGATCTGCTGGAGCATGGCGTCGGCGATGGCATCCTTGACGATGACGTTCTTGCCGGTTTTCGGGTTCTTGAACTGCATCCACGGACCGCCGTCGAGCAGGGTCGCGCCGAACTCTTCAGCCGCCACTTCGTAGGCCCATTCCTTGAAGGCACCTTCGGTGAACTTCATGATGTTGCCTTTGTGCACGATGGTCAGCGAATCACGATCGTTGTCGACCACATATTGCAGGGCCTTGCGCGCCAGACGCTTGGTGCCCTGCAGGGACACCGGCTTGATGCCGATACCGCAATTCTCGTCGAAACGGATCTTGGTGACGCCCATTTCTTCTTTCAGGAACTTGATGACCTTGGTGGCTTCCGGCGTGCCGGCCTTCCACTCGATGCCCGCGTAGATGTCTTCGGAGTTCTCGCGGAAGATGGTCATGTCGACATCGCCTGGCTTCTTGACCGGGCTAGGCACGCCTTCGAACCAGCGCACCGGGCGCAGGCAGACGTAAAGGTCGAGTTGCTGACGCAGGGCCACGTTCAGGGAACGGATGCCGCCACCGACCGGAGTGGTCAGCGGGCCCTTGATGGAAACCACGTAATCCTTGACCGCGTCCAGGGTTTCCTGAGGCAGCCAGGTGTCCTGATCGTAAACCTGAGTCGCTTTTTCCCCGGCGTACACTTCCATCCAGGAAATCTTGCGCTCGCCACCGTAAGCCTTCTTAACAGCAGCATCGACAACCTTGATCATGACCGGGCTGATGTCGACACCAATGCCGTCGCCTTCGATGAAGGGGATGATCGGGTTATTAGGAACATTGAGAGAATGGTCTGCATTGACGGTGATTTTGTCGCCGACGGCTGGAACCTGAATCTTCTTGTAACCCATGCTGAACTCCATTGATTGGATTGAACATCTGGCTTGGTTCGAGCGTAACCCAGTTGAATCGGCGCGCAAACCCTATGTTCCATCCATCTGCCGCAAAGCCTTGCAACTCGTGCGCTACAAGCCTGAAAGCAAAGGGAAAAGCGCCAAAACCAAGCACGACGAATGACTCTACGCCCGACTTGCCCCTGCGACCTTTAGACCAATGGACGACATTCGTTGCGCATGAACCATCGGCAGATTGCCAGCTACCTATGTATAATGCCGCCGCTGACCACAGGGTCACGACGGTTGAAGTGCTCTACGACGAGACTTTCCGCCTGGCAGGCCGACCTGTTATCGCAGTCCGGCCACTTGACGCCCTACTGATGCACCCAACATCACAGCAACGAAACCTCGATATTCGGCTCATGGATGACTTTGAACGAACGCGCTTACCCGGCGCCCTCGAGTTTCTGCGCACGCTTTAGCAAAGAAGAGAGAGTTAATCCGAATATGCCCACCCGCTCGAAGATCATCTATACCTTCACCGACGAAGCTCCTGCCCTCGCCACCTATTCACTGTTGCCTATCGTAGAGGCGTTCACCGCCTCGGCTGATATCGCCGTTGAAACCCGCGATATCTCTCTTGCAGGGCGCATCCTGGCCAGCTTCCCCGAGCAACTGGGTGACAAAGCCGTAGCCGACCACCTCGCCGAACTGGGCGCCCTGGCCGTTACGCCTGAAGCCAACATCATCAAATTGCCGAACATCAGCGCTTCGGTTCCGCAACTGCAAGCCGCGATCAAAGAGCTGCAAGCTCAAGGCTTCGCACTGCCGGACTACCCTGAGACTGTCACCAGCGACGCCGACAAAGAAGCCAAGGCGCGCTACGACAAGATCAAGGGCAGCGCCGTAAACCCGGTCCTGCGTGAAGGCAACTCCGACCGCCGCGCGCCGTTGTCGGTCAAGAACTACGCACGCAAGCACCCGCACAAAATGGGCGCCTGGGCCAAGGACTCCAAGTCCCACATCGCGCACATGAGCACTGGCGATTTCTACGGCAGCGAAAAAGCCGCCCTGATCGACGCCGCTGACGCCGTGAAAATCGAACTGATCGCTCAAGACGGCACCGCTACCGTCCTGAAAGAAAAGACCAGCGTACAAGCCGGTGAGATCCTCGATTGCGCGGTACTGAGCAAAAACGCCCTGCGCAGCTTCATCGCGGCCGAAATCGAAGACGCCAAGGCACAAGGCGTGCTGCTGTCGGTTCACCTGAAAGCCACCATGATGAAGGTCTCCGACCCGATCATGTTCGGCCAGATCGTTGCCGAGTTCTATAAAGACGCACTGGCCAAGCACGCTGACGTGCTGGCACAGATCGGCTTCAACCTGAACAACGGCATCGGCGACCTGTACGCTCGCATCAAGGCTTTGCCTGCCGAGCAGCAAGCGCAGATCGAAGCTGACATCCAGGCGGTCTACGCCGTTCGCCCTTCCCTGGCGATGGTCAACTCCGACAAAGGCATCACCAACCTGCACGTGCCGAGCGACGTGATCGTCGACGCCTCGATGCCGGCAATGATCCGCGACTCCGGCAAGATGTGGGGCACCGACGGCCAGCTGCACGACACCAAGGCCGTGATCCCGGATCGCTGCTACGCCACCATCTACCAGGCTGTGATTGAAGATTGCAAAGCCAACGGTGCGTTCGATCCGACCACCATGGGCAGCGTGCCGAACGTTGGCCTGATGGCGAAGAAAGCCGAAGAGTACGGCTCCCACGACAAGACTTTCCAGATCAAGGCTGACGGCGTTGTTCGCGTCACCGACAGCAAGGGCAACCTGCTGATGGAACAGGCTGTCGAGGCCGGCGACATCTTCCGCATGTGCCAGGCCAAAGACGCGCCGATCCAGGACTGGGTCAAACTGGCCGTCAACCGTGCTCGCGCAAGCGCTACTCCAGCGATTTTCTGGCTGGACCCGATGCGCGCCCACGACGGCGTAGTGATCGAGAAAGTTCAGGCTTACCTGAAAGATCACGACACTGCCGGCCTGGACATCCAGATCATGGCGCCGGTCGACGCGATGAAGTACACCCTGCAGCGCACCCGCGATGGCAAGGACACCATTTCGGTGACCGGCAACGTTCTGCGCGACTACCTGACCGACCTGTTCCCGATCATGGAGCTGGGCACCAGCGCCAAGATGCTGTCGATCGTACCGCTGATGAACGGCGGTGGCCTGTTCGAAACCGGCGCCGGCGGTTCGGCTCCGAAGCACGTTCAGCAGTTGCTGGAAGAAAACTTCCTGCGCTGGGATTCGCTGGGTGAATTCCTGGCCCTGGCCGCGTCCCTGGAACACCTGGGCGTGACCTACAACAATCCAAAGGCGCTGGTTCTGGCCAAGACCCTGGACCAGGCCACCGGCCAGTTCCTGGACAACAACAAGTCGCCATCGCGCAAAGTCGGCAACATCGACAACCGCGGCAGCCACTTCTACCTGGCGCTGTACTGGGCTCAAGCCCTGGCTGCCCAGACCGAAGACGCTGCACTGCAAGCGCAGTTCGCGACCCTGGCCAAGACCCTGACCGAGAACGAGGCGACCATCGTTGCCGAACTCAACGCCGTTCAGGGCAAGCCGGTGGACATCGGCGGTTACTACCACGCCGACGCCGAGCTGATCAGCAAGGCCATGCGCCCAAGCGCAACCTTCAACGCGGCAGTTGCTGCGCTGGTTTAAGGTTGTAAGGGAACATCACAAACCCCGGCCCTGTGTCGGGGTTTGTGTTTTCAGAATTCACACAAATCCATTGTAGGAGTGAGCCTGCTCGCGATAGCGTCATGTCAGCCAATATTGATGTCACTGACATACCGCCATCGCGAGCAGGCTCACTCCTACATTGGACTGCGTTTCAACTTTGGAATTTGAGGACATCTCATGGACTGGAAACCCCACATCACCGTCGCCACCATCGTCGAAGACAACGGCCGTTTCCTGATGGTCGAAGAGCACAAGGCCGGCCGCAACGTGCTCAACCAGCCCGCCGGTCATCTGGACCCGAATGAAACCCTGACCGAAGCCGCCGTGCGCGAAACCCTCGAGGAAACCGGCTGGGACGTCGAACCGACCGGCGTTCTGGGCATTTACCTCTACACCGCCCCGAGCAACGGCGTGACCTACCAGCGGGTCTGCTTCATCGCAAAACCACTGAAACACCACCCGGATTATCAACTGGATGACGGCATCGTCGGCGCCAAGTGGTTGACCCGCGAGGAATTAATCGAGCAGCGCGACAACTGGCGCAGCGAGCTGATCATCCGCTGCATCGACGACTATCTGGCAGGCATTCACTTCGGCCTCGAATTGATCCGTCCTTCTCTTTAGCCATGCAGGCTCCAGCCTGATAGAATCGCGTCCTTTTTCAAGACACTCATTGAATCCCTATGCGTGATCCAGCCCCTTCTGACACACAAAAGAAGCGCGTCATTGTCGGCATGTCCGGCGGCGTGGACTCTTCCGTTTCCGCCCTCCTGCTGATCGAGCAGGGTTATGAGGTGGAAGGCCTGTTCATGAAGAACTGGGAAGAAGACGATGGAACGGAATACTGCACCGCCATGGATGACCTGGCGGACGCCCAGGCCGTGTGCGACAAGATTGGCATCAAGCTGCACACCGCCAACTTCGCCGCCGAGTACTGGGACAACGTGTTCGAGCATTTCCTGGCCGAATACAAGGCCGGACGTACGCCGAACCCGGACATCCTGTGCAACCGCGAAATCAAGTTCAAGGCGTTCCTCGACTACGCCATGGTGCTCGGCGCCGACCTGATCGCAACCGGCCACTACGTGCGTCGCCGCGACATCGATGGCCGCACCGAACTGCTCAAGGGCCTGGACCCGAACAAGGACCAGAGCTACTTCCTGCACGCTGTCGGCGGCGAACAGATCGCCAAGACCCTGTTCCCGGTCGGCGAGCTGGAAAAACCGCAAGTGCGCGCCATTGCCGAGAAATACGAACTGGCGACCGCGAAGAAAAAGGACTCCACCGGGATCTGCTTTATCGGCGAGCGCCGCTTCAGCGACTTCCTCAAGCAGTACCTGCCGGCGCAACCGGGCGAGATCAAGACCACCGAAGGTGAAATCATCGGCCGCCACCACGGCCTGATGTACCACACCATCGGTCAGCGCCAGGGCCTGGGCATTGGCGGCCTGAAAGACGCCAGCGATGAGCCGTGGTACGTGCTGATCAAGGACCTGGAACACAACGAGCTGATCGTTGGCCAGGGCAATGATCACCCGTGGCTGTTCTCCCGCGCCCTGATCGCCTCGGACATCTACTGGGTCAACCCGGTCGATCTGAGCCAGCCACGCAAGCTGACCGCCAAGGTTCGTTATCGCCAGAGCGACCAACCGTGCACCCTGGAAAAAACCGCCACCGGTTATCGCGCGACCTTCGATGACCCGCAACGCGCGGTCACTCCAGGCCAGTCAGTGGTGTTCTACGACGGTGAAATCTGCCTCGGCGGCGGCGTGATTGAAGTAGCCGAGCCGTGGACGAGCAAGGGCCAGGCCCTATGAACCCGATTCAGGAGCAATTGACAGCACTGGGCGGCGTGTTTCTCGCCGCGGTGCTGGTGGACAGGATCGCCAAGACCGGCCAGACCAACGAGGCCGGCCTGACCTGCATGCTCGGCAGCCTGCTGATTCGCGACCCCAAGGACACTTTGGAAGTCTATGGCGGCGACGACATCAACCTGCGTGAAGGTTACCGTGCGCTGATCGGCGCCCTCGAACGCGACCCAAGTGCCCTGCAGCGCGAGCCGTTGCGTTATGCCCTGGCCATGCTCGGCCTTGAGCGTCAGCTGGCCAAGCGCAACGACATGCTCGACGTGATTGGCAAACGCCTGCCGCAGATTCAGTCCCAGGTCGAACACTTCGGCCCGGCCCACGAAAACGTGATCGCCGCCTGCGGCGCGCTGTATCAGGACACCCTGAGCACCCTGCGCCAACGCATCCAGGTACACGGTGACATGCGCAACCTGCAACAACCGAGCAACGCTTCGAAAATCCGCGCCCTGCTGCTGGCCGGCATTCGTTCGGCGCGCCTTTGGCGGCAATTGGGCGGTCATCGCTGGCAGCTGGTGATCAGCCGCCGCAAATTGCTCAAAGAGCTTTACCCCTTGATGCGTAACGAATAACCCGCATCAACAGAACAGAACTCAGCAATACGCGTAATACGCCGGTCAGTTGGCGACGGACCGGCGGATTTTTTCATGTATGATACGCGCCCCATTTCGTTGCCCGACTGTCCGAGAACACCCCATGCAGCTTTCTTCGCTCACTGCGGTTTCCCCTGTTGACGGCCGCTACGCCGGCAAAACCCAGGCCCTGCGCCCAATTTTCAGCGAGTACGGCCTGATCCGTGCCCGCGTTCTGGTTGAAGTGCGCTGGCTCCAGCGTCTGGCCGCTCACCCTGCCATCAGTGAAGTGCCGGCGTTCTCCGCCGAAGCCAACGCTGTGCTCAACACCCTGGCGGAAAACTTTTCTCTGGAGCACGCCGAGCGCGTCAAAGAGATCGAGCGCACCACCAACCACGACGTCAAGGCCATCGAATACCTGCTCAAAGAGCAAGCGGCCAAGCTGCCGGAACTGGCCAAGGTAAGCGAGTTCATCCACTTTGCCTGCACCAGCGAGGACATCAACAACCTGTCCCACGCCCTGATGCTGCGCGAAGGCCGTGATGACGCGATGCTGCCGCTGATGCGCCAGACCGCCAACGCCATCCGCGAACTGGCGATCCGTTTCGCCGACGTGCCGATGCTGTCGCGCACCCACGGTCAACCGGCCTCGCCGACCACCCTGGGCAAAGAACTGGCGAACGTGGTTTACCGTCTTGAGCGCCAGATCACCCAAGTCGCTGCCGTTCCGCTGCTGGGCAAGATCAACGGCGCTGTCGGCAACTACAACGCTCACCTGTCGGCCTACCCTGAGATCGACTGGGAAGCCAACGCCCGCGCTTTCATCGAAGACGAACTGGGCCTGGGCTTCAACCCGTACACCACGCAGATCGAACCGCACGACTACATCGCCGAGCTGTTCGACGCGATCGCCCGCTTCAACACCATCCTGATCGACTTCGACCGCGACATCTGGGGCTATATCTCCCTGGGTTATTTCAAACAGCGCACCATCGCTGGCGAAATCGGTTCGTCGACCATGCCGCACAAGGTCAACCCAATCGACTTCGAAAACTCCGAAGGCAACCTGGGTATCGCCAACGCACTGTTCCAGCACCTGGCGAGCAAACTGCCAATCTCCCGCTGGCAGCGCGACCTGACCGACTCCACCGTACTGCGCAACCTCGGTGTCGGCTTCGCCCACAGCGTGATCGCGTACGAAGCCAGCCTCAAGGGCATCAGCAAGCTTGAGCTCAACGAGCAGAAGATTGCCGCTGACCTGGACGCGTGCTGGGAAGTATTGGCCGAGCCGATCCAGACCGTGATGCGTCGCTACAACATCGAAAACCCGTACGAAAAGCTGAAAGAACTGACCCGCGGCAAGGGCATCAGCCCGCAAGCGCTGCAGACTTTCATCGACGGCCTGGACATGCCAGCCGCCGCCAAGGCCGAGCTGAAATTGCTCACCCCGGCCAACTACATCGGCAACGCTGTAGAACAAGCCAAGCGCATCTGATCGACCGCTAGACCCTTTTAAGACGCCCGGCCGCGCCGGGCGTTTTTATTCCCGTCTGAAAAGTGCATTTTTTCAATAGGTTACACATGAATCCTGATATTCCTCTTCAACTTCTGGGCGGCATCACGGCACGGGAATTCCTGCGCGACTACTGGCAGAAAAAGCCGCTGTTGATCCGTCAGGCGATTCCTGATTTCGAAAGCCCGATCGACGCCGACGAACTGGCCGGCCTGGCGCTGGAAGAAGAAGTCGAATCGCGACTGATCATCGAGAATGGCGAGCGTCCGTGGGAACTGCGTCGCGGCCCGTTCGCCGAAGATGAATTCAGCAAGCTGCCTGAGCGTGACTGGACCCTGCTGGTGCAAGCCGTGGATCAGTTCGTCCCGGAAGTCAGCGAACTGCTGGAAAATTTCCGCTTTCTGCCGAGCTGGCGCATCGACGACGTGATGATCAGCTACGCCGCGCCGGGTGGCAGCGTTGGTCCGCACTTCGACAACTACGACGTGTTCCTGCTGCAAGGCCACGGCAAGCGCAACTGGAAGATCGGCCAGATGTGCAACACCGAGAGCCCGATGCTGGCCCACGCCGACCTGCGCATCCTCTCCGAATTCGAAGCCACCGATGAATGGGTGCTGGAACCGGGCGACATGCTCTACCTGCCACCGCGCCTGGCCCATTGCGGCGTTGCCGTTGATGAATGCATGACCTACTCGGTCGGCTTCCGCGCACCGAGCGCAGCTGAAGTGCTGACCCACTTCACTGACTTCCTCAGCCAGTTCCTGTCGGACGAAGAACGCTACACCGACGCCGACGCCTTGCCGACTGCCGATCCTCACCAGATCCAGCGCGACGCACTCGACCGCCTCAAAGGCCTGCTGGCCGAACACATGAGCGACGAGCGCCTGCTGCTGACCTGGTTCGGCCAGTTCATGACCGAGCCACGCTACCCGGAACTGGTGGTGGGCCCGGAAGAGGTTGAAGAAGAGGACTTCATGTCCGCCCTGGAGCAAGGCGCGATCCTGGTTCGCAACCCGAGCGCACGCCTGGCGTGGTCTGAAGTCGATGACGACCTGCTGCTGTTCGCCAGCGGCCAGAGCCGTTACCTGCCAGGCAAGCTGCGCGAACTGCTGAAGATGATCTGCGCCGCCGACTCGCTGCACACCGACAACCTTGGCGACTGGCTGAGCGACGAAGACGGTCGCGGCCTGCTGTGCGAACTGGTCAAGCAAGGAAGCCTGGGGTTTGCCGATGAATAAGATTCACGTACGTGTCGCAGACTGGCAGAAGGACAACGCCGAGATCCGGCGCATTCGTGAGACGGTGTTCGTCGCCGAGCAATCCGTTCCACCAGAACTGGAATGGGACGCCGATGACATTGATGCAGTGCATTTCCTCGCTTACGAAGGCGACTTTCCGATCGGCACCGCCCGCCTGCTGCCCGATGGGCACGTCGGCCGGGTGTCGGTACTCAAGGACTGGCGCGGCCTGAAAGTCGGCGATGCACTGATGCAAGCGGTCATCGGTGAAGCCGAAGAGCGCGGACTCAAGCAGCAGATGCTCAGCGCCCAGGTACAAGCCACGGCGTTCTATGAGCGCCTGGGCTTTCACATGGTCAGTGAGGAGTTCCTGGAAGCCGGGATTCCGCATGTGGACATGGTTCGCCATTCCGCTTGAGACCCTGTGGCGAGGGGGCTTGCCCCCGTTGGGTCGCGAAGCGGCCCTAAATTATTGGGGCTGCTGCGCAGCCCAGCGGGAGCAAGCCCCCTCGCCACAAAAGCTGCATGTAAACACCACAAAACGCCCCGCTATCTTCGGATGCCGGGGCGTTTTGCTGCCTACGATTCAACTAGCGCCACTCCAGGCCGACAAACTGGCACTATCATCAATTCAAGTTGGCGGAGATAACGGATATGTCCCTACGCACCCTGCTCAGCACCCTGCTGGTGGCCTGCAGTTTTTCGGTCATGGCAGCCACCGAAATCGTGCCCCTGAACTACCGCACCAGCGCCGACCTGCTGCCGGTGGCGCAAGATTTCATCGGCAAGGACGGACAGGTCAGCACCTACGGCAATCAACTCATCGTCAACGCCGATCAGCGCAAGATCGACGAACTTAAAGCCCTTCTTTCGCAACTCGACACCGCACCCAAGCGCCTGCTGATCACCGTCGATACCAGCGACAACAACTTCCAGGGTGACCAGAGTTATTCGGTGAACGGCGCCAAGCCAAGCCAGACCCGCATCATCAACTACAGCACCGATAGCCGCGACGGCGGTATTCAGCAAGTGCAGGCCAGCGAAGGCGCACCGGCACTGATCCAGGTCGGCCAGAGCGTGCCGATTACCAGCAGCCAGACTGATACCTACGGCGGTTACAGCAGCGAGACCCAATACCGCAACGTCACCCAGGGTTTCTATGTCACGGCAAACGTCACCGGCGACATCGTTCACCTGTCGATCAGCACCAACCGTGACCGCATGAGCCAGGAACGTCCCGATGTAGTGAACGTACAAAGCACCGACACAACCGTCACCGGCCACCTCGGTGAGTGGATCCTGCTGGCCGGGGTCAACGGCCAGACCCAGGCCGACAAACAGGGCCAGACCCGCAGCTACTCGACCCAGAGCCGCAACGACATGACATTGCGGGTGAAAGTCGACACCTTGGACTAAAGCACCAAAAACTGACTGACGAGTCGTATTAGACCAAAGATGTAGTGCCTTAAAAAAAGCACTACAAAACGTTTGACGAGCCAAAAAAGCAAAGGCATGATGGCCTCGCTCCCGCTAATCAGAGGCCCTGGCAAGGGCCTTCGAGGCGATGTTCGCACCTACCCCCGCGAACCGCTTCGTGTCTGTACCGCCCACAAGGTGTGTTTGACGAGGTTGTCGACTGGAACGAAGTTGTCCCGAGGGACGGAAGCGTAATAGGTAACCCGGCACCACACTGATGTTCGCACCAAGGCCCACGACGCCCGAATGCGCCCGCAGTTCGCCTTTACCTGCTCACTTCCCCTCGAGCCGATCGTTCATCCCGTCGCCCTCCCCGCCAAATCCGACTTGACCGCTTAAGCTTCTGGTCAGCGAGCGCAGGAATTTTCCACCGCAGAACAACTTTTCATAAAGACGCGACGAGGTTTATCTCCCATGGCACTGACACGCGAACAGCAAATTGCAGCCCTCGAAAAAGACTGGGCTGAAAACCCGCGCTGGAAAGGCGTGACACGCACTTACTCCGCTGCTGACGTCGTCCGTCTGCGTGGCTCGGTTCAACCTGAGCACACCTTTGCAAAAATGGGCGCCGAGAAGCTGTGGAACCTGGTTACCCAGGGTGCCAAGCCAGCCTTCCGTCCTGAGAAAGATTTCGTCAACTGCATGGGCGCCCTGACCGGCGGCCAGGCTGTACAACAAGTCAAGGCCGGCATCCAGGCGATCTACCTGTCGGGCTGGCAAGTGGCTGCGGACAACAACTCCGCCGAATCGATGTACCCGGACCAGTCGCTGTACCCGGTGGACTCGGTTCCAACCGTGGTCAAGCGCATCAACAACTCGTTCCGTCGTGCCGACCAGATCCAGTGGAAAGCCGGCAAGAACCCGGGCGACGCTGGCTACATCGACTACTTCGCGCCGATCGTGGCTGACGCTGAAGCCGGTTTCGGCGGCGTACTGAACGCTTACGAGCTGATGAAGAGCATGATCGAAGCAGGCGCCGCCGGCGTTCACTTCGAAGACCAGCTGGCTTCCGTGAAGAAATGCGGCCACATGGGCGGCAAGGTACTGGTTCCTACCCAAGAAGCCGTACAGAAGCTGACCGCTGCTCGCCTGGCTGCTGACGTTGCCGGTACTCCGACCATCATCCTGGCCCGTACCGACGCTAACGCCGCTGACCTGCTGACGTCCGACTGCGACCCGTACGACCAGCCATTCGTGACTGGCGAACGTACCCAGGAAGGCTTCTACAAAGTGCGCGCCGGTCTGGACCAGGCCATCGCTCGCGGCCTGGCCTACGCTCCTTACGCCGACCTGATCTGGTGCGAAACCGCCAAGCCGGACCTGGACGAGGCTCGTCGCTTCGCTGAAGCGATCAAGAAGGAATACCCGGACCAACTGCTGTCGTACAACTGCTCGCCTTCCTTCAACTGGAAGAAAAACCTGGACGACGCGACCATCGCCAAGTTCCAGCGCGAACTGTCCGCCATGGGCTACAAGCACCAGTTCATCACCCTGGCCGGCATTCACAACATGTGGCACAGCATGTTCAACCTGGCGCACGACTACGCCCGCAACGACATGACTGCCTACGTGAAGCTGCAAGAGCAGGAATTCGCTGACGCCGCCAAGGGTTACACCTTCGTGGCTCACCAGCAGGAAGTGGGCACCGGCTACTTCGACGACATGACCACCGTGATCCAGGGTGGCTCGTCCTCGGTAACCGCGCTGACCGGTTCGACTGAAGAAGAACAGTTCCACTGATCTGCTTCGCCTGAGACATCAGCCGCTGCGGGCCGAATAGAAAGCTAACCGCAGCGCTGCACATCTGACGCCCCGACTGGTTCGGGGCGTTTTTTTGCCTGGGATTCAACAAACACTGCAAAACCCCTTGTAGGAGCGAGCCTGCTCGCGATGAGGCCGACACATCCAGCAGAGATGTCACCTGACAGACCGCTATCGCGAGCAGGCTCGCTCCTACAGGGGATGGTGGTGATCCGGAAAAACATTGATCCAGAGCGCCATCTCTGTCAGAAAAATCCGCTAAAACACGCCCCGCCGCTACTTGCTGTAACGCCCATATAAGACAACTTCCCGAGTATCCGAAGGACAAGCAGTTTAAAAACCACGCCAAACAATACTGATTATCATTTAGCAACAACTATGTTCGTTACATTCCCTACAAAACATAATTGACGAAATGCCGGCTAATGCCCAAGGCGCAAGGCCTGCGGGGTTTTTGAAGCGCGCTATGTCCTTATTCCTATAATAAATTTCGCTATAGGAATTTTACTTGCCGGGTGTTTAGCCATAAAATCAGCGGGATTGATTGCTGCGACATATCGTCACTGCTTTTGTTTCTTTTCAAGCTCAGAGACCCTTGCTCTCTGTTAAGGATTACCAGCATGCCCGAAGCGACAGGACTCATGGCCCACAACTGGGGCTTTGCCATTTTCCTTCTAGGCGTCGTCGGCCTCTGTGCCTTCATGCTGGGCGTCTCCAGCCTCCTTGGGTCAAAAGCCTGGGGCCGCAGCAAAAACGAACCGTTCGAGTCCGGCATGCTACCTACAGGTGGCGCCCGCTTGCGGCTCTCAGCCAAATTCTATCTGGTCGCGATGCTCTTCGTGATCTTCGATATCGAAGCCCTCTTTCTCTTTGCATGGTCTGTGTCCGTCCGCGAAAGCGGCTGGACCGGATTCGTCGAAGCTCTCGTTTTCATAGCAATTCTGTTGGCAGGCCTTGTCTACCTATTCCGAGTGGGCGCCCTTGACTGGGCTCCGGAAGCTCGGCGCAAGCGGCAAGCGAAGCTGAAACAATGAGGCTTTGGCAATGCAATACAATCTCACCAGGATCGACCCCGATGCTCCTAACGAGCAGTATCCGATTGGCCAGCGGGAAACCGTTTCCGATCCGTTAGAAGATCAAGTCCACAAAAACATTTTCATGGGCAAGCTAGAAGACGTGCTTAACGGCACGATCAACTGGGGGCGCAAGAACTCCCTGTGGCCGTATAACTTCGGTCTTTCGTGCTGCTACGTGGAAATGACCACCGCCTTCACGGCGCCCCACGACATCGCGCGCTTTGGCGCCGAGGTTATCCGGGCATCGCCGCGGCAGGCGGATTTCATGGTTATCGCCGGTACCTGCTTCATCAAGATGGCGCCGATCATTCAGCGTCTCTACGAGCAAATGCTCGAGCCTAAATGGGTCATCTCCATGGGTTCGTGCGCCAACTCCGGTGGCATGTACGACATCTACTCCGTCGTTCAAGGGGTGGACAAGTTCCTGCCCGTGGACGTCTACGTGCCTGGCTGCCCGCCCCGTCCTGAAGCTTTCCTGCAAGGCTTGATGCTGTTGCAGGAGTCGATTGGACAGGAGCGTCGCCCGCTTTCCTGGGTCGTCGGCGATCAAGGCGTATACCGCGCCGAGATGCCTTCCGAGAAGGAAAAGCGCCGCGAACAGCGAATCGCAGTCACCAACCTGCGCAGCCCCGACGAAGTCTGATCCAGATCTGCTTCTTAAAAAGAACGAGAACCTGGCTTCATTCTTTACGTTGACCGAAAGCGATAAAATAACCATGACTACAGGCAGTGCTCTGTACATCCCGCCTTACAAGGCAGACGACCAGGATGTGGTCGTCGAACTGAACAACCGTTTTGGCCCGGAGGCGTTCACCGCCCAGCCAACCCGCACCGGCATGCCGGTGCTTTGGGTTGCCCGTGCCAAACTCGTCGAAGTCCTGACGTTCCTGCGTAACCTGCCCAAGCCGTACGTCATGCTCTATGACCTGCACGGCGTGGACGAGCGTCTGCGTACCAAGCGTCAAGGGCTGCCGAACGGCGTCGACTTCTCCGTGTTCTATCACTTGATGTCGATCGAACGTAATAGTGACGTAATGATCAAGGTCGCCTTGTCCGAGAGCGACCTCAGCCTGCCGACCGTCACCAGCATCTGGCCGAACGCCAACTGGTACGAGCGTGAAGTCTGGGACATGTTCGGCATCGACTTCAAAGGCCACCCTCACCTGTCGCGCATCATGATGCCGCCGACCTGGGAAGGTCACCCGCTGCGCAAGGACTTCCCGGCCCGCGCCACCGAGTTCGACCCGTTCACCCTGAACCTGGCCAAGCAGCAGCTCGAGGAAGAGTCCGCGCGCTTCAAGCCGGAAGACTGGGGCATGAAGCGTTCCGGCCCGAACGAGGACTACATGTTCCTCAACCTCGGCCCGAACCACCCGTCCGCGCACGGTGCGTTCCGCATCATCCTGCAGCTGGACGGTGAAGAAATCGTCGACTGCGTACCGGACGTCGGTTACCACCACCGTGGTGCCGAGAAGATGGCCGAGCGTCAGTCCTGGCACAGCTTCATCCCGTACACCGACCGTATCGACTACCTCGGCGGCGTGATGAACAACCTGCCGTACGTGCTCTCGGTCGAGAAGCTGGCCGGCATCAAGGTGCCGGAGAAGGTCGACGTCATCCGCATCATGATGGCCGAGTTCTTCCGGATCACCAGCCACCTGCTGTTCCTGGGTACCTACATCCAGGACGTCGGCGCCATGACCCCGGTGTTCTTCACCTTCACCGACCGCCAGCGCGCCTACACGGTGATCGAAGCCATTACCGGTTTCCGTCTGCACCCGGCCTGGTACCGCATCGGTGGAGTCGCCCACGACCTGCCGCGGGGCTGGGAAAAACTGGTTAAAGACTTCGTCGAGTGGATGCCAAAGCGTCTGGACGAATACCAGAAAGCCGCACTGGACAACAGCATCCTGCGTGGCCGGACCATCGGCGTCGCCGACTACAACACCAAAGAGGCCCTGGAATGGGGCGTCACCGGTGCCGGCCTGCGTTCGACCGGTTGCGATTTCGACCTGCGTAAAGCGCGTCCGTACTCGGGCTACGAGAACTTCGAATTCGAAGTGCCGCTGGCCGCCAATGGCGATGCCTACGACCGCTGCATCGTGCGTGTCGAGGAGATGCGCCAGAGCATCAGGATCATCGACCAGTGCCTGCGCAACATGCCGGAAGGCCCGTACAAGGCGGATCACCCGCTGACCACGCCGCCTCCGAAAGAGCGCACGCTGCAGCACATCGAAACCTTGATCACGCACTTCCTGCAGGTTTCGTGGGGCCCGGTCATGCCGGCCAACGAATCCTTCCAGATGATCGAAGCGACCAAGGGCATCAACAGTTATTACCTGACGAGCGATGGCGGCACCATGAGCTACCGCACCCGGATTCGCACCCCAAGCTTCCCGCACCTGCAGCAGATCCCTTCGGTGATCAAAGGCAGCATGGTCGCGGACTTGATTGCGTACCTGGGTAGTATCGATTTCGTTATGGCCGACGTGGACCGCTAAGCATGAACAGCACGCTTATCCAGACAGACCGTTTCACCTTGAGTGAAACCGAGCGCTCGGCCATCGAGCACGAGTTGCATCACTACGAAGACCCGCGCGCGGCGTCGATCGAAGCCCTGAAGATCGTCCAGAAGGAACGTGGCTGGGTGCCGGACGGCGCTCTGTACGCCATCGGCGAGATCCTCGGCATCCCGGCCAGCGACGTTGAAGGCGTGGCGACTTTCTATAGCCAGATCTTCCGTCAGCCGGTCGGTCGTCACATCATTCGCGTCTGCGACAGCATGGTCTGCTACATCGGCGGCCACGAGTCCGTGGTCAGCGAAATCCAGAGCAAGCTGGGCATCGGCCTGGGTCAGACCACCGCCGACGGTCGTTTCACCCTGCTGCCGGTCTGCTGCCTCGGCAACTGCGACAAGGCGCCGGCGTTGATGATCGACGACGACACTTTCGGTGATGTGCAGCCAGCAGGCGTTGCCAATTTGCTCGAGGGCTACGTATGACCCTGACTTCTTTCGGTCCGGCCAACCTCATCAAGCGTTCGGCCGAGACTCACCCGCTGACCTGGCGCCTGCGTGACGACGGCGAAGCCGTATGGCTCGACGAGTACCAGGCCAAGAACGGTTACGCCGCTGCGCGCAAGGCCTTCGCCGACATGGCCCAGGACGACATCGTCCAGACCGTGAAAGACTCCGGCCTCAAGGGTCGCGGCGGTGCTGGCTTCCCCACTGGTGTTAAGTGGGGCCTGATGCCAAAGGACGAATCCATCAACATCCGCTACCTGCTGTGCAACGCGGATGAAATGGAGCCCAACACCTGGAAAGACCGCATGCTGATGGAGCAACTGCCCCATCTGCTGATCGAAGGCATGCTGATCAGTGCCCGCGCGCTGAAAACCTACCGTGGCTACATCTTCCTGCGTGGCGAGTACACCACCGCCGCCAAGCACTTGAACCGTGCCGTGGAAGAAGCCAAGGCAGCCGGCCTGCTGGGCAAGAACATCCTGGGCTCGGGTTTTGATTTCGAGCTGTTCGTCCACACCGGCGCCGGGCGTTACATCTGCGGTGAAGAAACCGCGCTGATCAACTCCCTCGAAGGCCGCCGCGCCAACCCGCGCTCCAAGCCGCCCTTCCCTGCCGCCGTTGGCGTATGGGGCAAGCCGACTTGCGTGAACAACGTCGAGACCCTGTGCAACGTGCCGGCGATCATCGCTGACGGCGTGGACTGGTACAAATCGTTGGCCCGCGAAGGCAGCGAAGACATGGGCACCAAGCTCATGGGCTTCTCCGGCAAGGTCAAGAACCCTGGCCTGTGGGAACTGCCGTTCGGCGTTACCGGTCGCGAGCTGTTCGAAGACTACGCCGGCGGCATGCGCGACGGTTACAAGCTCAAGTGCTGGCAGCCTGGCGGCGCCGGTACCGGCTTCCTGTTGCCGGAACACCTGGACGCACAAATGTACGCCGGCGGCATCGCCAAAGTGGGCACCCGCATGGGTACCGGCCTGGCCATGGCGGTGGACGACAGCGTCAACATGGTGTCCCTGCTGCGCAACATGGAGCAGTTCTTCGCCCGCGAATCCTGTGGCTTCTGCACCCCGTGCCGTGATGGCTTGCCATGGAGCGTCAAGCTCCTGATGGCCATCGAGAACGGCGAAGGCCAGACAGGCGACATCGAGACCCTGCTGGGTCTGGTCGGCTTCCTCGGCCCTGGCAAGACCTTCTGTGCTCACGCACCGGGCGCCGTGGAGCCGTTGGGCAGCGCAATCAAATACTTCCGTCCAGAGTTCGAAGCCGGTATCGCGCCTGTCAGCGCCGCCGTCCCGCCTCTGGCAAGGCCGATCGTAGTCGGCGCGTAAACGCTTAAAAAAGGCGAAGGGTCCGTGCCCTTCGCTTTTCGTGTGATGACGCCGTAAGCGGCTGTGTTGATTCACGCGGATAACAAGATTCCATTAGCCACGCCCGCTGACACCGGGCCAACGAAGAACTTTGAACCATGGCCACTATCCACGTAGACGGCAAAGAGCTCGAAGTCGATGGGGCAGACAACCTGTTACAGGCATGTCTGTCGCTAGGCCTCGATATCCCTTATTTCTGCTGGCACCCTGCCCTTGGCAGCGTTGGCGCTTGCCGCCAGTGCGCGGTCAAGCAGTACACCGACGAGAACGACACCCGTGGTCGTATCGTGATGTCCTGCATGACCCCTGCCACCGACGGCACCTGGATCTCCATCGAAGATGAAGAATCCAAGGCCTTCCGCGCCAGTGTTGTTGAATGGTTGATGACCAACCACCCTCACGACTGCCCGGTCTGTGAAGAAGGCGGTCACTGCCACCTGCAAGACATGACGGTAATGACCGGCCACAACGAGCGCCGTTACCGCTTCACCAAGCGTACCCACCAGAACCAGCAACTGGGCCCGTTCATTTCCCACGAGATGAACCGCTGCATCGCTTGCTACCGCTGCGTGCGCTTCTATAAAGACTACGCTGGCGGCACCGACCTGGGTGTGTTCGGCGCCCACGACAACGTGTACTTCGGTCGCGTTGAAGACGGCACCCTGGAAAGCGAGTTCTCCGGCAACCTCACCGAGGTCTGCCCGACCGGTGTGTTCACCGACAAGACTCACTCCGAACGCTACAACCGCAAGTGGGACATGCAGTTCTCGCCGAGCATCTGCCATGGCTGCTCCAGCGGTTGCAATATCTCCCCGGGCGAGCGTTACGGCGAACTGCGTCGCATCGAAAACCGTTTCAACGGTTCGGTGAACCAGTACTTCCTGTGCGACCGTGGCCGTTTCGGCTACGGCTACGTCAACCGCGAAGACCGCCCGCGTCAGCCATTGCTGGCCAACGGCACCAAGCTGAGCCTCGACGAAGCACTGGATAAAGCCGCCGACCTGCTGCGCGGCCGCAACATCGTCGGTATCGGTTCGCCACGTGCCAGCCTCGAAAGCAACTACGCGTTGCGCGAACTGGTGGGCGCCGAGCACTTCTACTCCGGTATCGAAGCTGCCGAGCTGGAGCGCATTCGCCTGGTCCTGCAAGTGCTTAAAGACAGCCCGCTGCCAGTGCCGAACATGCGTGACATCGAAGACCACGACGCCGTGTTCGTCCTCGGTGAAGACCTGACTCAGACTGCTGCGCGCATGGCCCTGTCCCTGCGTCAATCGGTCAAGGGCAAGGCCGAAGACATGGCCGACGCCATGCGCGTCCAGCCTTGGCTCGACGCCGCGGTGAAGAACATCGGTCAGCACGCGCTGAACCCGCTGTTCATCGCAAGCCTGGCTGAAACCAAGCTCGACGACATCGCCGAAGAGTGCGTTCACGCCGCTCCAGACGACCTGGCCCGCATCGGTTTCGCCGTGGCTCACGCCCTCGACGCCAGCGCACCAGCCGTTGAAGGCCTGGACGCTGAAGCCCTCGAACTGGCCAAGCGCATCGCCGATGCCCTGCTCGCCGCCAAGCGCCCACTGATCATCGCCGGTACTTCCCTGGGCTCCAAAGCCCTGATCGAAGCCGCCGCGAACATCGCCAAGGCTCTGAAGCTGCGCGAGAAGAACGGTTCCATCAGCCTGATCGTGCCAGAGGCCAACAGCCTCGGCCTGGCCATGCTCGGTGGCGAATCGGTCGACGCCGCGCTGCAAGCGGTGATCGACGGTAAGGCCGACGCCATCGTCGTGCTGGAAAACGATCTGTACACCCGTACCGACAAGGCCCGTGTCGATGCTGCCCTGACCGCCGCCAAAGTGCTGATCGTCGCCGACCATCAGAAGACTGCCACCAGCGATCGCGCGCAGCTGGTCCTGCCAGCCGCCAGCTTCGCTGAAGGCGACGGCACCCTGGTCAGCCAGGAAGGCCGCGCCCAGCGCTTCTTCCAGGTTTTCGATCCGAAGTACATGGACGCGAGCATCCTGGTTCACGAAGGCTGGCGCTGGCTGCATGCCCTGCGCGCAACCCTGTTGAACCAGCCGATTGACTGGACCCAACTGGACCACGCCACCGCCGCCGTCGCTTCCAGCACCTCGATCCTGAACCGCATCGTCGATGCCGCACCATCCGCCGCGTTCCGCATCAAGGGCATGAAACTGGCCCGTGAACCGCTGCGTTACTCCGGTCGTACCGCCATGCGCGCCGACATCAGCGTGCACGAACCGCGTACCCCGCAGGACAAGGACACCGCGTTCGCCTTCTCGATGGAAGGTTACTCGGGCTCGGCCGAACCGCGTCAGCAAGTGCCATTCGCCTGGTCTCCGGGCTGGAACTCGCCGCAAGCCTGGAACAAGTTCCAGGACGAAGTCGGTGGTCACATCCGCGCTGGCGACCCGGGCACCCGCCTGATCGAAAGCGCCGGTGACTCGCTGAACTGGTTCGCCAGCGTTCCGCGCGCGTTCAACCCTGCTCCAGGTACCTGGCAGGTTGTGCCGTTCTTCCACCTGTTCGGCAGCGAAGAGAACTCTTCGAAAGCCGCTCCGGTTCAGGAACGCATTCCGGCTGCTTATGTTGCTCTGGCCAAGTCCGAAGCCGACCGCCTGGGTGTCAACGACGGCGCCATGCTGAGCTTGAACGTCGCTGGTCAGACCCTGCGTCTGCCGCTGCGCATCAATGAAGAGCTGGGCGCTGGTCTGGTGGCACTGCCTGCGGGCATCGCCGGCATTCCGCCAGCGATCGCAGGCTTTTCCGTTGACGGTCTGCAGGAGGCAGCTCAATGACCTTGTTCACTCCTGAAGTGATCGACATCATCATCGCGGTCCTCAAGGCCGTGGTGATTCTGCTCGCCGTAGTGGTTTGCGGCGCCCTGCTGAGCTGGGTCGAGCGTCGTCTGCTCGCCCTCTGGCAGGACCGTTACGGTCCGAACCGAGTCGGTCCGTTCGGCGCGTTCCAGATCGCGGCCGACATGATCAAGATGTTCTTCAAGGAAGACTGGACCCCGCCGTTCGCCGACAAAGTGATCTTCACTTTGGCGCCGGTCGTGGCCATGAGCGCCTTGCTGATTGCCTTTGCAATCATCCCGATCACCCCGACATGGGGTGTCGCGGACATCAACATCGGCATCCTGTTCTTCTTCGCCATGGCGGGTCTGTCGGTCTACGCGGTGCTGTTCGCCGGCTGGTCGAGCAACAACAAGTTCGCCCTGTTGGGCAGCTTGCGGGCCTCGGCACAAACCGTGTCGTACGAAGTGTTCATGGGCCTGTCGCTGATGGGCATCGTGATCCAGGTCGGCTCGTTCAACATGCGCGACATCGTTGAATATCAAGCGCAGAACCTGTGGTTCGTCATTCCGCAGATCTTCGGTTTCCTGACCTTCTTCATCGCTGGCGTCGCCGTGACTCACCGTCACCCGTTCGACCAGCCGGAAGCGGAGCAGGAACTGGCCGACGGTTACCACATTGAATACGCCGGCATGAAATGGGGCATGTTCTTCGTCGGCGAGTACATCGGCATCGTGTTGATTTCGGCGCTGCTGGTGACCTTGTTCTTCGGTGGCTGGCACGGTCCGTTTGGCATCCTGCCGCAGATCCCGTTCATCTGGTTCGCGTTGAAAACCGCGTTCTTCATCATGTTCTTCATCCTGCTGCGCGCCTCGATTCCGCGCCCACGGTATGACCAAGTGATGGATTTCAGCTGGAAGTTCTGCCTGCCGCTGACCCTCGTCAACATGCTGGTGACCGCTGCGATCGTGTTGCTCAACACGCCCGCCGTCGCGGCTCAGTGAGGATAGAGAATCATGAAGTACATTTTTGACATCGTGCATGGCTTCTACACCCAGCTTCGTAGCCTGGTGATGATCTTCAGCCACGCCTTCCGCAAGCGTGACACGCTGCAGTACCCGGAAGAACCGGTCTACCTGCCGCCGCGCTACCGTGGACGTATCGTCCTGACCCGCGACCCCGACGGCGAAGAGCGTTGTGTAGCGTGCAACCTGTGCGCCGTGGCGTGCCCGGTCGGTTGCATCTCGCTGCAGAAAGCTGAAACCGAAGACGGTCGCTGGTACCCGGACTTCTTCCGCATCAACTTCTCGCGCTGCATTTTCTGCGGCCTCTGCGAGGAAGCCTGCCCGACCACCGCGATCCAGCTGACGCCGGATTTCGAAATGGCCGAGTTCAAACGGCAGGACCTGGTTTACGAGAAAGAAGATCTGCTGATCTCCGGCCCCGGCAAAAACCCTGATTACAACTTCTATCGTGTTGCAGGTATGGCGATTGCCGGGAAGCCCAAAGGCTCCGCGCAGAATGAAGCCCAGCCGATCAACGTGAAGAGCTTGCTGCCTTAAGGAAGAAAGATGGAATTCGCTTTCTATTTCGCATCGGGTATCGCTGTGGTGTCCACGCTTCGCGTGATCACCAACACCAACCCTGTGCACGCCCTGCTCTACCTGATCATTTCGCTGATTGCCGTGGCCATGACGTTCTTCGCCCTCGGCGCACCGTTTGCCGGTGTTCTGGAAGTGATCGCCTACGCTGGCGCCATCATGGTGCTGTTCGTGTTCGTGGTGATGATGCTGAACCTGGGGCCCGCCTCGGCTCAGCAAGAGCGCGCCTGGCTCAAACCCGGCATTTGGGGCGGCCCGGTCCTCCTCGCCGCGCTGCTGCTGGTGGAACTGCTGTACGTGCTGTTCTCCCACCAGACCGGTGAAGCAATCGGCCACACCACCGTAGACGCCAAGGCCGTGGGCATCAGCCTGTTCGGTCCTTACCTGCTGGTGGTCGAACTTGCCTCGATGCTGCTGCTCGCTGCAGCCGTCACGGCGTTCCACTTGGGCCGCAACGAAGCCAAGGAGCAATGACGATGCCTGCTATCCCCATGGAGCATGGTCTGGCGGTTGCCGGCATCCTGTTCTGCCTCGGTCTGGTTGGCCTGATGGTCCGCCGCAACATTCTCTTCGTGCTGATGAGCCTGGAGGTCATGATGAATGCCTCCGCCCTGGCGTTCATCGTTGCCGGTAGCCGCTGGGCGCAGCCGGATGGACAAATCATGTTCATCCTGGTGATCAGCCTGGCAGCCGCCGAGGCCAGTATTGGCCTGGCGATCCTGCTGCAACTGTATCGCCGCTTCCACACGCTCGATATCGACGCTGCCAGTGAGATGCGCGGATGAACCTTCTCTATCTGACTTTCCTGTTCCCCCTGATCGGTTTTGTGCTGCTGGCGTTCTCCCGGGGACGCCTCTCGGAAAACCTTTCGGCGCTGATCGGCGTCGGCTCCATTGGCCTGTCGGCGATTGTCGCGGCCTATGTGATCTGGCAGTTCAACGTCGCCCCGCCGGAAGGCGGTCACTACACCCTGGTGTTGTGGCAATGGATGGCGGTGGAAGGCTTCACGCCGAACTTCGCCCTGTACCTGGATGGTCTGTCCGTGACCATGCTCGGTGTGGTCGTCGGCGTCGGCTTCCTGATCCACCTGTTCGCCTCCTGGTACATGCGCGGTGAAGACGGCTATTCGCGCTTCTTCGCCTACACCAACCTTTTTATCGCCAGCATGCTGTTCCTGGTCCTGGCCGATAACCTGCTGTTCGTGTACTTCGGTTGGGAAGGCGTGGGCCTGTGCTCGTACCTGTTGATCGGTTTCTACTACAGCAATCGCAACAACGGTAACGCCGCACTCAAGGCCTTCATCGTGACCCGTATCGGTGACGTGTTCATGGCCATCGGCTTGTTCATTCTGTTTGCCCAACTGGGCACGCTGAACGTCCAGGAACTGCTGGTGCTGGCGCCGCAAAAGTTCCAGTCCGGCGACTTCTGGATGGTCCTGGCCACCCTGATGCTGCTGGGCGGCGCTGTCGGTAAATCCGCGCAACTGCCGCTGCAAACCTGGCTGGCGGATGCGATGGCCGGTCCTACCCCGGTTTCGGCACTGATCCACGCCGCAACCATGGTGACCGCTGGCGTCTACCTGATTGCCCGTACCCACGGCCTGTTCACCCTGGCGCCGGAAATCCTGCATCTAGTAGGAGTCGTCGGTGGCGTGACCCTGGTCCTGGCTGGTTTTGCAGCCCTGGTTCAGACCGACATCAAGCGTATCCTCGCCTACTCGACCATGAGCCAGATCGGCTACATGTTCCTGGCCCTGGGCGTCGGTGCCTGGGATGGCGCGATCTTCCACCTGATGACCCACGCCTTCTTCAAGGCCCTGTTGTTCCTTGCGTCCGGCTCGGTGATCGTTGCCTGCCACCACGAGCAGAACATCTTCAAGATGGGCGGTCTGTGGAAGAAACTGCCACTGGCCTACGCCAGCTTCATCGTCGGCGGCGCGGCCCTGGCGGCCCTGCCTCTGGTAACCGCAGGCTTCTACTCCAAGGACGAAATCCTCTGGGAAGCGTTCGCCAGCGGCAACAACGGTCTGCTCTACGCAGGTCTGGTCGGCGCGTTCATGACTTCGCTGTACACCTTCCGCCTGATCTTCATCGCGTTCCACGGTGAAGCGAAGACCGAAGCCCACGCCGGTCACGGCATTGCCCACTGGCTGCCACTGTCGGTGCTGATTGTATTGTCCACCGCCATCGGCGCGATGATCGTTCCACCGCTGCACGGCGTGCTGCCGGAAAGCGTCGGCCATGCCGGCGGCGAAGCCAAGCACAGTCTGGAAATCGCCTCGGGCGCCATCGCCCTGGCCGGTATCCTGCTGGCTGCGCTGCTGTTCCTCGGCAAGCGTCGCTTCGTCACCGCCGTCGCCAACAGCGGCATCGGCCGTTTCCTCTCGGCCTGGTGGTTCGCCGCCTGGGGCTTCGACTGGATCTACGACAAACTGTTCGTCAAGCCGTACCTGGCGATCAGCCACATCCTGCGCAAAGACCCGCTCGACCAGACCATCGGTCTGATCCCGCGCATGGCCAAAGGCGGTCACACCGCCCTGAGCCGTACCGAGACCGGTCAACTGCGTTGGTACGCCGCCTCGATGGCTGCTGGTGCCGTGCTGGTCATTGGCGCCGTCGTGCTGGTAGCGGTCTGATATGAACCTTGCGAATTTGCGAAAGGAAACGAACCCGTCATGATTCTGCCTTGGCTAATCCTGATCCCCTTCATCGGCGGCCTGCTGTGCTGGATGGGTGAGCGCTTCGGCGCCACCCTCCCCCGCTGGATTGCGCTGATCACCATGTCCCTGCTGCTCTCCCTCGGCCTCTGGCTGTGGGCCAACGGTGACTATTCATTTGCTCCGGCGCCTGGCGCCGATCCGACCTGGGCGCTTGAGTTCAAGCACGTCTGGATCCAGCGCTTCGGCATCAACGTGCATCTGGCCCTCGACGGCCTGTCGCTGTTGATGATCCTGCTGACCGGCCTGCTGGGTGTGCTCTCGGTACTCTGCTCGTGGAAAGAGATCCAGCGTCACGTGGGCTTCTTCCACCTGAACCTGATGTGGATCCTGGGCGGTGTCGTCGGCGTGTTCCTGGCCCTCGACCTGTTCATGTTCTTCTTCTTCTGGGAAATGATGCTGGTGCCGATGTACTTCCTCATCGCGCTCTGGGGTCACAGTTCTTCGGACGGCAAGAAAACCCGGATCTACGCGGCGACCAAGTTCTTCATCTTCACTCAGGCTTCCGGCCTGATCATGCTGGTGGCGATCCTGGGCCTGGTATTGGTCAACTTCAACGACACCGGCGTGATTACCTTCAACTACGCCGACCTGTTGAAGACCAAGATGTCGATGACCACCGAGTACATCCTGATGCTCGGCTTCTTCATCGCCTTCGCGGTCAAGCTGCCGGTCGTACCGTTCCACTCCTGGTTGCCTGATGCTCACGCCCAGGCACCGACCGCAGGTTCCGTCGACCTCGCTGGTATCTTGCTGAAAACCGCTGCCTACGGCCTGCTGCGTTTCGCCCTGCCGCTGTTCCCGAATGCCTCGGCCGAGTTCGCGCCGTTTGCGATGACCCTGGGTCTGATCGGGATCTTCTACGGTGCGTTCCTGGCGTTCGCGCAAACCGACATCAAGCGTCTGATCGCCTTCTCGTCCGTTTCCCACATGGGCTTCGTACTGATCGGCATCTACTCCGGCAGCCAACTGGCGCTGCAGGGCGCGGTGATGCAGATGCTGGCCCACGGTCTGTCGGCGGCGGCACTCTTTATCCTCTCCGGTCAGTTGTACGAGCGTACCCACACCCGCGACATGCGTGAAATGGGTGGCCTGTGGTCGAAGATCGCTTACCTGCCAGCCTTAAGCCTGTTCTTCGCAGCAGCTTCCCTGGGCTTGCCGGCGACCGGTAACTTTGTCGGTGAGTTCCTGATTCTGATCGGCACCTTCGCCAGCGCTCCTTGGGTCACCGTGATCGCGACGTCCGGCCTGGTGTTCGGTTCGGTGTACTCGCTGATCATGGTCCACCGTGCCTTCTTCGGCCCGTCGAAATCGGACGCGGTGCTGCATGGCATGGACGGTCGCGAACTGATCATGGTGGTCGGTCTGGCTGCACTGCTGATTTACATCGGCGTGTACCCGCAGCCGTTCCTCGATACCTCTGCCGCTACGATGCATGGCGTGCAGCAGTGGCTCGGCACCGCCTTCACTCAACTCGCTTCGGCCCGGTAAGAGCGCTATGGAATTCACGACTCAACACTTTATCGCGCTAGCGCCGTTGTTGATCACCAGCGCCACGATCATCGTGGTGATGCTGGCGATCGCCTGGCGCCGCAACCACTCCCAGACCTTCCTGCTGTCGGTGGCGGGTCTGAATCTGGCACTGCTGTCGATCCTGCCTGCCCTGAAAGTCGCGCCCCTGGCCGTGACTCCATTGCTGCAGATCGACAGCTTCGCCTGCCTGTACATGGCGCTGATCCTGGTCGCCACCCTCGCCTGTGTGACCCTCGCCCACGCCTACCTCGGCGATGGCGGCACGGGTTACCCGGGCAACCGTGAAGAACTGTACCTGCTGATCCTGATGGCCGCCGCCGGTGGCCTGGTGCTGGTCAGCGCGCAGCACCTGGCCGGGTTGTTCGTCGGCCTGGAACTGCTCTCGGTACCGGTCTACGGTCTGGTGGCCTATGCCTTCTTCAACAAGCGTTCGCTGGAAGCCGGCATCAAGTACATGGTGCTGTCGGCGGCAGGTTCCGCGTTCCTGTTGTTCGGTATGGCCCTGCTCTACGCTGACGCCGGTTCCCTGAGCTTCGTCGGCATCGGCCAAGCGCTGGCGGCTACTGGTCTGCCAAGCTCGCTGGCTCAATTGGGCCTGGGCATGATGCTGATCGGCCTGGCGTTCAAGCTGTCGCTGGTACCCTTCCACCTCTGGACTCCAGACGTCTACGAAGGTGCTCCGGCACCGGTTGCAGCGTTCCTGGCTACCGCTTCCAAAGTGGCTGTGTTCGCGGTGATGGTGCGTCTGTTCCAGATCTCGCCAGCGGCGAGCAGCGGTGTGCTGAGCAACGTGCTGACCATCATCGCCATCGCTTCGATCCTGTTCGGTAACCTGCTGGCCCTGACCCAGAGCAACCTCAAGCGTCTGCTGGGTTACTCGTCCATCGCCCACTTCGGCTACCTGCTGATCGCCCTGGTGGCGAGCAAGGGTCTGGCCGTGGAAGCGATCGGCGTGTACCTGGTCACGTACGTGATCACCAGCCTCGGTGCTTTCGGTGTGATCACCCTGATGTCCTCGCCGTACAAAGGCCGTGACGCAGACGCCCTGTACGAATACCGCGGCCTGTTCTGGCGCCGTCCGTACCTGACCGCCGTACTGACCGTGATGATGCTGTCCCTGGCCGGTATCCCGCTGACCGCGGGCTTCATCGGCAAGTTCTACATCATCGCCACCGGTGTCGAGTCGCACCAATGGTGGCTGGTCGGCTCCCTGGTACTGGGCAGCGCCATCGGCGTGTTCTACTACCTGCGTGTGATGGTCACCCTGTTCCTGATCGAACCGAACCTGCGTCGCGTCGACGCCCAGCTGCACTGGGAACAACGTGCGGGCGGCGTGATGCTGCTGGCCATCGCGGTACTGGCCTTCTTCCTCGGCCTGTATCCGCAACCGCTGCTGAACCTGGTTCAACAGTCGGGCCTGGCGGGTTGATCGCTTGAGCGACACTTGGTAGAAAACGGAAACGGCACCTTCGGGTGCCGTTTTTTGTGGCGAGCTGGCTCGCTCCCACAGTGGACCTTCTCCCTCCTCCGGCCGTTGCTGAACCTGGCTTTGTGATCCGCGCACTCGAACCCGTCGGCGCGGAACCAGTACAGGTTGGCGAACAGCCGGTCTGATCTCGCTGAAGACTTTGGCCAGCACCTTGGACTCGTACCCTGGGATGGCGATGGTTTTCTGCTCATCCCGCTAAACGGCTCAGCGGCCGTGATGAAACTTTTCAGCACTTCGAGTTGCTGGTCGGCTATCGGTGTGGACTATTTGAGTGACTGCCGATCCATTTCTTCGCTGTGACTTCTTAGGTATCAACCCAGGCCCTCAACGCCCTCAACGCGAATGCCAGTCACATCTACTTAACCTTAATTTCAATCTTCCATCGTCCCGGATACCGTTTTCCCTTAGAACCACACACGCATAGGGCATTTAACTCAATGCACGGAAGAACTAGAAATATATAAAAACATGAATAGATATTTCTTACATTTGCAATTCGACAACACCTTAGAGGCAAGCTTAATTTACCGATCAGACCAACAACACAAAACGGCCAATAATGAAAAACGCATTAGTCATTCAACACCTGCACTTTGAAGACCTGGGCACAATTGAGCAACTACTGCTTCAACGAAACTACAACACCCAAATAATTGATGCTACTTCCGATGCACTTCACAGTGTTGACTCGGTAAAACCCGACCTGATGATTATTCTTGGTGGACCGATAGGTGCCTTTGATGAGAAAAAATTCCCATTTATAGAAAGCGAAATTGCGCTCATCAACAAACGTTTGCAAAGCAACAAAAAGACCTTGGGGGTATGCCTCGGCGCCCAGCTTATAGCGAGGATATTGGGAGCTTCAGTTTATCCAATGGGGCAACTGGAAATTGGCTTTTCCCCCCTCCGATTGAATGAACACGCACTCCACTCATGCCTTGAACCCTTGAATGACATACCTGTCTTGCACTGGCATGGAGACAAGTTTGACATCCCCAAAGGCGCTGCGCATTTAGCCAGCAGCGAACTCTGCGCCAACCAGGCATTTAGTGTCGGCAACAACATATTGGCTCTTCAGTTTCACCTGGAAATTGACTCTGACCGTATCGAGCAATGGTTGGTAGGCCATGCAGCCGAACTTAATACTGCATCCATTGACCCTCGTGATCTGCGCCAACAAGCATCCTTGCATGGAAGTCGTTTAAAAACAATTTCCCAAAAAGTAATTTCGAACTGGCTTGACCTGCCTGAAAAATAATACCCCAGGACTGACACTCAAAAAGGTAACCTACCGTGAACACACAAGTAACTCATACTTACTCGGTTGCGCAGATGCTCGAAAAACTTTCCGTGCTATGGAGCACGCGGGCCGCGGTAAACAACAAACAACCTCCTTTCTCGGAACTGGCGTTCGACCCCGGTAAAAATGACTTCTGCGAGAGCCTGCTTCCGTTCAGAAATCATCCAGCATGGATCGAAGCCTCCCACGAAATTAAATCCACATGCCTGTCTTATGCATGGATAATCTACAATCTCAAAACAATTTACATCGAGTGCGACATCGTTACGCCTGCGTGCGAGGACATAATAAAAACTCCGCCAAGTGCTACCAGGAATCGCGCATTACTTCAGGAGTCCATTTCTGAAGCACTGCTTGATGAGGCGCTGCACACCAAAATGTCAGTTACCGCGTGCAACTACATTTATCACCATCGAGACCTCGCTTACCTGAATTTCACCGACTTCAATCTGATCAAGTGGAAGAACTGGGTTCTTTCATCCTGCTCTGCGGAATGGGAGCGCAGGCTTACTCGATTCGGGATCGCTTGCGCAAGTGAAACACTCATAACGGACTACCTAAAAACTTTGGCGGAAGATGGCTCCGTTCAAAGCATTTGCCACCAGGTCACCAAAACTCATGCGATGGATGAATGGAGCCATTCCAGTGTGTTCAGCTATGTAGCTGCAGATCTTATAACAACATTGTCAAACAGCGAAAAAGCGCATTTGAAAGCGGTCATAAAAAAAACCGTATCAATGTTTGCCAACAATGAAATGAACGCGTGGGAAATGGCATTTTCACATGCTCGTCTGCCTCGCTATTCAGACATCATCCAGGACACCGATTCGCTAGGCGAAGTCAAAGTTTATACTGACTCAGTCGATAATCTGTTGAGCAGAATAGGTCTCAACGAAATAAATTGACGGGACATCCAACTTCGTCTGAAAACCCAGAACCCATCAAAAAACGCAATCAACTCTTTATCATGTAGGGGGAAACCATGGAACGGTTTACGTTCTTGAGTTGCGAGAAAATATCCGATATCGCAACCAACACAAAGACCTACCTGCTACGCGTACCCGGCGCCATCACAAACGATGATTTTAAACCGGGGCGCTTTATTGTGATCAATCACCCCGACCAAAGTGGCACCTCACAGAAACGCAACTATTCGATCACAGCGCTGAAGGAAAACAACCTCATTGAAATAGCGGTAAAAAGTACCGGCAACAACGGCGTTTCGGACAACCTGCATTCCAACATAAATTCAGGATCACTACTTTGCTTGTCTAACGTTGGCGGAAATATCACATCAGATTGCATTTCGGCTTATCGCCATGTATTGATGTTGGCCGGAGGTATCGGCATCACTCTGCCGATTGCACTTATTCGTTGTTTGGCCAAACTCAAAAAAAACGGTGAGCCAACTCCAAAAGTAACGCTCCTGGTTAGTTCACCCACTATTGGCAGCATCCCTTTCCTTGCGGAACTCCTTGCTCTAAAGCTTGGATCAAACTGGTTTGATGTTCGTTTCTTTATTACCAAAGAGACAGTTAACACTCACTCGCATCACTTTTTTGGCGGACGCCTGAGTAAACGGGTCTTACTGGAATTACCCCCCGCAGACGCAGCAGTTATTTGTGGCAGCCATAACTTTGTCATTACCCAGCAGGCACTCGTCTCGGAGTTCAACTACAACATCCCTTTTTATATTGAGGCGTTTAGCAGTCCGGAACGCCCAGTACCGGAACCAGATCGCATCTCACAGACCACTGTATGCGCACGCTCAAATCAATTGGACTATCACTTCGAAATCAATGCTGAAACAACGCTGCTTGATGCATTGGAAGCCAACCAAGTGCCCATCCGCAGTCAGTGTCGATCGGGTATCTGCGGCAGTTGCAGAATCAAGGTAGTTTCCGGGTCATGTAAAAGAGCACCTGATTTTTCGCTCAGCACCGAGGAGCGGCAGTCGGGTTATGCTCTGGCCTGCTGCTCTTACGCCGAGGGTGATCGGCTCACAATTGAGGTCTAGTCCCTTACTTGGCAGGGCCGCGCAACAACGATAGTACTGACAATCGAGTAGGAGGCGGTTTCACAACCGCCGTCCTCTCACACCACCGTACGTACGGTTCCGTATACGGCGGTTCAGGCTATACGATTAAGCCGGTTTATCGTATCCAGTATTGAGACCAGCCCGAGTCGATCCCATAGCTTCTTCGGTAGCGTCTGATTCATATGTGACGCTCCCGAGTTCCACCATGGGCCTCGGCCATTGACCGCCGATTTCCACGCCCGCGCCTCGTCGATTCCCAAACGTATCAGGTTGCGCGCCCTCGTAGAGGGCCGCTTCCATTGACGCCATATGACGCAACGAAGTTTGTGACGCACCCAGCCATCAAGCTCCTCAAGTGGCCGCTTGCTCTGACTCAGCTTGAAGTAGCCAGCCCAACCACGCAGCACGGGAGTCATTTGCTCAACGATATATCTCATTGAGCGGCCCCGTATCCGACGCAAGAGTTCCCTGAGTCGGTCGCGCAGGCGGTGCAGGCTTATGCTCGCTACCCTCAGCTTCGGCTGTTTATGCCAGCTCATCCCATAACCCAAGTAATCACAGGCCCAAGGCCGTGCCACGCGGCTCTTTTCCCGATTCAGTGTCAGTTTCAGACGCTGAGTCAGGAAGCGCTCAACACTGGCCATGACCCGTTCGCCTGCACGATAACTGCGCACATAAATGTTCGCATCGTCGGCATAGCGCACGAAGCGATGGCCCCGCCGTTCCAGTTCGCGGTCGAGTTCGTTGAGCAGGATGTTCGACAGCAACGGCGAGAGCGGGCCGCCTTGCGGCGTCCCCTCCTGCCGTCGGCTGGCGATCCCGCCCGACATCACACCCGCTTCGAGGTACCGGCGGATCACTCTGAGCGCTCGCTTATCCACAACCTGACGCTCTATATGAGCCATCAACACGTCGTGGTTGACTCGATCAAAGAACTTCTCCAGATCGAGCTCCACGCACCAGCGGTAACCCGCCGCCACATGGGCGCGAGCTGTTTCGATGGCTTGGTGGGAGCTTCTGCCCGGACGAAAGCCGTAGCTGTAGTCCGAGAACAAGGGGTCGAAGATCGGCGTGAGCTGTTGCAGCAGAGCCTGTTGGATCAGGCGATCCACGACGCTGGGGATACCCAGCTGACGGGTTCCGCCTTTGGGTTTGGGGATGTCGATGGCGCGTACACCTTGAGATGGTACTCGCCGGCCAGCAACCGAGCCTTGAGGGTCGGCCAATACTGTTTCACGTAGCCGGCCAATTCGTCGACCGTCATGCCATCGGCACCCGGCGCACCCTTGTTGCTGACCACGCTTTGATACGCACGCTTGAGGTTGGCGGGTGCAAGCACCCGCTCCATCAGCATGTCCGGCTCCGCGTTCGTCCACGCCACAGACGCCGCCGATGTCTGCGCACTGACAACCGCAAGCCCAGGATTCTGTCCAGGACTTGGGGTTACAGTTCTCTTGTGGAGAAATTTCTGCATTTCGGTATTCAACGAGACTCTGGCGCCTACTGGCGGCATAACCTGTTCGGCCCTTGGTGACGGAGTTACTCGTCACTTACTACGGCTTCGGCTGACTTCTGCACGTTCATCCCGTCGCCTCTCGACGCTCGGTAGCACACTGGCAAACATGCAGATCTCCCAGGGTAATTCGCGCGACCTTCCTGCTTATGCCTGTCGGATTTACGTCGTAGCATTCCGTGCAAGTATTGGGCTTTAGTGAGCATTGCCACCTGACCCCGCTACGCCGCCTGATCCGCTTCCTGTTCGTCAGGCCAGCATTTTGCCTCGGGCTTCCTTCAGATTCGCAGTCACCCGCGACACCCTTGCCTCTGGCTAACACTTCCCCTTGCCGGGTGTGTAGAGGACTTTCACCTCCAAGTCACCAGCATGGCCACCACAGCCAAACTGATTGCGCTTACGCGCAACGCGCCATGCCTGGCGCACAACAAAAACGGCACCTTTCGGTGCCGTTAGCGTTTCACATTACAGACGATTATTTACGCGCCGCCTCCCAAGACTTCAGCAGTTCGTTATAGCTCACGGTCTCGCCCTTAGGCTTCTCGTTCGCCAGTTTCGGCTTCGGTGCGCCCGGCTGATCAAACCAGTATTGCGCGTCGCGTTCCGGGTTCATTTTCGGCGCGCAGGTGGCTTGCGCCTTCGAGCGTTCCAGACGGCTCATGATTGCGTCCTGATCCTTGGCCAGGCCGTCCAGTGCCTCTTGCGGGGTTTTCTCGCCGCTGGCGGCTTCGGCGATGTGGCTCCACCACAACTGCGCCAGGCGAGGATAATCCGGCACGTTGGTCCCGGTCGGGGTCCATTGCACGCGGGCCGGGCTGCGGTAGAACTCCACCAGGCCACCGAGTTTCGGCGCCAGGTCGGTCATGGCCTGCGAGTTGATGTCAGACTCGCGGATCGGGGTCAGGCCGACGATGGTTTTCTTCAACGACACGGTTTTCGAAGTCACGAACTGCGCATACAGCCAGGCCGCGAGTTTCTGTTTCTCAGGCGTGGATTTCATGAAGGTCCAGGAACCCACGTCCTGATAGCCCAGCTTCATGCCCTCTTCCCAGTACGGTCCGCGCGGCGACGGCGCCATGCGCCATTTCGGCGTGCCGTCGGCGTTCATCACCGCCAGCCCCGGTTTGGTCATGTCGGCGGTGAACGCGGTGTACCAGAAGATCTGCTGGGCGATGTTGCCCTGGGACGGTACGGGGCCGGATTCGGAGAAGGTCATGCCCGCCGCTTCCGGTGGCGCGTACTTCTTCATCCAGTCCACATACTTGGTGGTGGCGAACACCGCCGCCGGGCCGTTGGTGTCGCCGCCGCGGGTCACGCTGGAACCCACCGGATGGCAATCCTCGACGCGGATACCCCACTCGTCCACCGGCAAACCGTTGGGCAGCCCCTTGTCGCCACCACCGGCCATGGAGAACCAGGCATCGGTGAAGCGCCAGCCCAGGGACGGGTCTTTCTTGCCGTAGTCCATGTGCCCGTAGACACGCTTGCCGTCGACTTCCTTGACGTCTTCGCTGAAGAATTTGGCGATGTCTTCATAGGCCGACCAGTTCACCGGTACGCCCAACTCGTAGCCGTACTTTTCCTTGAACTTGGCTTTGAGGTCCGCACGCTCGAACCAGTCGGCGCGGAACCAGTACAGGTTGGCGAACTGCTGGTCGGGCAATTGATAGATCTTGCCGTCCGGCGCGGTGGTGAAGGAGATGCCGATGAAGTCCTTGATGTCGAGGGTTGGCGAAGTGAAGTTCTTGCCCTCGTTGGCCATCAGGTCGGTGATCGATTCGGTCTTGCCGTAGCGGAAGTGCGTACCGATCAGGTCCGAGTCGTTGACCCAGCCGTCATAGATGTTCTTGTCCGATTGCATCTGGGTCTGCAGCTTTTCCACCACGTCGCCTTCCTGCAGCAGGTCGTGGGTCAGCTTGATCCCGGTGATATCGGTGAAGGCCTTGGCCAGTACCTTGGATTCGTACTCGTGGGTGGCGATGGTTTCCGACACCACTTTGATGCTCATCCCGCGAAACGGCTCAGCCGCCTTGATGAACCACTTCAGCTCTTCGAGTTGCTGATCGGCCGTCAGGGTGGATGGCTTGAATTCACTGCCGATCCATTTCTTCGCCGCGTCTTCATAGGCATCGGCCCAGGCAGACGCGCTCAAACCGCTGAGTGCCAGCATGGCTGCCAATGAAATGCTATGTCGCAGCTTATTGTTTTTGTCGAACATAGAGACCTCCTGTTTAAGTTTCGGAGCAACATTGCCGAGCGATTCGACTAGCCCCAACGCATCACAGCCAACAGCCACACCAGGGACATCGCGAAGGCGACCCAGATGCTCCAGTCGGTGACGCCGATTACCAGCAAATGCAGGTAGGCGCTGCCGAGAAGACCGATGAACAAGCGATCGCCACGGGTGGTGGCAATCGGTAGAAAACCTCGCCGAAGCACGCTCGGCGAACGCAATTCCCAGGTGGTCATGCCCACCAGGATCAAGCCGATGACACCAAAAAATGCCGCCGTGGGGACTGTCCAACTCATCCATTCCATCATCAGTTCCTCATACCCGGCCCAGGGCAAAGCCCTTGGCCACGTGGTTGCGAACAAACCAGATCACCAGCATCCCCGGCAGGATGGTCAACACCCCCGCCGCCGCCAGCACGCCCCAGTCGATACCGGATGCCGAGACAGTGCGGGTCATCACCGCTGCAATCGGCTTGGCGTTCACCGAAGTGAGGGTTCGCGCCAGCAGCAGTTCGACCCAGGAAAACATGAAGCAGAAGAACGCCGTGACACCGATGCCGGAGCCGATCAGCGGGATGAAAATCTTCACGAAGAACTTGGGAAAGCTGTAGCCATCGATGTAGGCGGTTTCGTCGATTTCCTTGGGCACGCCGGACATGAAGCCTTCGAGAATCCACACCGCCAGCGGCACGTTGAACAGGCAGTGGGCCAGGGCCACGGCGATGTGGGTATCGAACAAGCCGATCGAGGAATACAACTGGAAGAACGGCAACAGGAACACCGCCGGTGGCGCCATGCGGTTGGTCAGCAGCCAGAAGAACAGGTGCTTGTCGCCGAGGAAGCGATAACGCGAAAACGCATAGGCCGCCGGCAGCGCCACGCTCAGGGAAATCACCGTGTTCAGGCTCACGTAGTACAGCGAGTTGAGGTAACCGGTGTACCAGCTCGGGTCGGTGAAGATCACCTTGTAGTTGTGGAAGGTGAAATCCTGGGGAAACAACGTCAGGCCGCCGAGGATTTCGCTGTTGCTCTTGAACGACATGTTCAGCAGCCAGTAGATCGGCACCAGCAGGAACAGGATGTAGAGCAGCAGTGGAACAAGCTTTCTCTTGCTCATGGCGGGCCTCAGCGGTTGGCGTCGGAGTGAGTCATGGCGGTGTAGAACAGCCAGGACACCAACAGGATGATCAGGAAGTACACCAGCGAAAATGCCGCCGCCGGCCCCAGGTCGAACTGCCCGATCGCCATTTGCGTCAGGGTCTGGCTCAAGAAAGTCGTGGAATTGCCCGGACCGCCGCCCGTGAGCACGAACGGCTCGGTGTAGATCATGAAGCTGTCCATGAAGCGCAGCATCACGGCGATCAGCAGCACACTCTTGAGCTTGGGCAACTGGATATGCCGGAACACCGCCCAGGCCGAAGCACGGTCGATCCGCGCCGCCTGGTAATACACATCCGGAATCGCCCGCAATCCGGAGAAGCACAGCAGCGCCACCAGCGAGGTCCAGTGCCAGACATCCATCACCAGCACGGTGACCCAGGCGTCCATGGTGTTCGCCGCATAGTTGTAGCTGATGCCCATGGCCTTGAGGCTCGCCCCCAGTAGACCGATGTCGGCGCGGCCGAAGATCTGCCAGATGGTGCCGACCACGTTCCACGGGATCAGCAACGGAATCGCCAGGATGATCAGCACCACCGACGACCAGCGGCCCTTGGTCGGCATGGTCAGGGCAATCGCAATCCCCAGGGGGATTTCGATCAGCAGCACGCAGGCCGAGTAGATGAACTGGCGCAGCAACGAGTCGTGCAGGCGTGGATCGAGCAGCACCTGCTTGTACCAGTCGGCGCCGACGAAGTAGCGGCTGGACTGGTCGAAGATGTCCTGCACGGAATAGTTGACCACGGTCATCATCGGGATCACCGCACTGAACGCCACCAGCAGGAACACCGGCATCACCAGCCACCAGGCCTTGTTGTTCTGCACCTTGTTCATGGCTGCGCCTCTTGGTTGGCATTGGCTTCGAGCAGGAATTCATCGGCGTAGACCATCAACCACTGCGCCGGAAAGCTGATGTAGGCCGCGCCTTGCGGCACCGGTTTGTCTTCGGCCAGGCGCACTTTCAGGGGCACGCCATCGAGGTCGAGGCTCATGATCTTGTAGGTACCCAGGTCCTCGACGTGTACGACCTTTGCCCGCAGCGCGTCATCAAAGGCTTCGTCCCACACATGGACGAACTCCGGACGAATACCGACCTTCAGGGTTTTCCACTCCGATTCAGCAATACGCTGCTGCATCGCCTCCGACAGCGGCAGGTGCGTCGAGGTGAAACCGACACCGCCCGGTTGCGGCTGCACCTCGATCAGGTTCATCCCGGGGCTGCCGATGAAGTAGCCGACAAAGGTGTGGCTCGGGCGCTCGAACAATTCCCTTGGCGTGCCGAACTGCACGATCTGCCCGCCGTACATCACCGCAATCTTGTCGGCGAAGGTCGAGGCCTCCAGCTGATCGTGGGTGACGTAGACCATGGTGATGTTGAACTGCTCGTGGATCTGCTTGAGCTTGCGCCGCAGTTTCCACTTCAGGTGCGGGTCGATCACGGTCAGCGGCTCGTCGAAGAGGATCGCCGATACGTCGTCGCGCACCAGCCCGCGGCCCATGGAGACTTTCTGTTTTTCGTCGGCGGTGAGGTTGCGCGCCTTTTTGCTCAGCAGGTTCTGCAGGTCAAGGACTTCGGCGATTTCCTGCACCTTGCTATGGACCCGGGCCTCGGCCATGCCCTGATTGCGCAGCGGGAAGGCCAGGTTATCGAACACCGTCATGGTGTCGTAGACCACCGGAAACTGGAAAACCTGGGCGATGTTGCGCTTTTCCGGGGTCAGATTGTTGACCGCTTTGCCGTCGAACAGCACATGGCCCTGGGACGGGCTGAGCAGCCCGGAAATGATGTTGAGCAAGGTTGATTTGCCGCAGCCCGAAGGACCGAGCAAGGCATAGGCGCCGCCCTGCTCCCAGATGTGGTCCATCTCGCGGATCGCGTAGTCCTCAGGTCCCACCGGGGTCTTGGTGTAGCTGTGAGCGAGGTTCTGCAAACGGATTTCGGCCATCAGGCAACCCTCGTGACACGCCGGCCAGGCGCCTGGACCAGCCGCCCCTGCGTATCGAACACAAACAGTTTATGGGTCGGGATGTAGATGCGGATCGGCGCATCGACGTCGTATTCGTGGACACCCGGCAAGTGCAGCACCAGCAGGAAGTGCTCGTTGCGCACGTGCAGGAAGGTTTCCGAGCCGCTGATTTCCGCGACTTCGACAGTCACCGCCAATTCGAGGTCATCGTCGTTGCTCGGCACCAGCGAGATATGGCTGGGTCGCACGCCGAAACGGAACTCGCCCTCGCCCACCGGGCGCAGATCGACGTTCAGCGGGAAGTGCACGAAGTTGGCGAAACTCACCTCGTTGCCGGCAATGCGTCCCGGCATCAGGTTGATCGGCGGCTCGGAGAACAGCTCCGCCGCCAGCACCGTTTGCGGCTGGTGATAGACCGAGGCGGACTGGCCGCTCTGGATCACCCTGCCTTCGTGAAGAATGGTGGTGGTGCCGCCCAGGGCCAGGGCCTCGTTGGGTTCGGTGGTGGCGTAGATCGCAATGGTATGGCGCGCCTTGAACAGCTCGCGCATTTCCTGGCGCAGTTCTTCGCGCAACTTGTAGTCGAGGTTGACCAGAGGCTCATCGAACAGGATCAGCTCGGCGTCCTTGACCAGCGCCCGGGCCATGGCCGTACGTTGTTGCTGACCGCCGGAAAGCTCCAGCGGATAGCGCTTGAGAAACTTGTCGATGCGCAGCATCTTCGCGGTTTCCAGCACCTTGCTCTGGATCACTTCGCTGGATACACCGGCCTGGCGCAGCGGCGAGGCGATGTTGTCGAACACCGTCATGGTCGGATAGTTGATGAACTGCTGATAGACCATCGACACATTGCGCAAGCGCACGGGGCGTTGGGTGACGTCGACGCCGTTCATCAGGACGCGGCCGCTGTCGGGCTTGTCCAGACCGGCCATCAGGCGCATCAGGCTGGTCTTGCCGGACAAGGTGCGCCCCAGCAAAACGTTGAAGGAACCGGGTTCAAAACTCAGGTTGGCATCGTCGATCCAGGTCTGGCCCTCGACGGTGCGGCTGACGTGTTCCAAGGTGAGTGACATGGCTCGGCCTTTTTATTATTGGAGTCAAGCGACCGGAGCTCTAAAGCGACATCCGTGCCAAAAATATCAAGCTGTTGATTCAGCTAGAAATTCCCGAACAAGACGGCAAAAACGCGTTCGTTGCTGAACACAAATGAACAATCGGAAATGAACAATTGAACAGTTCACCCATTGACAGTGAACAATAGTGAACAACACTCTACGGACTGTTCACGGCCCTCGTAGGATCTGCCGGGATCGGCACTACCCCATAACAACAATAAAAGCTTGTTCAGAGATCGACTGCCATGGCCGCACCCGCATCGCCGTTGCCCCACGACGCCATCATCCAGGACTCCTGGTCCCGTTGCCGCGCGTTCGGCCTCAGTCACCAGAGCACGCCGGCATTCGACCAACTGCCGGCCGCGGGCATCGCGCAACTGCTGGAGAGCCAGCATTCACTGGTGCAAACCACCCATCAGGAAGTGCTGCCCTATTACGAGAACATTCTGAGCAACTCCAATTGCCTGATCATGCTCGCCGACCACCAGGGCCAGGTGCTTACGTCGTGGGGCACCCAGCGCTTTATCGAACCGAAACTGGCCCGGGGTTTCAGCGCTGGCGCCAGCTGGATGGAGCGCTGCACCGGCACCAACGCCATCGGCACCGCCCTGGCCTGTGAACAAGCGGTGCACATCGAGCACGATGAACACTATCTCAAGGCCAACCGCTTCATGACCGGTTCCGCCGCGCCGATTTTCGATGCCGAACGCAAAGTCATCGCGGTGCTGGACGTGTCCAGCGACAGCTACCTGCCGCCCTCCCACACCCTGGGCATGGTCAAGATGATGAGCCAGACCGTGGAAAACCGGCTGATCCTCAACCTGTTCCATGGCCAGCATTTCCAGCTGACGTTCAACACCGGGCTGAACAACCTCGACAGCCAATGGGCAGGGTTACTGATTTTCGATGAGACCGGACAGGTGTTGTCGGCCAATCGCCGGGCCGACAATCTGCTGGGCATCAGCCTGTCGCGGGTCAATGTCGAAAGCCTGTTCAAGGTCTCGCTGCTGGAGTTGCTGAACCAGCCAGAAGGCCTGCCCTTCGCCCTGCAAACCTCGGGGCGCAACCGCTTTCAGTGTCTGTTGAAGCGGCCGAAACAGGCATTGATTCAACCCCGAGTGTTCACCGAGCCGGTTGTAGCTGCACCCGCGGCCATCAGCCTCAACTCCCTGCATTTCGGCGACAGTCGCGTGGAAAAGGCCGTGCGTCAGGCCGAGCGCTTGCTGGAAAAAGACATT
This sequence comes from Pseudomonas sp. GL-RE-26, assembly GCF_019956275.1. Taxonomy (NCBI): domain Bacteria; kingdom Pseudomonadati; phylum Pseudomonadota; class Gammaproteobacteria; order Pseudomonadales; family Pseudomonadaceae; genus Pseudomonas; species Pseudomonas sp. GL-RE-26. The sequence goes on from NZ_JAHBDI010000004.1 coordinate 173,422, forward strand.
CCCTTACTGATTCACGGTGAAACCGGGGTCGGCAAGGAAGTGTTCGTCAAGGCCCTGCACCAGGCCAGCTCACGCAGCAAACAAGCGTTCATCGCCGTCAACTGTGCAGCGATTCCCGCCGAACTGGTGGAATCCGAGTTGTTCGGTTATGAGAAAGGCGCGTTCACCGGCGCCAACCAGAAAGGCAGCATCGGGCTGATCCGCAAGGCCGACAAAGGCACGCTGTTCCTCGATGAAATCGGTGACATGCCGCTGCCGACCCAGGCGCGCCTGTTGCGGGTGTTGCAGGAGCGTTGCGTGCAGCCGGTGGGCAGCAGCGAATTGTTCCCTGTGGACCTGCGCATCATTTCCGCGACCAATCGCTCGTTGCGCGAACAGGTACAACTTGGGCGCTTTCGTGAGGACCTGTACTACCGCATCGGCGGCCTGACCCTGGAACTGCCGCCGTTAAGAGAACGCAGCGATAAAGAGGCGCTGTTCAAACGCCTGTGGGAGCAGCATCGCGAACCAAGCCAATGGGCTGGACTGAGCCGCGAGGTGTTGGAGCTGTTCGACCGCCACCCGTGGCCGGGGAATTTGCGCCAGGTCAGCAGTGTGATGCGGGTGGCATTGGCGATGGCCGAGGAACAGCCGATAAGGCCGGAACATTTGCCGGATGATTTTTTTGTCGACCTGGAAATGGAGCCGGTCGATTCACCGGAACCATTGGCCGTGGATCTGAATGATGCCGAGGATTTGAACCGGCAGTTGCAGGCGGCAGGGGGGAATATTTCGTATCTGGCGCGCAGGCTTGGGGTAAGCCGTAATACCCTCTACAAGCGATTGCGTCAGACTGAATGACGAGTGAATCGCACCGATAGCATTCGGCTTGAGACCATCGCGAGCAGGCTCGCTCCTACAGGGGGATCTATGTTGCTCACAAAACTCAAACCTGGCGAAAATCCAATGTAGGAGCGAGCCTGCTCGCGATGGCGTCAGCTCAGGCACCTCAAAAACAACAGCCATCCCATAAACAAAAACCCGCACTTGGCGGGTTTTGTTTTACAGCGGATCAAGCAATCAGTCAGCCAGACGCCAGGTCGTGCCGCCCTTGCCGTCTTCCAGCACCACGCCCATGGCGGTGAGCTGGTCGCGGATGCGGTCGGATTCGGCCCAGTCCTTGCCGGCACGTGCCGCCAGACGCGCTGCAATCAGCGCCTCGACTTCGGCTGCATCCACACGCCCTTCGGCGCCGGCTTGCAGGAAGTCATCAGCCTCAAGCTGCAACACACCCAGCACGCTGGCCAGTTCTTTCAAACGGGCTGCCAGACCGGCCGCTGCGTTCAGATCGCTCTCGCGCAGGCGGTTGATCTCGCGGACCATCTCGAACAACACCGCGCAGGCTTCCGGCGTGCCGAAGTCGTCGTTCATCACCTGGGTGAAACGCTCGACGAAGGCTTCGCCGCCCGCAGGCGCCACGTTCGGCAGGCCTTTCAACGCATGGTAGAAACGCTCCAGGGCACCCTTGGCGTCCTTGAGGTTGTCTTCCGAGTAGTTGATGGCGCTGCGGTAGTGACTCGACACCAGCAGGTAACGCACGACTTCCGGGTGGTACTTGTCGAGCACGTCGCGAATGGTGAAGAAGTTGTTCAAGGACTTGGACATCTTCTCGCCATTGATACGGATCATGCCGCAATGCATCCACGCGTTGGCGTAGGTCTTGCCGGTGGCCGCTTCGCTCTGGGCGATTTCGTTTTCGTGGTGCGGGAACTCAAGGTCGCTGCCGCCGCCATGAATGTCGAAAGTCTCTCCCAGGCAGCAGGTGGACATTACCGAGCACTCGATGTGCCACCCCGGACGCCCGGCGCCCCACGGCGACTCCCAGCTCGGCTCGCCCGGCTTGGCGGCTTTCCACAGTACGAAGTCCAGCGGGTCCTGCTTGGACTCGTCGACTTCGATCCGCGCGCCGATGCGCAGGTCTTCGATCTTCTTGCGCGACAGCTTGCCGTAGCCCATGAACTTGCCGACGCGGTAGTACACGTCGCCATTGCCCGGGGCGTAGGCGTAGCCCTTGTCGATCAGGGTCTGGATCATCGCGTGCATGCCCGGGATGTGATCCGTGGCGCGCGGCTCCATGTCCGGCTTCTTGATGTTCAGGCGCGCTTCATCTTCGTGCATCGCCGCGATCATGCGCTCGGTCAACGCTTCAAACGACTCGCCGTTCTCGCGGGCACGGTTGATGATCTTGTCGTCGATGTCGGTGATGTTGCGCACGTAGGTCAGGTCGTAGCCGCTGAAGCGCAACCAGCGCGTCACCAGGTCGAACGCGACCATGCTGCGGCCGTGGCCCAGGTGGCAGTAGTCGTACACGGTCATGCCGCACACGTACATGCGCACCTTGTTGCCATCGAGCGGCTTGAAGACTTCTTTGCTCTTGGTGAGCGTGTTGTAGATCGTAAGCACGTTAATTCCTTGACGCTAAATCACTGGCCCCACGAATCACGCAGGGTCACGGTACGATTGAATACCGGCTGACCTGGTTTCGAGTCCTTGAGATCGGCGACGAAGTAACCTTCGCGCTCGAACTGGAAACGGTCTTCCGGCTGTGCATTGCCCAGCGAAGGCTCGGCACGACAACCGGTGAGTACCTGCAGCGAATCAGGGTTGATGTTGTCCAGGAAACTGGCGCTGTCTTCGGCCTTCTCAGGGTTGGCCGAACGGAACAGACGATCGTACAGACGCACTTCGCACTCGACGCTGGCGGCTGCCGGCACCCAGTGCACCACGCCTTTGACCTTGCGGCCTTCAGGGTTCTTGCCCAGGGTGTCCGGATCGTACGAGCAGCGCAGTTCGACGATGTTGCCATCGGCGTCCTTGATCGCTTCGTCGGCGCGGATCACGTAGCTGCCACGCAGACGCACTTCACCGGCCGGTTCCAGGCGCTTGTAGCCCTTCGGCGGCTCTTCCATGAAGTCATCACGGTCGATGTAGATTTCCCGGGCGAACGGCAACGCGCGCATGCCCATGTCTTCTTTCGGGTGGCACGGCAGTTCGAGGTTCTCGACCTGGCCTTCCGGGTAGTTGGTGATCACGACTTTCAGCGGACGCAGCACGCACATGGCGCGCGGGGCGCTGTGGTCGAGGTCGTCACGAATGCTGAATTCGAGCATGCCGAAGTCGACCACGCCGTCGGAACGGTTGGTGCCGATCATTTCGCAGAAGTTGCGGATCGATTTCGGCGTGTAGCCACGGCGACGGAAACCCGACAGCGTGGACATGCGCGGGTCGTCCCAGCCGTTGACGTGCTTTTCATCGACCAGTTGCTTGAGCTTGCGCTTGCTGGTGATCGTGTAGTTCAGGTTCAGGCGGCTGAACTCGTACTGGCGCGGGTTGGCCGGCACCGGCAAGTGCTCGAGGAACCACTCGTACAGCGGACGGTGGCTTTCGAACTCCAGGGTGCAGATCGAATGGGTGATGCCTTCGATGGCGTCCGACTGACCGTGGGTGAAGTCGTAGTTCGGGTAGATGCACCACTTGTCACCGGTCTGGTGGTGGTGAGCGTGACGAATGCGATACATGATCGGGTCGCGCAGGTTCATGTTCGGCGAGGCCATGTCGATCTTGGCCCGCAGCACCCGTGCGCCGTCCTTGAACTCGCCGGCTTTCATGCGGGCGAACAGGTCCAGGTTCTCTTCGACGCTGCGGTCGCGGAACGGGCTGTTCTTGCCCGGCTCGGTCAGGCTGCCACGGTATTCCTTGGCTTGCTCAGGGGTCAGGTCGTCGACGTAGGCATTGCCGGATTTGATCAGTTCCACTGCCCAGTCATGCAACTGGTCGAAATACTGCGAGGCGTAGCGCACTTCACCGGACCACTCGAAGCCCAGCCATTTGACGTCGCTTTCGATCGCGTCGATGTATTCCTGATCTTCCTTGGCCGGGTTGGTGTCGTCGAAACGCAGGTGCGTGACGCCGCCGAACTCCTGGGCCAGGCCGAAGTTCACGCAGATCGCTTTGGCGTGGCCGATGTGCAGGTAGCCGTTGGGTTCAGGCGGGAAACGGGTGACGATCTGCGTGTGCTTGCCCGAGTCCAGGTCTGCCTGGATGATCGGCCGCAGGAAGTTGACCGGCACGGCAGGGCCGGTCTTGGCATTCGAGGTAGGGTCGACAGTGGGCTTGCTCATAGGATCCTTGAACGTACAAGTGCGTGGCCGTAATGAAGGCCGGACAAAACAAAGCCGCTATCATAGCCGATGCCGTCAAGTACCTGACAGAGCGCACTCTGTAAACCGTCGCATTTAATAGGCCGTAAATGAAAAAACAGCCTCGAAATTCGCGTCTGGCACGCTAAACTGCGCACCTTGGCCAAAAAGGCTGAACCGGTGGCGGGACGCGATGCTCCAACACCACGAATTCCTTAGATATGCTTCATCTCAAAAGAGTACCGATCATGACCCAAGTCAAACTGACGACCAACCATGGCGACATCGTCCTCGAACTGAACGCCGACAAAGCCCCGATCACCGTGGCCAACTTCGTCGAGTACGTTAAAGCCGGTCACTACGAAAACACCGTTTTCCACCGTGTCATCGGTAACTTCATGATCCAGGGCGGCGGTTTCGAACCAGGCATGAAAGAAAAGAAAGACAAGCGCCCAAGCATCCAGAACGAAGCTGACAACGGTCTTTCCAACGACAAGTACACCGTCGCCATGGCCCGCACCATGGAGCCGCATTCGGCTTCCGCACAGTTCTTCATCAACGTGGCCGACAACAGCTTCCTGAACCACAGCGGCAAGAACGTTCAGGGCTGGGGCTACGCGGTATTCGGTAAAGTGACCGCAGGCACCGACGTTGTCGACAAGATCAAAGGCGTGGCCACCACCTCCAAGTCCGGCCACCAGGACGTACCAGCAGACGACGTGATCATCGAGAAAGCCGAGATCATTGAGTGATACTGCTGATTTCAGATTTACATCTGATCGATGCGCGCCCGGACATTACCCGGGCGTTTCTGGATTTGCTCGCCGGACGCGCCCGCTCGGCGAGTGCGTTGTACATTCTGGGCGACTTCTTCGAGGTGTGGATTGGCGACGACGCCATGACACCCTTCCAGCGCTCTATCTGCCAGGCCCTGCGCGAGTTAAGCGACAGCGGCACGGCCATTTTTCTGATGCACGGCAATCGCGACTTCATGCTCGGCAAGGCGTTCTGCAAAGAAGCCGGCTGTACCCTGCTGAAGGATCCGAGTGTCGTGCAGCTCAACGGCGAGCCGGTGCTGCTGATGCACGGCGACAGCCTGTGCACCCGCGACGAAGCCTATATGAAGCTGCGTCGCTATCTGCGCAACCCGATCACCCTGTTCATCCTGCGGCATCTGCCGCTGCGCACCCGGCACAAGCTGGCGCGCAAACTGCGCAGTGAAAGCCGTGCGCAAACGCGGATGAAGGCCAATGACATTGTCGATGTTACGCCTGAGGAGATTCCGCGGATCATGCAGGCATTCGGCGTGAAGACCTTGATCCACGGGCACACCCACCGTCCCGCGATTCACAAGTTGCAGCTTGGCGAGCAAGCAGCCAGGCGTACATAATGTCCACGGTGGACTACTTTACCTTGCTGGGGTGGATGTTCATCGGGCTGATATTGATCGTGTGGCTGGCCAAGCCGCCGTTTACGGCGAAGGCTGGGCCTGCGGCTTCC
>NZ_JAHBDI010000005.1:0-174451 GCF_019956275.1 Pseudomonas sp. GL-RE-26
CTTTCGCGTAGGCGGAACCCATGATCGACAGGCCACTAGGCAGCAAAGGGGCGGCTGCAAGCATCATGGCGCATGACATTACAGCAACGAGACTCTTGTTTTTAAAAAGCATGATTGCTTCCGTAGGAGGTTGATATCGCGTGACGTATGACGCGATATCCCTCCAACAGTTCAAGTACCACGACAGACGGCTGGAGCACCTTGAATCAGCGGGAAGACTACCTTCCACACGTCAATCAAACGCACCGTCGAGAATTTCATAGACAAGCCCGGTGGCCAGCGCAACCAGGATCAGGTCCGTGCCGACTTGCTGCCATTCGTAGCCATCATAGTGGGGCAGCCTGCCGACCAGTCGGCCATCCAGTTTTTTGGCGATGCCGGGTGGAAGCGGCTTGCCTCGGGCAAGGTTCTTTTGAATACCCGGTGGCAAGTCAGGCCCGGGGCTCCAGTAGCCGGTATTCACGCCAATGATCTCGAGCACGCTGCCCCGGTTGATGCTCGGGCCATTGCTCCAGTCCCCGCCACCGCCGGAATTCTTGTTCTTGTTGCCATGACCACCCTGGTTGCCATGGTTGGCCTTCCCGTTGCCCTGGCCGTTACCGGGATCGGCCAGCGCCGTCACCGAGCCACAGACCAGAGTCAAACAGGTAACAGCTGCAATCAATGATCGAGTCCTGAACATGATTCATTCCTTCGTGGTGGGGAATAGTCCCTGAAATTTAGACGTTATAGACGAAGTTGGTTCCATGAAGTCACCCACCGCCAAACCGTCTACGCTCATCCGATCGAAGCCTTGCCGGCGTTTGCGGATGGATGGGGCTTGTCGATTATATGCAACTCACCGCGCCTCCTCATCACACATCCCTGACATCCGAAAAACATGTAGGAATTTACCCCCCGTGGCGAGGGAGCTTGCTCCCGCTGGGCTGCGAAGCAGCCCTCATCCATTGCAACTCATTTCCTCAGACACACCGCAGTGCCCGGTTTTACGGCGGCAGAGCCGCCGAACGGGAGCAAGCTCCCTCGCCACAGGGGGCTTTTGGCGTCCTACAGGCCGGTTGCAGCCGTCGAAATGGATGCCTAATGTGCGCCGGTCGCTGACTTGAGTTGGCGGTTGGGTTTCGCAGCCCAAACAACACACACCCTTACACCGTCAAACAACAATTCTGGCAAACTTCGCCAGCATTACGTTTTATGGCGGTTGTACGTGGGAGATCTTCGGATCTGCCGGGTTTTGGGTTGTGGCTCGGTCTGCGAACCTGCGTATAACTGCCACCTAATTGTTTCGCAGCAAAAAGGTGGCGCTTCATTAATTTTTTGAGTGAACTTAAAAATGATGAACACCCCACACCGCCGCTTCACCCCAATGAAACAAATCGCCACCAGCTACCCCGTCCTCCTCATCGACAGCGACGCCCCGCTGCGCGAACTCCACAACTGCGCCGCCGAACGCCTCAACGCCGTCCTGCAATACCTCAACCTCATGGCCTGCACCAGCCTCCCCGACTACGCCGAAAACGACATCAACACCGTCACCAACATTTCGCGGATTCTGCTTCAGGATGTGCGGGATGTATTTGCCGTGATCGAGCAGCGGGGGTTTGAGGGGCCGAAGAAGCAGTGACATTTTTCAAGCACAAAAAACCCGCATTTCTGCGGATTTTCAATGACCACCGTTCAGTTGGCTACAGAAGCCATCAGCAGACTGACGCACCGGAACTGTTTTTGAATACCGTCTAAAAAATTCATCTCCTCCGCCGATGGGTAATTGCACTGACTTGACCAGTTGTTTGCATAGGACCTGACCAGCTGTTTGCATGGGACTTGACCATCACGCTGCGTGGCCATGACCGGCAGAGAACGACCCGTAGCGGTCTTTGGCGGATCTCGAGAGTTAATCTCTGACCATCCGCTTTTTGGCTGCAGATCACGATTGGCTGTTCTCGAAGCCAAATGGTCCGTAACGGCGGCGCGTAAATACTCCGGAACTGAATCTGAGCTGCTCAGCTGCGCAAGGGGATGCTGGCTTATTGTGATCTACACTCCCTGAGCGCGTGAGTAGGCGCTTCGCCACAAGAAGTATTCAAATTATTTCACCGTGGCCATGAAGGCCCACGGGCCAGCTTGCTCAAACTAACGAGGTAGAAATGAACAGGAAGTTTAACCGGGGCTGGACAATGGCTGCGGCAGTCGTCGTAGTGGGTTCAACGCTTTTCGCGGGGTGTGCGGGTAAGAACGATCCGATCACGCAGGCAGATAAGGCGGATGAGGCCAAGGGCGTGCCCGCGCCGAGTCTGGAGCAAACCAAGGCGATCGCCGAGGAAGGCTTTATCTACGGCTTGCCGCTGGTTATGAATTACGCCGTGATGAACGAATTCGCGGTGGACTCCAAGTCTAGCCAGTTCAAGGCCCCCTTCAACCAACTGCACAACGATCATCGGGTCGCGACACCGGCTGACACCGCCATCATTACACCCAACAGCGACACGCCGTACTCGATACTCTGGGCCGACCTGCGTGCAGAGCCGCTCGTGATTACCGTGCCGGCCGTCTCCAAAAAGCGCTACTACTCGGTGCAACTGATCGACGGCAACACCTACAACTACGGCTACATCGGGAGCCGGGCAACTGCCAGCGCGCCCGGGAGCTACATGATTGCAGGCCCCGACTGGAAGGGAGCGACACCTCCAGGCATCGAGAAGGTGTTCAGCTCCACGACTCCCTTCGCACTGACCCTGATCCGGACCCAGCTGTTCAATCCGGCGGACATGCCAAATGTCGAGAAGTTGCAGGCGGGCTATAAGATCCAGTCGCTGTCCGCCTTCCTCCATCAACCTGCGCCGCTCGCTGCGTCGAAGATTGATTTCGTGCCGGCCACCACGGATGGCATCAAGGCCAACTTCTTCGAGTACCTGTCGGCCGCGCTGCAGTATGTGCCAGCATCGGATGACGACAAGGAGATCCGGGCCAGGCTGGCCAGTATCGGCGTAGGTCCTGGACGGAACTTCGAATTCAAGGACCTCTCGCTCGAGCACAAGGCCGTGGTCCTGCTCGGGATGAAGGCCGGCGACGAGAAGGTCGACAAATTCCTCTCGAGCGGAATGAAGAATATCAACGGCTGGAGTGTTGGCGCGTTCTTCGGCGACCAGGCGTTCTACAAAGGCGACTGGCTGATGCGGTCTGGCGCCGCGAAGGCTGGTCTGTACGGTAATGACGCCGCCGAGGCGATGTACCCCATTACTCGTACCGATGGCAATGGCCAGACGTTGAATACCGGCAAGCACAGCTACACGCTCACCTTCCCCGCCGGCAAATTGCCGCCAGTCAATGCCTTCTGGTCAGTGACCATGTACGACGGCAAAAGCCAACTGCTGATCAAGAATCCGATCAACCGCTACCTGATCAATTCGCCGATGCTGTCGGCCATGAAAAAGAACGCGGATGGTTCACTGACGCTGTACATCCAGAAGGATTCGCCGGGCAAGACCAAGGAGTCCAATTGGTTGCCCGCGCCTGACGACACGGCCTATCTGGTGATGCGCCTCTATTGGCCGAAAGCCACGCCACCTTCGATTCTTCCCGCGGGTGAGGGCAGTTGGCAGCCACCGGCGCTGGTGGTATCGAAATAGTGCGACTCTTGCGATCTGCTGGCACTCGCCGTAGGTCGGTGTAGGCCAGTGCTACCTTTTGGCCAATAGCAGCCGATCATGAAGGGCTGCTATTGGCCGTTCTCTGCCGATCATGGTTACAAAGCGTGCTGGTCAAATCCGATGCAATCGGTGGTCAGGTCGAACGCAAGCGGGTGGTCAAGTAGAGTGCAATTTCGCAGCTGATTCATTTAGACTCGACTGTTGGCTCATGGGGCCAGGCCAAGCCCTGTAACGGATATCCAAGACAGCTTTTCATGAAAAAAATAATCAGTTATTTGCGAAATAGTTACTGGAAAAGATGGATTCGCAAACACAAATGCAAAGTGGCGGGCGGTTTATTGTCACTGCACAAAAGAACGACACTGACCATAGAAGAAGGCGTGACGCTTGGGAATGTGGTCATAGAGTCGAAAAAGCTGGAAATCGGTGCCCATACCTATATCCGCAGTGACTGCTTCCTTTCGGCGGTCTCCTCCATTGGCAGGTTTTGTTCCATCAGTAGCAGCTGTTTTATCGGCCAGCAAAAGAGCTCGCATCCGTTGGACTGGCTCAGTTCACATCCCTTCCAATATACCGACACGGCGCTGGTTTACGACCCGGAGGTTGTGGACATCACGATTGGGCATGACGTCTGGATCGGCCATAGCGCGATGATCCTGGAAGGCGTGACCATAGGCACTGGCGCTGTCATTGCAACTCGCGCCCTGGTTGCCCATGACGTGCCACCGTACGCCATTGTTGCCGGCACCCCGGCAAAAGTCGTCAAGTATCGGCACACACCCGAGTTGATTGAGGCGCTGATCGACAGCAAGTGGTGGGATGTTGATGTCGAGGTGCTCAAGACATTACCGCTCAATGATCCGCAAGCCACTTTGGCTCTGTTGGCCACCCTGCAGAAAGAAAACCGCGCCGACTACCAACAGATCGAAATAACCCGCAAAGGGTGCAGTGTTTCGTCATGAGTTGCGGGAATGGCCAGCGCTGCACTTTCAGTTGCCTGGCAGTCACCAGATTCGAATGATAAAAAAACCCGCATCAAATGCGGGTTTTAAAGGCTGGTTCCTGATGAACCCTGCCCGAAAAGCGCTTATCAGAAGTTCGCCGGTGTGTTGGCGCTGATGATTTCCGCTTCATCGGCCCCGATATTGCGAAACCGGTGCGGCAAGGTCGTCGGGAAGTAATAGCCATCCCCGGCGTTGAGCACGCTCACCTGGCCATCCACGGTCAATTCCACGGTACCCCGGGTCACCAGCCCACACTCCTCGCCTTCGGAATGCACGATCGGCTCTTCACCGGAGCTGGCGCCCGGTGCGTATTGCTCGCGCAGCAAACGCATCTGCCGGCTTGGCACGGACGCGCCGATCAGCAGCAGGCGCAGGCCATGGCGGCCGAGGTCGGGCTGTTCGTTGGCGCGAAAGACGTACTGGTGCTCGCGGGGTGGCTGATCAAAGGTGAAGAAGTCGGCCAGGGACATGGGGATGCCCTCCAGCAACTTCTTCAGGGAGCTGACGGAAGGACTGACCCGATTCTGTTCGATCAGGGAGATGGTTGCATTGGTGACGCCGCTACGCCGGGCCAGCTCGCGCTGGGACATTTTGTAGCTTTCGCGTACTAATTTGAGTCGTGAGCCCGTGTCCATGACAGCCTTATGTGCGTGCTACTTAAGGGTAATGGGGGTGGAGTGCAGGCGCGGATCACGCCGTTTTCCGGTCCCGGAAACGTGAAAGGCGGCTATTAAATCACGTTTGTTCGTAATGCTCAGCAGGTTCGATAAACGGCAGAAGAAAAGAACCGGTTGATGAAAATTCTCAGCCAAGACACAAGACCTGTGGGAGCGAGCTTGCTCCGGGCGGCGCTCCGACGATGGCGGCGGGTCAGTCAACATCAATGTCGAATGTCAGACCGCTATCGCGAGCAAGCTCGCTCCCACAAAGGGCGGCGGTGTTTCAGGGATTAAAAAGCCGGCAGCACCCTTTGGGGAGATGCCGCCGGCGAGGTAAAGCTTAGATGCCGAAACGGTCACGCAGCGAGTAGTACACGGCGCCGAGGGCGGTCAACGGGGCCGAGAAGGTACGCCCGCCGATCATCGGCATGTGCGGTAGCGAGGCAAACGCGTCGAAGCGCTCGGCGTCGCCACGGATCATTTCCGAAATCAGTTTGCCGGCCAGGTGCGAACAGGTGACGCCGTGGCCGCTGTAGCCCTGCATGTAGTAGGCGTTTTTCTCGATACGGCCGAATTGCGGCATGCGTGACATGGTCAGCAGGAAGTTGCCGGTCCAGCGGTAGTCGATCTTCACGTCCTTCAATTGCGGGAAGGTCTTGAGGATTTTCGGGCGGATCAGTTGTTCGATGTCGTCCGGCTCGCGTGCGCCGTAGACCACGCCACCGCCGTACAGCAGGCGGTTGTCGGCGGTCAGGCGGTAGTAGTCGAGCAGGTAGTTGCAGTCTTCGACGCAGTAGTTGTTCTTGATCAGGCTACGCGCTTGCTGCTCCGACAACGGCTCGGTGACGACGATCTGCGAACCGCACGGCATGCTCTTGCTGGTCACGCGGTTGTCCAGGCCCTGCGGCAGGTAGGCGTTACCGGCGATCAGCAGGTACTTGGCCTTGACCACGCCTTTGGCGGTGCGCACGGTGATGGGCTCGCCGTAGGTGATTTCCACCGCCGCCGATTGCTCGTAGATCTTGCCGCCCAGGCCGATGATGGCCGAAGCTTCACCGAGTGCCAGGTTCAGCGGGTGAATGTGGCCGCCCTGCATGTCCAGCAGGCCGCCGACGTAGGCATCGGAACCCACTTCGCGCTTGATGTCGGCCGCGTCGAGCATTTTCAGGTTCTTGTTGCCGTAGCGTTCCCAGCTCTTCTTCTGCTCGGCCAGGCCGTTGAGTTGCTTCTTGTTCATCGCCGCGAAGATACCGCCGGGACGGTAGTCGCACTGGATGTCGTAGTGCTGTATGCGCTGACGGATGATGTCGGCGCCTTCAAAAATCATGCTGCCGAGGATTTCGGCAGTCTTGTCGCCGTAGCGCTCTTCAATGACATCGACGTCGCGGCTATAGGAGTTGACCAGTTGGCCGCCGTTGCGACCGCTGGCGCCGAAGCCGACCTTGGCTGCTTCGAGCACAGTCACGCTGTAGCCCGCTTCGGCGAGGAACAGGGCCGAGGACAGGCCGGTGTAGCCGGCGCCGATCACGCAGACGTCGCAGTCCACCGCCCCTTCCAGCACCGGAAAATCGCCGGTGAAGTTGCGGGTGGCGGCGTAGTAGCTGTTTACATGCTGTTGGTTAAAAGAGTCTTGTTTCATACGTTTCTCCGAGGGTCGCCGACAGCGTGTCGGCGGCCGCCGTTTAAAAGGTGTTAGAGCTTGATCCAGGTCGCCTTGAGTTCGGTGTACTTGTCGAACGCGTGCAGCGATTTGTCCCGACCGTTACCCGACTGCTTGAACCCGCCGAACGGCGCGGTCATGTCGCCGCCGTCGTACTGGTTGACCCAGACGCTGCCGGCACGCAGGCCACGGGCGAAGGTGTGGGCCTTGCTCAGGTTACTGGTCCACACGCCGGCGGCCAGGCCGAAGATGCTGTCGTTGGCAATCGCCAGGGCTTCATCGAAGGTCTCGAAGGTGATGACCGACAGCACCGGGCCGAAGATTTCTTCCTGGGCGATGGTCATCGCGTTGGTCACGCCGTCGAAAATCGTCGGTTCCACGTACTGGCCACCGGTGTCTTCGAGGGTGCGGCTACCGCCTGCGATCAGTTGGGCGCCCTGCTCTTTGCCGATGCCGATGTAGCGCAGTACGTTGTCCAGTTGACGCTGGTCGACGACCGCACCGACGGTGGTTGCAGGATCCAGCGCATGACCTGGTTTCCAGGCTTGCAGGGCTTCCACCAGCAATGGAATGAACTGCTCGCGAATCGAACGCTCCACCAACAGGCGCGAGCCGGCGGTGCAGACTTCGCCCTGGTTGAAGGCGATGCCGCTGGCCGCAGCCTGTGCTGCCGCGCGCAGATCCGGCGCGTCGGCAAACACCACGTTCGGGCTCTTGCCCCCGGCTTCGGCCCAGACGCGTTTCATGTTGCTCTGCCCGGCGTAGATCATCAGCTGCTTGGCAATCGCCGTGGAGCCGGTGAAGGCCAGCACGTCGACGTCCATGTGCAACGCCAACGCCTTGCCAACGGTGTGGCCGTAACCCGGCAGGACGTTGAACACGCCTTTCGGGATGCCGGCATCCAGCGCCAGCTGCGCGATGCGGATCGCGGTCAGCGGCGACTTTTCCGAAGGCTTGAGGATGAACGAGTTGCCCATCGCCAGGGCCGGGGCGAATTTCCAGCTGGCCATGATCAGCGGGAAGTTCCACGGCACGATGGCCGCGACCACGCCGACCGCTTCGCGAGTCACCAGGCCCAGTTGATCCTGGGGCGTGGCGGCGACTTCGTCGTAGATCTTGTCGATGGCTTCGGCGGTCCAGCGGATCGCGTTGGCGGTCGCTGGAATGTCGATGCTCATGGAGTCGCTGATCGGCTTGCCCATGTCGAGGGTTTCGAGCAGGGCCAGTTCTTCCTGGTTCGCCAGGATCAGATCGGCGAAACGGATCAGGATGCGCTTGCGCTCGGCCGGGGCCAGGTTGGCCCATACGCCGGATTCGAAGGTACGGCGCGCCACGGCGACCGCCGCATTGGCGTCGGCTTCGTCGGTGCTGGCGACGTTCGCCAGGAAACGACCGTCCACGGGGCTGATGCATTCGAACGTCGCGCCGCTGGCGGCTGCGCAGTACTGGCCGTCAATGAATGCGCGACCTTCGATGGTTAGGGACTGGAAGCGCTGCTCCCAATCGCTGCGAGTGTTTGTCATGGTTGTGACTCGACGCAGGGGAATAGATGAAGGACGAGCGAACGCCCATCCATCAAAACTTGGTAATCCGACCCCTGTAGGAGTGAGCCTGCTCGCGATAGCGGTGGATCAATCAGCATCACTATTGAATGTGATGACGCTATCGCGAGCAGGCTCACTCCTACAGGGATTTGAGTGGTTCTTTAGACCGTGTGCAAGTACCAGTTGTACTCAAGGTCCGAGATGGAGTTCTCGAACTCGGCCAGCTCGCTTTCCTTGCACGCCACAAACACGTCGATGTACAGCGGGTCGATGTACTTGGCCATGACTTCGCTGTCGTCCAGCTCGCGCAGTGCGTCGCGCAGGTTGTTCGGCAAGCTCTGCTCGTTCTGCTCGTAGCTGTTGCCTTCCACCGGGGCGCCCGGTTCGATCTGATTGGTCAGGCCGTGGTGCACGCCGGCCAACACCGAAGCCATCAACAGGTACGGGTTGGCGTCGGCACCGGCCACGCGGTGTTCGATGCGCACGGAGTCCGGCGAACCGGTCGGCACACGTACCGCTACGGTACGGTTGTCGATGCCCCAGCTCGGCGAGTTCGGCACGTAGAACTGCGCGCCGAAACGACGGTACGAGTTGACGTTCGGGCAAAGGAACGCCATCTGCGCCGGCAGGGTCTCGAGCACACCGCCGATCGCGTGTCGCAGCGCGGCGTTCTGCTCGGGATCCTCGCTGGCAAAGATGTTGTTGCCTTCTTTGTCGAGAATCGAGATGTGCACGTGCAGACCGTTGCCCGCCTGGCCCGGATACGGCTTGGCCATGAAGGTGGTGTCCATCTCGTGGTCGTAGGCGATGTTCTTCACCAGACGCTTGAGCAGGACCGCGTAGTCGCACGCCTTGATCGGGTCAGCCACGTGATGCAGGTTGACTTCGAATTGCGCCGGGGCGCTTTCCTTGACGATAGCGTCAGCCGGGATGCCCTGCTCTTTCGCGCCTTCGAGGATGTCCTGCAGGCAATCGACGTATTCGTCGAGGTCGTCGATCAGGTACACCTGGGTCGACATCGGACGCTTGCCGGATACCGGCGAACGTGGCGATTGCGGACGACCGTTCACGTTGTCCTGGTCGATCAGGTAGAACTCCAGCTCGAACGCCGCGCAGATGGTCAGGCCCATGTCGTCGAACTTGCGCACGACATTGGCCAGCACTTCACGCGGGTCGGCGAAGAATGGCTGGCCTTCGAGTTCGTGCATGGTCATCAACAGTTGCGCGGTTGGGCGCTTCTGCCAGGGTTCGATGCTCAGGGTGCCGGGGATCGGGTAGCAGATCCGGTCGGAGTCGCCGATGTCCAGACCCAGGCCGGTGCTTTCCACCGTGGAACCATTGATGTCCAGAGCAAACAGGGACGCCGGCAGGTTAATGCCTTTCTCGTAAACCTTATGAAGACTGGTGCGCTCGATGCGCTTGCCGCGCACCACACCGTTCATATCCGCAATCAGAAGGTCGACGTACAAAACCTCAGGATATTTCTTAAGGAATGCGTTTGCTTCGTTGAGTTGAACGGTACGCAGAGGGACCGACATGTTGCACCTATTTAGCTGTTAATTATTATGTTCACTGCCCTTTCACGAGCCCAGTCAATCCGAAAGGCAAAGTGAAGTCAATAGCGAACACCTGGCCGTTCAGCGTTTATTTTCGGGCCTTTCAGAAGGACGGGAGTGCCAGATACGCCCTCAAACACGCGTAAACCCTGAAGATCGGACGTTCGGCGTTTAGAATTTTTTACATGAGAGTTGTTAATTAAAATCAACAAGGCTAAGCTCCAGAAAAGCTCGTTCAAGTGTGAAACTTCGAGGTGATAAAAATGGCATTCAAGCCATTGATCGGCGTTACTGCATGCGTCAAACAGATTGGCCTGCACCCCTACCACATCAGCGGTGACAAGTACTTGCGTGCTGTCAGCGTTGCCGCGCTAGGGCTGCCTGTCGTTATTCCTTCCTTAGGCGACCTGACCGAAATCGATGACCTGCTGCCGCAGCTCGACGGTCTGTTGCTGACCGGCTCGCCGTCGAACGTGGAACCCTTCCACTATCAAGGCCCCGACAGCGCCCCCGGCACGGATCATGATCCGGCACGGGATGCCACCACCCTTCCCCTGATCCGCGCCGCTATTGCAGCGGGCGTTCCAGTGCTCGGCATCTGCCGTGGCTTCCAGGAAATGAACGTGGCGTTCGGTGGCAGCCTGCATCAGAAGGTCCATGAACTGCCGGGCTTCCTCGACCATCGCGAGGCCGACCATCCGGACCTGGCCGTGCAATACGCTCCCGCCCACGGGGTGAACGTGCAGCCTGGTGGTGTGTTCGAAGCGCTGGACCTGCCTGCGGTGTTCCAGGTGAACTCGATTCACAGCCAGGGCATCGAGCGCCTCGCGCCCGGTCTGCGCGCCGAAGCCGTCGCGCCCGATGGCTTGATCGAGGCGATCTCGGTCGAGCACAGCAAGGCCTTCGCCCTCGGCGTGCAATGGCACCCGGAATGGCAAGTGCTGAACAACCCTCCTTATCTGAGTATTTTCCAGGCGTTCGGCGAAGCCTGCCGGCAACGGGCGGCACTGCGTCACTCGAGCTGACGAACTGATACCCACATTCAACGATTAACTGCCCAACGCGAGCGGGCAGGCGCTTTTGCGTGCCCCGCTCGCGAAAACAACACACTGCAATAACAACAAGTACGACCAGGCAGCCAGGATGGCGGCGCCGAATAAACCCGAGCGGTATGGGTGAGTTCGATCAGCAAACGCAAATCCCTGTGTTCTGACCGAAGTCCCCGATACGGGTTTGCAATCCACTATTAAGCCGGGCCGTGTTGGCCGGGCGACTGAAACCTGTTGGGAGTTTCACATGGCAAACGCCTCCAGCATCTACAGGAAGGCTCTTGAGGGTCACCAGGCACCGAAAAAGGTGTTGGTGAAAATCGATCGCGTCACCAAGAAATTCGACGAAACCACCGCTGTGGACGATGTATCCCTGGAAATCCACCAGGGTGAAATCTTCGCCCTGCTCGGTGGTTCCGGTTCCGGCAAATCGACCCTGCTGCGCATGCTCGCCGGTTTCGAGCGCCCGACCGAAGGCCGGATTCTGCTCGACGGCGTCGACATCACCGACATGCCGCCGTACGAACGACCGATCAACATGATGTTCCAGTCTTACGCGCTGTTCCCGCACATGACGGTGGCGCAGAACATCGCCTTCGGCCTCAAGCAGGACCGTTTGCCAGCGGCCGAAATCGACGCCCGGGTGCAGGAGATGCTGCGTCTGGTGCACATGACCCAGTACGCCAAGCGCAAGCCGCACCAACTGTCCGGTGGCCAGCGTCAGCGCGTGGCCCTGGCTCGCTCCCTGGCCAAGCGTCCGAAGCTGCTGTTGCTCGACGAACCGATGGGCGCACTGGATAAAAAGCTGCGCTCGCAGATGCAACTGGAGCTGGTGGAGATCATCGAGCGCGTCGGCGTGACCTGCGTGATGGTGACCCACGACCAGGAAGAGGCCATGACCATGGCCCAGCGCATCGCGATCATGCACCTGGGCTGGATCGCCCAGATCGGCAGCCCGGTGGACATTTATGAAGCACCGGTCAGCCGCATGGTCTGCGAATTCATCGGCAACGTGAACGCCTTCGACGGCACCGTGGTCGAGGACCTGGAAGGTCACGCGATCATCCACAGCCCGGACCTGGAGCAGAAGATCTACGTCGGTCACGGCGTCAGCACGTCGGTGCAGGACAAGTCGATCACCTACGCGATCCGCCCGGAAAAACTGCTGGTCAGCACCGTCAAGCCGGAGAACCGCTACAACTGGTCCGCCGGCAAGGTGCATGACATTGCCTACCTGGGTGGCCACTCGGTGTTCTACGTCGAGCTGCCTGGGGGCAAGATCGTCCAGTCGTTCATGGCCAACGCCGAACGCCGTGGTGCGCGTCCGACCTGGGACGATCAGGTCTACGTGTGGTGGGAAGACGACAGCGGCGTGGTACTGCGCGCATGAAAACCTTCAATCAGCAATTCCTGAGGTGGGTCCCCAGCGGGCGCAAGTTCGTCATCGGGATTCCGTTCATCTGGCTGTTCCTGTTCTTCATGCTGCCGTTCTTTTTGGTGATGAAGATCAGCTTCTCGGAAGCGGCCCTGGCCATTCCGCCCTACTCGGAGATCTACACCTTCGCCGAGCAGAAATTCCAGCTGATGCTCAACATCGGCAACTACTCCCTGTTGGGCCAGGATGAGCTGTACCTGTCCGCCTACCTGGGTTCGTTGAAGGTGGCGTTTTTCAGCACTGTGATGTGCCTGGTGATCGGTTTCCCGATGGCCTACGCCATCACCAAGGCCAGCAAGGAAGCGCAGAACGTCCTGATGCTGCTGATCATGATGCCGACCTGGACCGCGATCCTGATCCGCGTTTATGCGTGGATGGGCATCCTCAGCAACAACGGCCTGCTCAATGCGTTCCTGATGTGGACCGGGCTGACGTCGCAGCCGATCGAGATCCTCAACACCAACATCGCCGTCTACATCGGCGTGGTGTATGCGTATCTGCCGTTCATGGTGCTGCCGCTGTACGCCAACCTGGTCAAGCACGACCAGAGCCTGCTGGAGGCCGCATCGGACCTGGGTTCGAGCACCTTCAACAGCTTCTGGAAAATCACCGTGCCTTTGGCCAAGAACGGCATCATCGCCGGTTGCATGCTGGTGTTCATTCCGGTGGTCGGTGAGTTCGTGATTCCGGAACTGCTGGGCGGCCCGGAAACTCTGATGATCGGCCGTGTGTTGTGGCAAGAGTTCTTCAACAACCGCGACTGGCCGGTGGCGTCTGCCCTGGCGGTGGTGATGCTGTTGATCCTGATTGTGCCGATTCTGCTGTTCAACCGCAGCCAGGCCAAAGAGATGGAGGCACGGGGATGAAACGCTTCGAATTTTCAAAGTTCATGCTGATTTTCGGCCTGTCGTTTATCTACCTGCCGATGCTGATCCTGGTGATCTACTCGTTCAACGCCTCCAAGTTGGTGACGGTGTGGGGTGGCTGGTCGATCAAGTGGTACGCCGGTTTGCTCGACAACAGTCAGTTGATGGGTTCGGTTCTGCGCTCGCTGGAAATCGCCTGCTACACCGCCATCGCGGCAGTGGCACTGGGTACCCTGGCGGCGTTCGTGCTGACTCGCGTTACGCGCTTCAAGGGCCGCACGCTGTTCGGTGGCCTGGTCACCGCGCCGCTGGTGATGCCTGAAGTGATCACCGGCCTGTCGCTGTTGCTGCTGTTCGTGGCCATGGCGCAGTTGATCGGCTGGCCGGTGGAGCGTGGCATCGTCACCATCTGGATCGCCCACACCACGTTTTGTGCCGCTTATGTTGCGGTGGTAGTGTCCGCCCGCCTTCGCGAACTGGACCTGTCCATCGAAGAAGCGGCCATGGACCTGGGTGCGAAGCCGTTCAAGGTGTTTTTCCTGATCACCATCCCGATGATCGCGCCGTCACTGGCGGCCGGCGGCATGATGTCGTTCGCCCTGTCGCTCGATGACCTGGTGCTGGCGAGCTTCGTGTCCGGCCCGGGTTCCACGACCCTGCCGATGGAAGTGTTCTCGGCGGTACGCCTGGGCGTGAAGCCCGAGATCAACGCCGTGGCCAGCCTGATCCTGTTGGCAGTGTCGATCGTGACCTTCATGGTCTGGTACTTCAGCCGCCGTGCCGAAGCCACCCGCAAGCGCGCGATCCAGGAAGCCATGGACCAGACCGCCAGCGAATCCTGGCAGCAGCCTGAAAAGAAAATGCTGGAAGCCACCGCCTAAGGCCACTGCTGAATTAACCGTGGCGAGCGAGCTTGCTCGCGCTGGGCTGCGAAGCGGCCCCAACATTTTTGTGAGTGCTGCGCACTCAAGCGGGAGCAAGCTCCCTCGCCACAGGTTCTGTGTTCACTGATTTTTGTTTTGTGTTTTTGAATAAAAAAGAAATGGAGTTGTACCGATGAAAATGTTTGGCAGGACTCTGCTGACACTGTCCTTATTGGGCGCAATCGCCACTGGCGCCCAGGCCAATGACAAGGTTCTGCGCGTCTACAACTGGTCGGATTACATTGGCCCGGATACCGTCAAGAAGTTCGAGGACGAGACTGGCATCCAGGTGACCTACGATGTCTTCGACAGCAACGAAACCCTTGAGGCACGCCTGCTGGCAGGCAAATCCGGCTACGACATCGTCGTGCCGTCCAACAGCTTCCTGGCCAAGCAGATCAAGGCCGGCGTCTATCAGGAACTGGACAAGTCGAAGCTGTCGAACTGGAAAAACCTCAACCCGGTGCTGCTGAAAAACGCCTCCGCGAGCGATCCCGATAACGCCCACGCCATCCCGTACATGTGGGGCTCGATCGGCATCGGCTTCAACCCGCAAAAGGTCAAGGAAGTGCTCGGCGCCAACGCCCCGACCAACTCCTGGGACCTGCTGTTCAAACCGGAAAACGCCGAGAAGCTCAAAGCCTGCGGCATCAGTTTCCTCGACTCGCCGACTGAAATGATCCCGACCGCCCTGCACTACCTGGGCTACCCGGTGAACGATCAGAACAAACAGCACATCGCCGAAGCCGAGGCGCTGTTCATGAAGATTCGCCCGAACGTGGCGTACTTCCATTCGTCGAAATACATCTCGGACCTGGCCAACGGCAACATCTGCGTGGCCGTCGGTTACTCCGGCGACGTGCTGCAGGCCAAGGCCCGCGCCCAGGAAGCCGGGGACAAGGTGAAGATCGACTACAGCATCCCGAAAGAAGGCGCCGCCAGTTTCTACGACATGCTCGCCATCCCCCGCGATGCCGCCAACGTCGAGAACGCGTACCTGTTCATGAACTTCCTGATGCGCCCCGATGTGATTGCCGACATCACCAACAGCATCGGCTACAGCAACGCCAACGCTGCGGCCACGCCACTGGTCGATGAAGCGATCCGCAACGATCCGGGCTCCTACCCGCCGGAAGCGGTGATGGCCACGCTCTATGCCGTGCCGGACCAGCCGATCGCCGTCCAGCGGGTCATGACCCGTGGTTGGACCAAGGTGAAGTTGGGCCAATAATCCAGAACCCCACACTTAATCGGTGGGGGTTCAACACTTTCCGTTCACGCAGCGCCTTACCACCGCTGCCTCTCCTGCAAGTAGAACGGTCTCACCTGGCTCCCTCGGTTCAGGTGAATTTTGGCGCCCTCGGGCGCTTTTTTTATGGGCGGTCAGAATCAAGCAGCGGCCATTCCGCCAGCGCCCGATAACGTCCCTTGTGGGATTCGAACAAGGTGAACCGGTCGGCACGCAGGGAGAATTCCGGCGCCGTTGCGGACTCCGGCACCGGCGCCCGATAGTCCCGCGCCAGGGTCAGGTGCGGACGGTATTCCCTTGGGGCTTGCTCCAGGCCGAACGGCAACATCGCCTGTTCCAGGGCATACACCAGGCGCAGCAATGCCGGGGGCGCCTGCTTCGGCGCGAGTACCAGCGCCCCTGCCCTGCGCCACACGTCCAGCCGGTCCAGCACCACCGTCAAGCGCTCGCCCGGTGTGCGGATCGACGCCGCAGCGGTGCAGATCTCGGCAATCTGCGCCACGCCCACCGCCCCCAAAAACTTCAGCGTCAGGTGAAAATTTTCCGCCGGCACCGGCCGTCCATTACGCAGTTGCAGCGCACTGCGCCACTGCGCTATCTCCCGACGCTGGGCCGGGGAGCAGTTCAGCGCAAAGAACAGCCGCTTGAACGGCTCGCGGGATTCGTCGTTCATGCCGGGCACCTCCTGGGAAGACTGCCTGAGTGTACTCAACACCTGCGTACCGGCCAGCGCATTTGTGGCGCCGTGGGACATGCGCGTTATAGTTCCAGGGGGTGTTCTCAATTAGTTTTCCCGTCGTGAAAACTAATTGAGAACGCCCCCTAGCATCCCGAAAAACCGGAGGGGGCCATGCGACAGATCATCAGCAAGGAACCATGGTGGGCCAGACCGCCCGAGCCCGGCCAGGATGAACTCAAGCTGGAATGGGGCTGGCTGGTGCATTACAGCGAAGGTGAGCCGCGCTTCGAGTTCATCCGCGAGCGGCCGACGGACGACGAGATCCGCCAGCGCAAGAGTTGCAGGATCACCCCGACGCCGGAGTGACCCTGCGTGTGGCGTCAGGCCTGGAGGAGTACTTCGAACCCGCCGTAGACCATGCGCTGGCCGTCGAAGGGCATTGGATTGACGTCCGGCTTCATGCGCGGGTCCTGCATCATCCTGTCCATCCCGGCATTGCGGGTGGCCTTGTCCGGCCAGATGATCCAGCCAAAGGCCACGGTTTCGCCGTCCTTGAGCTTCACCGACATTGGAAACGAGGTGACCTTGCCTTCCGGGACATCCTCGCCCCAGCATTCGACCACGCTCAAGGCACCGTTTTCCTTGAAGACCGAGGCGGCGATTTTGGCGTGTTTGATGTATTGCTCACGGTTGGCGGTGGGTACGGCAGCGATAAAACCATCGACGTAAGACATGAGTGCTCTCCTTGGGTCATGGGGTGTGCTGCTGGATAGTCGGTTGCGCTGGCGTCCGATCGACAGTGCCGGTGCTCAAACCGACCGGCGGTGCAGTACGGTCCGCCAGGCTGCCTTCGATCTGCGCCGCCATGTAAAGCGTGCAGGCCATGACGCCGCTGGTCGGGCTCTGCACCAGTTTGGTCCAGGCCTTGTCGAAGGTATTGCCCAGGCTACGGCGAATCAGCGCCTCGCTATCGGGCCGGTCAAAGGCCTGGATGAATGCGCGAATGCCAGCCACCCCTAGCGTGATCAAGCCACCGGCCAGTTTCCCGGTCGCTGCGGCCACGGCGCTGGCGGCCCCGCGCGGGGCCATCTCGGCTTCCATCCGCCGGCTGGCGCGCCTGGCCACCGGCGCCATCGCGGTGTCGGTCGAGCCCACCCCCTTGTCGCCACCGGCCTTATGGACTTTGTCTATCAGCGCGGCGAAGGCCGGCAAGGAGTTCAGCGGTTCGGTGTGCACGACCTGGTACAACGAAGCGTCCCTCGTCGGCGGAGGCCCGAGGGCGATGGCCGGGACTTTCTGGATGCGCCCGTTGAGTTGGGCCATCGGCACGCCGTGGCGGTTGGAGATTTTCTGCAGCTCTTCCTTGAGGATGTCGACATAGAACGCCGCTGCCAGGCCGAGAATCGCATCGGGATCGACTTCCACGGCCACCGGCGCCAGGACCTTCTCCTGATAGGCTTCGAGCAGGTACGCCGCCAGGCGTTTTTCCACGGAGTCCTGCTCACCCTTGGCGCTAACGGTGTACCAGCTGACCTTCATCGACAGCCATTCCTGGGTCCAGTAACTGCTGAACCACGGAATGAAATTCTGTTCGGTCAATTCATAGACCCGTGTGCGCCAGTATTCCATGGCGCCGCGGGCGTAGATTTTGGTCTCCTCGGTGGCCGCCTGCGACGCTGCGACGATCTCCCGGTCCACTTGTTGCCAGGTGCTGGCAGGAACGATGACCGGTGCCACTTCCACCGGCGCGCGCACAGGCGTGGCACACCCCGCCAACACCACCAGCACGGCAATGATCAGCGAACGCAGGTTCAAGATAGCGGCTTCCAGCTGTTGGCACCGGGCGAAATGCCCGACACGCGAAACTTTCGGTTTAAGTATAGGTGGCAGTCTCCCGGAGCCCGCGAAAGGGCCCGCATCAACAGCGAAAAAACCACCATCACTTGCGTCGATAATCACCATCGCCGCGATTGCCTTCCACTTGATGGCCGTCAGCGTAGGATCGATCCCAAGCCAACACGAAACCCCGAATCGGAGGGGAACTTCATGCTGATCCATCTGCTGACCTGCCTGGCCCTGACGGCGTTCACATTGGGTGTGTTTGCCTGGTACGTCCTGAGCGAGGAGCAAACATCATGATTCACATTGTCACCCTCGCCGTGCGTTTCCCGGTGTTCGGCAACAATTTCTACGCGCAGGAATTCGAGTCACGTAAAGAGTTGACTCTGATGTTCGACAAAAATTTCGAGGCGTTGCTGATCCCGGCAGCCGATCATCACTTCAGCAACGAAGTGGTCGGGCTCAATGATCAGTTCCGGTTTTTGAATGACGTGCTGGTCGGGCATCTGCTGGATGTCGAACTGGCAAAAGGCTCGGCCCGTTCGTTCGGGTTCTGACAGCGACCGCCGGTCGCCCGGGCACGGACGGCACCGCTCACAACGTTCGCTGACTGTTGCCGATCCCCTTGGCAATATCGATCCCCCAATCCATCGCCGCTTCCATGTCCAGCATGTGCGGCCGTGGATCGTGGTTTTCATCGATGGTCGAGCCGTCCGGCCGATAGACACCGATGAACATGCCCAACGAACCATCCTTCAATATCTCGGCCTTGACCTTGATGTTGCATCCGTTCGATAGCGTTTCCTTGTGCTCCATATGGCGCTCGGTCATGACTGCATTGCTCCCCTGACTGAATTCAAACCCTACTGGCCATGCTAGCTCAGCCCCCGGAACTGCGCCGACCCGCTGGACCGGAGGGCCTGCCCTGACAGCGGCGCAATGCCACCTATACTGAAGACCACCTCCCCCCAGGGGATCTGCACGTCCAACAATAAAATGCAGAGGTGGAACATGGTCTGGCAGCAAGTCTACGATCCGTTCGGTAACCCGGTGCTTTCAACGCTCATGGCGGCTGTGCCGGTGGTGGTGATGCTGGCGTCCCTCGCGTTTTTCCATGTCAAGGCGCACCTGGCGGCGTTGCTCGCCCTGGCCTCGGCCTTGCTGATCGCGATATTCGCCTTCGGCATGCCGGCGAACATGGCAGGTTCGGCGGCGCTGTTCGGTGCGGCCAACGGTCTGCTGCCGATTGGCTGGATCGTGTTGAACATCATCTTCCTGCATCGCCTGACCACCGAGAACGGCTCGTTCAAGGTGTTGCAAGACTCCCTGGCGCGCATCACCGATGACCGGCGCCTGCAATTGCTGCTGATCGCCTTCTGCTTCGGTGCGTTTTTCGAAGGCGCGGCCGGTTTCGGTACGCCGGTGGCGGTGACCGGGGCGATTCTGATCGGGCTGGGCTTCTCGCCGCTCGCCGCTTCAGGGCTGGCGCTGATCGCCAACACCGCCCCCGTGGCGTTCGGCGCCCTCGGCACGCCGATCATCACCTTGGCCAAGGTCACCGGGCTGGATGAAATGGAGCTGTCGATGATGGTCGGCCGGCAGTTGCCCTTCTTCTCGGTGCTGGTGCCGTTCTGGTTGATCTGGGCCTTTGCCGGCTGGCGCAAGATGCTGGAAATCTGGCCGGCGATCCTGGTGGCCGGGGTCAGTTTTGCCGTGCCGCAATTCCTGGTGTCCAACTTTCACGGGCCGATGCTGGTGGACGTGATCGCCGCACTGATTTCCATGGCCTGCCTGACCGGTTTCCTCAAGGTGTGGAAGCCGGCCACTGTGCACACTTCCGCCGCCCTGTCCGGGCGGGTCGACGACTCGAAGATCGACGTCGAGCACGACGAAAAACCTGTCCCCACTGCAACCTTTGCCAATGAGGCAAAACCGGCAGTGATGCGGGCGTGGATGCCATGGATCATCCTCACGGTCTTCGTGTTCATCTGGGGCACCCAGAGCTTCAAGAACACCTTCGACACCCGCCCGGCGATTGACCCGCAAACCAGCTCAGCCAAACTCGATCCGCAGGGCAAGCCGATGCGCGAGGCGAACCCGCTGTTTGCGCCGGTCGTGACCTTCACCACCCTGCATTTGCAGGTTGAGAAAGTCCCGCCCGTGGTGGCCGCGCCGAAAACCGAAGAGGCGGTGTACAAGTTCACCTGGTTCACCGCCACCGGCAGCGGCATTCTGCTGTCGGCGATCATCGGCGGCTTGCTGATGGGTTACTCGATCCCGCAACTGATTCACCAGTACCTGCGCACCCTGTGGGTGGTGCGTTACTCGCTGATCACCATTGCGGCGATGCTCGCGCTGGGCTTCCTCACGCGTTACTCGGGGCTGGATGCGACCATGGGCCTGGCCTTCGCCGCGACGGGCATTTTCTACCCGATGTTCGGCACCCTGCTCGGCTGGCTCGGCGTGGCGTTGACCGGCTCGGACACCGCGTCCAACGTTCTGTTCGGCGGCTTGCAACGGGTGACGTCCGAGCAGTTGGGCATCAGCCCGGTGTTGATGGCCGCCGCCAACAGTTCCGGCGGGGTCATGGGCAAGATGGTCGACGCCCAGTCGATCGTGGTCGCCTCCACGGCCACCCGCTGGTACGGCCATGAAGGGGAAATCCTGCGCTACGTGTTCTTCCACTCGATTGTGCTGGCGATCCTGGTCGGCGGCCTGGTGTCGTTGCAGGCCTACGTCGCGCCGTTCAGCCATATGGTGGTGGGCGGGCATTGAGTCTGCGCACCCTGCTCCCAACGCTTGCAACGCCCGGGTTCCTTCACCCGGGCGTTGGCATTTTCTGCGCAAACTCATTGAATGAATGCCCGCTTCAGGCTGACAAACATCCCATGGACAGTCGGCCGTTGCGGGCCAATGATGTACATCAGTGGCCTCCAGCGGGAGTCATGAACCGATGAACATTCTCTACGATGAACGCGTTGACGGCGCCCTGCCCGACGTCGACAAACAGGCGCTGTTGCAGGCCCTGCAAACCCGCTTGCCGAACCTGGAAGTCCTGCATCAGCGCGAGGAACTCAAGCCCTACGAATGCGACGGATTGTCGGCCTATCGCACCATGCCGATGCTCGTGGTGCTGCCCCGATACATCGACGAAGTCCAGGGGGTGCTTCAGGTCTGCCATGAGCTGCACGTCCCCGTCGTGGCCCGTGGCGCCGGCACCGGCTTGTCCGGCGGTGCACTGCCCCTGGAGAAAGGCGTACTGCTGGTGATGGCGCGCTTCAACAACATCCTGCACATCGATCCCGCCGCCCGCACTGCGCGGGTTCAGCCCGGCGTACGCAATCTGGCGATCTCCCAGGCGGCGGCACCCTTCGGCCTGTATTACGCGCCGGATCCGTCCTCGCAAATCGCCTGTTCAATCGGCGGCAACGTCGCGGAAAACGCCGGTGGCGTGCACTGCCTGAAGTACGGCCTGACCGTGCACAACGTGCTCAAGGTCGACATCCTCACCGTCGATGGCGAGCACCTGAGCCTGGGCTCCAACGCCCTCGACTCCCCCGGTTTCGACCTGCTGGCGCTGTTCACCGGGTCCGAAGGCCTGCTCGGAGTGATCACCGAGGTCACGGTCAAACTGCTGCCCAAACCCCAGACCGCCAAAGTGCTGCTGGCGGCGTTCGATTCCGTGGAAAAAGCCGGGCGCGCGGTCGGCGACATCATTGCCGCCGGCATCATCCCCGGCGGCCTGGAAATGATGGACAACCTGGTCATCCGCGCCGCCGAGGACTTCATCCACGCCGGTTATCCGGTGGATGCCCAGGCCATTCTGCTGTGCGAACTCGATGGCGTTGAAGCCGATGTCTCAGATGACTGCGAGCGGGTGCGCCAGGTGCTGCAACAGGCCGGCGCCATCGAATTGCGCCAGGCCAGGGACGAAGCCGAGCGCGTGCGTTTCTGGGCCGGGCGCAAAAATGCCTTCCCGGCGGTGGGCCGCCTCTCGCCGGATTACTACTGCATGGACGGCACCATCCCCCGTCGCGAACTGCCCGGCGTGCTGCACGCCATCGCCGAGCTCTCGAACGAATACGGCCTGCGGGTGGCCAACGTGTTCCATGCCGGCGACGGCAACATGCATCCGCTGATCCTGTTCGACGCCAATCAACCGGGTGAACTTGATCGCGCCGAAGCCCTGGGCGGCAAGATTCTGGAGTTGTGTGTGAAAGTCGGCGGCAGCATCACCGGTGAACACGGCGTGGGCCGCGAGAAGATCAACCAGATGTGCGCGCAGTTCAACAGCGATGAGCTGACCCTGTTCCATGCCATCAAGGCCGCCTTCGACCCGAGCGGCCTGCTCAACCCCGGCAAGAACATTCCGACCCTGCACCGCTGCGCCGAATTCGGTGCCATGCACATACACGGCGGTCAATTGCCCTTCCCCGAGCTGGAGCGTTTCTGATGCGCAGCCCTGAAGATTTCGATGACAGCCAGTGCCTCCTGGAGCAGGTCAATCAGGCGCTGGAAAACGCCACGCCGTTGCGCATCCAGGGTTCCAACAGCAAAGCCTTTCTCGGCCGCACCACCGCCGGGGAAATTCTCGACACCCGCTCGCACCGGGGCATCGTCAGCTACGACCCGACTGAACTGGTGATCACCGCCCGTTGCGGCACACCGTTGTCGCAGCTGGCGCAGGTGCTGGACGCCGCGCAACAGATGCTGCCCTGCGAGCCACCCTCCTTCGGCGACGGTGCCACCGTCGGCGGCATGATCGCCTGCGGGCTGTCCGGACCTCGGCGCCCGTGGGTCGGTTCGGTGCGGGATTTCATTCTTGGCACGCGGGTCATCACCGGCCAGGGCAAGCTGTTGCGCTTCGGTGGCGAGGTGATGAAAAACGTCGCCGGCTACGACCTGTCGCGCCTGATGGCCGGCAGTTACGGCAGCCTCGGGCTGATCACCGAAGTTTCCCTCAAAGTGCTGCCAAAACCCCGGCAAGCCTTAAGCATCAGCCTGGAAATGGACGCCGAGCGGGCCTTGTTGCGCCTGGCGGAATGGGGCCAGCAGCCGTTGCCGATCAGCGCGGCCTGTCACGACGGTTCACGCCTGCACCTGCGGCTTGAGGGCGGTCAAGGTTCGGTGGCGGCGGCCCATGAGCGCCTCGGGGGTGAACGGCTGGAGGCTTGCTGGTGGGACGATCTCAACGAACAGCGCTTGAGTTTCTTTGATCAAGACCAGCCGCTTTGGCGCCTGTCACTGCCACACAACACACCGCTTCTGTCGCTGCCGGGGCACCAGTTGATCGACTGGGGGGGCGCCCAGCGCTGGCTGAAATCCGATGCCGATGCAGCGTACATCCGCCAGGTCGTCGACGAGGTCGGCGGCCATGTCACCTGCTTCAGCCACGGCCTGACCGACAGCCCCTTCCATCCGCTGCCTCCGGCGCTGATGCGTTATCACCGCAACCTCAAACAACAACTCGATCCACGGGGCGTCTTCAACCCCGGACGCCTGTACGCGGAGCTTTGAACCATGCAGACGACCTTGAGTGAACGCGCCAGCCATCTGCCCCGCGCCGCGGAAGCCGAAAGCATCCTGCGCACCTGCGTGCACTGCGGCTTCTGCAATGCCACCTGCCCGACCTATCAATTGCTCGGCGATGAACTGGACGGACCACGGGGCCGTATCTACCTGATCAAGCAAGTGCTGGAAGGCAACGACGTCACGCAAAAGACTCAACAGCACCTGGACCGCTGCCTGTCGTGCCGCAACTGCGAAACCACCTGCCCGTCGGGCGTCGACTACCACAACCTGTTGGACATCGGCCGCGCGGTGGTCGATGCGGCGGTGCCGCGCCCCCTTGGTCAGCGCCTGTTGCGCGAGGCGTTGCGGCAGACCGTGCCGCATCCAGAGCTGTTCAAGACCCTGGTCAATAGCGGTCAGGTGTTCCGCGCGCTTCTACCCGGCACCCTGCAAAGCAAGTTGCCGCGCAATGTCTACCCAGCCAAGCCGCGGCCCATGACCCTGCGTGAGCGTCAGGTGCTGATGCTCGAAGGTTGCGTGCAGCCCAGCCTGTCTCCCAACACCAATGCCGCGGCGGCGCGGGTGCTGGACCGGTTGGGGATCAGCGTCATCGCGAGCCGCGAAGCCGGTTGCTGCGGCGCCGTGGACTACCACCTGGACGCCCAGGCCGCCGGCCTCGACCGCGCCCGGCGCAACATCGACGCCTGGTGGCCGGGCATCGAAAAAGGCGCCGAGGCGATTGTGCAGACGGCCAGCGGTTGCGGCGCCTTCATCAAGGATTACGGCCACCTGCTCGCCAGCGACCCGGCCTATGCCGACAAGGCGAAAAAGGTCAGCGCGCTGGCCCGGGACCTGGTGGAAGTGCTGCGCGACGAACCGCTGGAAAAGCTCGGCATCCACGCCTCGCAACGCCTGGCCTTCCATTGCCCCTGCACCTTGCAGCACGGGCAGAAACTCGGCGGTGAGGTGGAAGCGCTGCTGACCGGACTCGGTTTCAACCTGACGTCCGTCCCCGACGGGCACCTGTGCTGCGGTTCGGCGGGCACCTATTCGCTGACCCAGCCCGAACTGTCGCGGCAACTGCGCGACAACAAGCTCAACGCCCTGGAAAGCGGCCATCCCGAAGTCATTGTCACGGCCAACATCGGCTGCCAGTCGCACCTCGACGGCGCGGGCCGAACCCCGGTGCGGCACTGGATCGAACTGGTCGAAGCCGCCCTGCCTTAACCGAACCCTGGAGATGCCCATGAACAGCAAAGCCGTCCTGAGCCAGACCGAAGTCGGCCAGATCCTCGCTGCTGCCCGCGCCGAAGCACAGGCCAATCAATGGGCCGTGACCATAGTGGTGGTCGATGACGGCGGCCACCCGCTGGCCCTCGAACGCCTCGACGGCTGTGCGCCGGGCAGTGCCTACATCGCCACCGAAAAGGCGCGCACCTCGGCCCTAGGTCGGCGCGAATCGAAAAGCTATGAGGACATGGTCAACGCCGGGCGCTACGCTTTCCTGTCAGCCCCCTTGCTGACTTCGCTTGAGGGTGGCGTACCGATTGTTTTCGAAGGGCAGGTGATTGGTGCTGTCGGGGTGTCGGGTGTCAAGCCCGGGCAGGATGCGCAAGTCGCGAAGGCCGGGGCGCAGTGCCTGAAATGAACAGAATGCATACCAAACATCCACCATAGATCCCACAGGGTCCGTGTTAAACCAGCCGAGAGGAGTTGAAACAATGACCCGTCTGACTGCCAAAGACTTCGCCCCTGAACTGCTGGAACTCTACGACTACTACGCCCACGGCAAGATCAACCGCCGGGAGTTTCTCGACCGCGCCGCGCTGTTTACCTTCGGCGGTCTGACCGCGGGTGCCCCGAATCAAGGCCCCGGTGATGCTGCACTACGGCGGCGTGGGAGCGGACGTTGGGGTGGTTTAAAAGTATCTGGTTTGAATAAAAGTCCTAGGCCAGCAAGACTGGCCCCATCGCGGGCAAGCCCGCTTCCACAGGGTCCGGGTCGAAACACCTGTCTGTGAACGACTCAGGAACCTGTAGGAGCGAGCCTGCTCGCGATGGCGGTATCACTGCAGGTGACTACTTCGGCTGAGCCACCGTCCGCAGATACGGCTTCAGGGTCTTGAAGCCATCCGGGTATTTCTTCTTCGCGTCTTCATCAGACACCGAGGTCGGGATGATCACGTCTTCACCCGGCCGCCAGTTAACCGGAGTGGCAACGGTGTGCTTGGCATTCAATTGCAGGGAATCGAGCAGGCGCAGCACTTCATCGAAGTTGCGCCCGGCGCTCATCGGGTAGATCAGCATGGCCTTGACCTTCTTGTCCGGGCCGACGATGAACACCGAACGCACCGTGGCGTTGTCCACCGCCGTGCGCGCGCCGCCGCTGGCATTGGGGTGGATCATGTCGTAGAGCTTGGCCACCACCAGGTTTTCATCGCCGATCAGCGGATAGTTGACCGCCGCGCCCTGGGTCTCGGCGATGTCGCCGACCCAACGGTTGTGGTCGCTGACCGGGTCGACGCTGAGGCCCAGGACCTTGGTGTTGCGCTTGTCGAATTCCGGCTTGAGTTTGGCCAGGTAACCCAGTTCGGTGGTGCATACCGGGGTGAAATCCTTGGGATGGGAAAACAGGATGGCCCAACCATCGCCGATCCATTGGTGAAAATTGAGGGTGCCTTCGGTGGTTTCGGCGGTGAAATCCGGTGCTTCGTCGCCAATGCGGATAGCCATGTTCGATCTCCTTGCAGTGATGGACAGGGACGCCGTCAGGGCAACGATTGCGCTTTAAACGGCATGGACGCGAGACAGTATAGGAGAGGTTCGACGACTCGCCGCAACGCTTGGAGCTAGTCGTTAGCCCACCAGCGCAATCAGTTGCTGACGCTGGGCATCGGTCAGCATCGGGCCGAAACCGGCCCGGGCATTTTCCGCCATGTAGCGCGGGTTGCCGGTGCCCGGAATCACGCAGGTCACCGCCGAATGCGACAACAGGAACTTCAGCGCCAGTTGCGGCCAGCTCTTGACCCCGACTTGCGCCGCCCAGCCTGGCAGCGGCTTATCCTTGAGTTTGGCCAGCAAGCCGCCACCGCCAAACGGTCGGTTGCAGATCACCGCCACCCCCCGCTCGCGGCACAACGGCAGCAGGCGTTTCTCGACGCCGCGATCATCCAGGGCATAGTTGATCTGCAAGAAATCCAGGGGCTCGGCCTTGAGTACCGCTTCCACTTCTTCATAGGCCGACGCCGTGTAATGGGTGATGCCGATGTAGCGGATACGCCCTGCTTCCTTCCAGTGGCGCAGGGTCGGCAGGTGCGTCTGCCAGTCCAGCAGGTTGTGGATCTGCATCAGGTCGATCCGGTCGGTTTGCAACAGGGCGAAGGATTGTTCCATCTGCGCGATGCCTTCTTCGCGGCCCCGGGTCCACACCTTGGTGGCCAGGAAGGCCGGCGAGCGCGGCTCATGGATCGACAGCAGCTCGCCGATGGTCTGTTCGGCGCGACCGTACATCGGCGAGCTGTCGATCAGCTTGCCACCCTTGTCGAACAAGGCATCCAGCACCGCGGGCAAGTCCTTGTAGGCCGGTTGCGAAGGCTCGACATCGAATCCGCGGTAAGTGCCCAACCCTACGATCGGCAAGGACTCGTTGCTGGAGGGAATGGCGCGGGTCTGCATGGTCTTGCCTCCTGTTCCCGTCGACGGCTCGGGTTGTGCACCCACCGGACCGAACGTGAAGACCGCCGAAGCACCGGCAGCCAGCGTGAGTACTTCTCTACGGGTGTAACCCTCAGGATGGCTCATAAAACGCTTCTCACCAGTCGCTCGGGTCCGGCCTGTTGCGCCGACACCCCGGATAACCCGCGCCAAGGGTCGATTGACTACACTCAGGAAGCCTTGCGCTAGCCACTTTCAAACCCCGAGCAGTCATGCCGCCCACTAACGTTAGTCGAATGTCACGCACCCTGGTGTTACTCGTTGTCATCGTCGCCGCGCTGTACCTGGCGCTGTGCGTCGCGCTGTTCGTGTTTCAACGGGCGCTGATCTATTACCCGCAACCGCGCGCCGTCGGGACAGCCGCAACGCTGCTCACCCTGCCGGTCGCCGACGCACAGGTGCTGGTCTCCGTCCGACCGCACGAGGGCCCCAACGCGCTGATCTATTTTGGTGGCAATGCCGAAGACGTTTCGCGCAACCTGCCCGAGTTCACCCAAGCGTTCCCTGACTACGCGCTGTACCTGCTGCATTACCGGGGTTATGGCGGGAGTTCCGGCTCGCCTTCCGAAGAGGCCATTGCCCGCGACGCCATCACCTTGTTCGACCAGGTGTATGCCAGCCATCCGCATGTGGCAGTGGTCGGACGCAGCCTGGGTTCCGGGGTTGCCGTGCGCCTTGCCAGCGAACGCCCGGCCGCGCGACTGGTGCTGATCACGCCCTACAACAGCCTCGAAGGGCTGGCCGCCCGTCAGTTCCACTGGTTTCCGGTGCGCTGGTTATTGAAGGACAAATACCCGTCATGGCGCTACGCCGCCCGCATCACCGTGCCGACATTGTTGATCGCGGCCGAGCATGACGAAGTGATTCCGCGCCCGAGCACAGAACGTTTGTATACACACTTCGCCAAAGGTGTGGCGTCGCTGCAGGTGATACCGGGGACGGGGCATAACTCGATTGGCGAAAGCCCTGAATACCTCAAGGCGCTGGGGGATGGGTTGTAGCCAGCAAGGTAGAACATACCTGTGACGACCATTGGTCCGAGATTATGTCTTCGCCCAATAAAAACATATTTTTATGCCTATATTGATATTGTCGAACATTCCCACTCTCAGAGGGTGCCGTCATGAATATCAAAACCCTGGCTTTGCTCCTGCTGGCTTTCTGTGCGCAACCGGTCTGGAGCCAGACGCCTGCCGCCTCACCCGCCGCTGCCGACAGCCCCGCACTGACCACGCGCCTGGCCGAGCGTGACCTTTGGGTCGAACACATTTTCTGGATCAGAAACTACGCGCTGGCCAATCAATCCGCCGACAAAAAGCAAGCCAAAGTCGCGGCGGACCAGGTGGTCGACAACGCCACCAAAATCGCCAACAGCATCGCCCCGCTCTACGGCCAACCAGCGGCGGATCAACTCCTCAAGCTGCTTGCCGGTCACTGGGGCGCGGTGAAACACTACAGCGATGCCACCGTCGTCAAAGACGCCAAGGGCAAACAGGCCGCCGTCACCGAGTTGACCAGCAATGCCAAGGCGATTGCGGTGTTTCTGGCCACCGCCAACCCCAATCTGCCTGAAGCCACACTGGTCAACATGTTGTCGGCCCATGGCGGTCACCACGTAGCCCAGATCGATGAGTTTGCCGCGCACGATTACGCCGGCGAAGCCCGCACCTGGGCGATGATGCGCACGCACATCCTGGCCCTGGCCGACGCGTTGACCGGCGCGCTGGTCAAGCAATTCCCGGACAAGTTCTGATATCGCGCGAGGGCACATCATGCTGGAAGGACTGGGCCGAACACAGCAGGACTTGCTCAATGCACTGCTGCACCATGGGGGCGGCATGAGCATTGACGAGCTGGCTGAACACCTGGCCGTCACGCGCACGGCGATCCGCCAACACCTGGCGGCGCTGGAGCGTGACGGTCTGGTGTTGCGCGGCGACACCCGGCCGACGGGGCGTCGTCCGGAGCAGCTGTATCGGCTCACCGACCACGCGCGGGAGCAGTTCCCTCGCCACTATCAGCTACTGGCCAGCGTTTTGATTGATGAAGTGGCTGGCATCATCGGTCCAGAAGCCCTGACTTCACTGATGCGCAGCATGGGCCGCAAGCTGGCTTCTGATCGTGAACAGCAGGTCGTGGATGAAGCCAGGATCGTCCAGCACATGAACCAGGCGGGCTACGAAGCCGAAGTGTTTTTTCGCTCGGGCGACACCCCGGAAATCGTCGCGCATAACTGCGTGTTCCATCGCCTCGCCGCCGAGCACCCGGTGGTCTGCGAACTGGACCTGGCCTTGATCGGCGCATTGGGCGGCGGCGAAGTCGAGCACAGCGAGTGCATGGTACGCGGCGGGCATGTCTGTCGCTTCAGGTTGCGGCCGAGCGAAACCCCGGACGTCGCGACAGAGGCTGCTCCAGCCAAAACCGATCAGCCAGCCTAACGCTTGCGTGTCAGCCTTTGCTGCCAGTTTCCGGCGTTATCCCGCTGGCAGGCTTCTTCAGAGTCGAACAGCACATGGGCCGCCACCGGACTGAGCTGAACCTGCGCCTCACCCAGGGCCATGGCGGTGAATTCGACCATGCGTTCGCCCTGCCCCTTGGCCAGCGCCTGCTCCCGGTTGGCCTGGGTATCGAAGACCCAAACCACCTTGAGGCTGGCCGGAAACCGGGCGTAGTCGACGATATGGGTCAACCACTGGAACCCGACGATTTCCGCTTTGGCCGTCTCGCACGCCTCGGTCAGGGTGGCGACCAGGCGCCGTTCGATATGCGCCTGATCGCGTTTGCTCAAACCCATGGGTTGATCCTTGTCTGGGGCGAAAAAGTCCCATCATACAGACCTGCCGACACCCTTCGTCGGACTCATGGCTTCGCCCGAAAATAGACAGCTGCCCGCCGTGAACCTTGTTTCAAGGCACCAGTCATAGCCCAGCGCTTTTCCCCACTTTCTTCGTTGTCATCTCATCAGAGTTGTCCATCCATGCGCCAAACTGTCGTTGCCTTGCGCTTTTCTTCGCTGTGCCTGTTTTCCCTGCTCCCCGTTTTTGCAAGCCCCGCCCACGCCGATGGGCAACGGCAACTGGTAGACGCCATCAACGACTATCGTGCCCATCCGCAACGCTGCGACCGGCGACCCACACAACGCTTATCACCCCTGACGCTCAAGTCGAACCTGGCCCTGCCCGTTGGCTATGGCGGTGGGTTGCGGGACCGGTTAAAGGCTTCCGGCTATCAGGCCACCATGGTGAGGTCGATCCGTGTGGTGGGTGCACGGGATGCCGAAGAAGCCTTCGATATGTTCCAGGACGAGCACTGCGCCGCACTGCTCGACAACCAATACGCCGACATCGGCGTCAGCCGCGCCGGGAGTGAATGGCAAGTGGTGCTCGCCAAGCCGGTACTCGACGGGCAAACCGGCGATCCACGGAGCGCCGCACAGGCGTTGCTGGCGCAGGTCAACGCAGCCCGGGCCAAACCTCGCTTGTGCGGTCGCCAGCGTTTCGCCGCCGCACGGCCGCTGTCCTGGAGTGCAGCCTTGGGCTCCGCAGCACAAAGCCACAGCAAGGATATGGCCTACGGCAACTATTTCGCCCACCAGGACCCCGACGGTGACATGCCCTATGACCGTGCCAAGGCCGCCGGTTACCGTGGCCGGCAAATCGGTGAAAACATCGCCGCCGGGCAAGGTTCCCCCAGCAAGGCCATGGCCGGCTGGCTCGCCAGCCCCGGGCACTGCGCCAACCTGATGAATCCGATGTTCACCCAGGTCGGTGCTGCGTACGCCGCCAACGCGCGCAGCGACAACGGCGTTTATTGGACGATGCTGTTTGGCGCGCCCTGAGCCGCTGACCGGACCCACCTTGCGGGCATTAAAAAGCCCGCACTGAGCGGGCTTCGTGGGTGAATGTAACAAGTAGGTGGCCGGCGCTGGTCTCCGGCTTACAAGGTTTATCAGGCCTCCCACAAAAGAGTCGTGAAACTGTAATGGAACTCTTCTGCTTCACACGGCATAAGGGCTGGATCCCAGCGCGGGGATCTTTCTAACCGTGTACCCTTCGGAACGCGCCCCACGTCTCCTCGCTATCCTTTTGCGCATCAGTCTGCGTCTTCACCTACAGGTTTGAGGATAGCAAAACAGGAGCGATTTCCAACCGGGCTTTTAGACCGATTTCGACCAGCAGAAAACATGGCAGGACGGAAAAAACCTAAGACCGCAGCGCGGTTCGAAAAGGCTGCACATCCAACATCGATGCCTCATGCAGGCCGGCGCACCACCCTCACCTTGCCGCTATCGCCGCCACCGCAGAACAACCGCTCGCCACCATCGGACTCCAGCCCCGACACGCCCACGCCTTCGGGCATTGTCAGGCTCTGCAGCACTTCGCCCGATTGCGGATCGATCCGGCGCAGCTCGCTTTCATCGCCTTCCCACGTACCGTGCCACAGCGCACCGTCCACCCAGGTCACGCCGGTGACGAAACGGTTGGATTCGATGGTGCGCAGGATCTTGCCGGTCTCGGGGTCGATCTGGTGAATCTTGCGCTCGCGGTACTGGCCTACCCACAACGTCCCTTCGGCCCAGGTCAGCCCCGAATCGGTGCCTGCGCCGGGGGCAGGAATGGTCGAGAGGATACGGCCGCTGCGGGGGTCGATCTTGTGGATTCGGTCTTCGGCGATCTGGAACAGGTGTTCTCCATCAAACGCGGTGCCGGCATGGGCAGCGACATCGATCGAGCTCAGTACCTTGCCGCTTTCCGGGTCCAGGGCGTTGATTTTGCTGTTGCTGGCGAACCAGACCTTTTCGCCGTCCCAGGTGACACCGCACACGTGGTCGACATCGGCAAACGGGCCGTATTCACGAATGATTTCAGCAGTTGCGTGTTTCATCTGACATTCCTCGATGGGGGTTGGTGGCGTTCATCCTAGCCACCGGGCAGCGGCGCCGGGAGTAACAAGGTCGTCGCGAATCCCGGCACCGGTGGCGTCATCCAGCGCCGTGCGCGGCCACGGCCAAACCACTGCACCTTGCCCTGCTCCGCCAGTGTATCGAGCGCCCGTTGCACCGTGCGCTGGCTGGTACCCAGCGCCAGTGCCAGGGCGGAACTCGACCACGATTCGCCATCGGCGAGGCAGGCCAATACCCCGGCAAATTTTTCCTCGATCGGTTGCGCCAGCGCCACCACCTCCGTGCACACCGACGATTGCAGGGCATAACCGCGGGTCGTCGCGATGACGTCGGCCAACGGCTTGAGCGCCTTGCGCAGCCTGCCGATTTCCACACGAAGCCGGGCGCGATGGGACTCATCCGAGAGCTTCAGACGGAATGCCCGGGCGATCAACACTTCCCGCGTAACGTCGGCTGGCCATGCTTCGGCCAACGCACGGGCGAGCACGAACAGGATCGGCCGCGTCGCCAGCGGCACCGACATGCCACAGCCGTGCACAACGTACCGGCAGGCATCCACCACCAGTGACGTTGAACAGAACAACGCTTCAACGTCATCGAGCAACAGCGGTCGTGTTTCACCCTTGGCAATCAGGCGTGCCGCTGGGGCATCCAGCAGATACGCAGCGTGTTGGACCTCAGCGATCAGCGCGGCAATCCCTGTTTGACTAGCCGCCTGCCCGGCCCTGTTCAACGCTTCCCGCGCCGCGTGCGATTGCACGCGCCGAATGGCGATCCCCGCCAGCACCAGTTCATGGGTTGCGCGCAAGGCTGGCGGCAATGGGTCGGGGTCGAGTTCGGCCAATAACTGCTGTGCCTCATCGAGCTGACCGATCAACAGCAAACGGCGGATTTGCAGATAGCGCGCATGGGCGGCATTGACCCGGTCACCGTAATGTTCAAGGGTGACCCGCGCCGTTTCGAGCGCCTTGACCGGCCACCCGAGCTCCCGCGAAGCCAGGGCAATTTCCGCCTCGGCCACCACACAGCGCGCTCGGGCCAGCACTTCCCTTGGCGCAAAGGCCCGTTGCGCACGCTTGACCAGCGCCCTGGCCCGCACCAGATCGCCCAGTTGCGCCATGGCGATACCACGCAGGGCCAGCGCCGGCGCATCGTCGCGCAAGGCCACACGGTCCAGTGCGCCCAGCGGATTGCCCGCCGCCAGCGCCTGTGCGGCTGCCGCGATCATCGAGTCCATGGAAATCCCGCCACGCTTGTCACTCCCATCATTTGACACCCGGGTTTAGTCTAAATCACGACCTTTCACCAGGAGCGTAGAACGATGAACACCCACAAAACCGCGTCCCGGGACCAATGGCTGGCGGCACGCCTGCAACTGCTCGAAGCGGAAAAGGCCCTGACCCGACGCAGCGATGAAGTGGCCAGGCAACGCCAGGCATTGCCTTGGGTTCGCCTCGACAAGACGTACCGCTTCGATACCGACAACGGCAGCGCCACCCTGGCCGAACTCTTTCAAGGGCGCTCACAACTGCTGGTCTACCACTTCATGTTCGGCCCCGACTACACCGCCGGCTGCCCGTCCTGCTCTGCCATCGCCGATGGCTTCGACCCCGTCGTCGTCCACCTGGCGAACCACGACGTAACCCTGATGGCCATATCCCGCGCGCCGTTGGCGAAACTGCAGGCCTACAAGCGCCGAATGGGCTGGACCTTCCCTTGGGCCTCGGCCGCCGACAGCGACTTCACCGCCGACTTCAATGTCTACTTCACCGAAGCGCAGCAGCGCGAAGGCTTGGTCGAGTACAACTATCAGCGCGGCGGCCATGCCATGGACGCCAGTGAAATACCGGAACCGGTGAAACAGTTCGCCGCCACCTGTGGCACCGATGCGCCGACCTATACCCGCGACCGGCCAGGGTTGAGCACGTTCGTGTTGGAGGACGGCGAGATCTATCACACCTACTCCACCTACGCACGGGGCCTGGACGGATTGTGGGGCATGTACCAATGGCTCGACCGCGCGCCCAAGGGACGCAATGAAACGGGGCCCTGGTGGCGCCGGCATGATGAGTACCGGTGAGCGCCAGCGGTATCACTGACTGCCGATGAAGAGGTCCGCCCGCTTGTCCATCAGCGCCGGTTGGGTCTGGGAGACTATGTTTTGCAAGATCACGCAAGGTTTGCAGGAAGGCGCACCTTATCTATCGTGCAAATGCTTTTTCAAGAATGACCGGGTTCGCTCGTGGACGGGGTTTTGCAGGATCTCTTGCGGCGCCCCTTCCTCTACTACAACCCCCCCGTCCATAAAGACAATCCGGTCTGCCACTTCGCCTGCAAAGCGCATTTCATGGGTGACGATCAACATTGTCATGTGCTCCGCAGCGAGTTGTTTCATGACCTGGTTGACCTCTTCGACAAGCTCAGGGTCCAGTGCCGATGTAGCCTCATCGAACAGCATGACTTTTGGCTGCATCGCCAGTGCTCTTGCTATGGCAACGCGCTGTTTCTGTCCACCCGACAGGCGAGAAGGATACTCATCGAATTTGCTGGCCAGGCCAACTTTTGACAAGTATTCCATTGCCAATTCACGAGACGCTTTTTTGCTGAGCCCCTTGAGCTTTACCGGGCCAAGGGCAATGTTTTCATACACGGTCAGGTGCGGAAAAAGATTGAAGTGCTGGAATACCATGCCCATCTGCTGACGCACGGCATTGATATGCTGTTCGAACGCACGACCTTTCAATGGCCGGTTGACTTGCTCGCCCTCTAGCCAGATCTCGCCATCGTCGAGCACTTCCAGGTGATTGATTGAGCGCAGGAGCGTGCTTTTGCCAGAACCACTCGGGCCGATGATGGCGATGATTTGTCCGCGAGAGATGGAAAGATCGATGCCCTTGAGTACTTCAAGTGCTCCGTAAGCCTTGCGAGCGCCTTTCACCTCAACCATGAATTGCTTGCTGATCATCGTGACATCTCTACCTTGTTTTCGAGGAGATGCAGGCCGCCTTCCAGAACAAGATTGGCTGCATAGTAAATAACCGCAACAGTCAGATAAAACTCAAACGGGCTATAGGTCTCGCTCACGGCAAGTTGCGCGCTGTACACCAACTCGGCAATACCGATTATGGAAACCAGAGAGGTGTCCTTCAACAGGACAATCAGGTTGTTTCCCAGCGGCGCAATAGTCCTGCGCAGCGCCTGCGGTACGATGATGTAACGCTGGGTCTGTCCACGGCTGAGGCCAATGGAACGGGCACCTTCAATCTGCCCCGGGTCTACCGACACCACGCCGGCACGAATAACGTCGGCGTTGTAGACGGCAAAGTGCAAACTCAGGCCTATGATGCCAGCCACCAGTGCAGGAATATCGATTCCCACTTGCACAAGACCATAATAAATCACGTACAACTGCAGAAGCAGTGGAGTGCCCATCAGCAACCAGGTAATAAAACGCACGGGCAGCGCCAACACCTTGGGCGCATAAAGAACGATGAGTGCAATGGCTATCCCGGCCATCAAACTCAGTACGCTGGAACTTACAAACATCACGACCGTCCACCAAAGACCGGTCGCAAGCAGCTCGGAATAAGGTGTAACTATACTAAGATCCAGGCTTTGCATATGAATGCTCTCACCTTGCCGCGAAGCGATTATCGAGATAGTCAACAATAAATCTGACCGAGTAGACCATCACGATGTAAAGCAGTGCAGACACCATGAAAATCTCAAAAGGTTTATATGTTGAACTGATAAAGCGTTGCGCTGTATATGAAAGTTCAACTACAGAGATCGTCGACACCAATGCAGAACCTTTGATAAGAGCAACAGCGTTCACTCCCAGCGGTCTTATCATCAGTTTTGCAGCTTGTGGCAGCGTGATGAACCATAAGGTTTGACCCCGCCCGAAACCAATTGAACGTGCTGCTTCTTCCTGGCCAGGGTCAACGTTGATGATAGCGCCACGAATGGACTCGGCCATGTAGGCGGCGATGTTCAGGCCCAAGCCGATTACGCCTGCCGCAAACGGCTCCAGCTCAAGACCGATCTGCGGCCCGCCAAAGTAAATGATGAACAGCTGGACCAGGCAGGGAGTGCCGCGAAAAACGCTTATGTAGAGTCTTGCAAGGCATCGAAAGGTAAGAACAGTGGACAACCGGGCAGCCACCAGCACGATTGCGACCAGAAAACCAAGCAGAAGAGCAAGTACAGAGATCTGCACCGTAATCCAGGCCGCCTCCAGGAAAAACGGGAATGTGCGTTGTATGAGAGTCAGATCCATGAGCACGCTCGGAAAAGTCTGATTGGCTGGCTCGACGGTAAGTCGAGCCACGCTAAATACGAATTAGCGGATATCGTTGCCAATCCACTTCATCGAGATCTTTTCGTAGGTGCCATCAGCGAGCATGTCTTCAAGTGCCTTCTGCATCGTCGCCTTGAGTTCAGGGTTATTCTTGCGCAACGCAATACCCATTCCCTCAAGAGCACCATCGCTATCCGGTGGAGTAATGATGCGCACTTTCTGCCCTGTTTCCTTGACTGCGACCAACACCGGAACACTGTCCATCACTATCGCGTCGATACGTCCGGCCTCAAGATCGACCAGCATTTCGGGAAGACCCTTGTAGGTTCTGACCTTCAGGTTGCCGCGGGCCCTGGCCCATTTATCGTGGGCATCGCCGAGGGTCACGCCGACAATCACCTCCTTAAGATCATCAAGGCTTTTGATCGAAGAATCGTCCTTCACTACGATCGTGCGGCCGGCATGGTAATAGGGCCCCACGAAATCCACTGCCTTCTGCCGTTCCGGGGTAATGGTCATGGAAGCGATAATGGCGTCATACTTTTTCGCGAGTAGACCTGCAATTATCCCGTCGAATGGCGTGGTAATGATCTTCACTTTTACCCCCATCCGCTCAGCTAATGCCTCGCTGATGGAAGCGTCGAATCCAACAATCTGGTTCTGCTCGTTGGCAAAGCTGAAGGGAGAGTATTGACCGCTCATCGCGATGCGGATTTCTTGGGAATCCTGAATCGACTTCAAATCATCAGCGTGAACAGCCGAGGTGGAAAGTAGCGCCGCTGCCGCCACGGTAGTAGCGACAATCAAACCCTTGAGCTTTTTGGTTAGCATTGGATGGCACCTTGGAAGAATTGTTTTTTATTTTCTTGGGGTTATTCAGCCGGCCTTCATGAAAAGTCTTGCATAGGCACTTCTGGAAAGCACCCGGCAAGGTGTCAGCCTGCCTGACACATTGCCGGAGTTGGCCGACACTATGTCGGGCAGTCACATCGTCCAACCTGGTTACCGGAGTGCTGCCTTGAAACTTTCGTCCAGGACCTCAAGCAGAAAGTCAGCGTTTGCCTGACTGAATATCATCGATGGGCGCATTTTCAGGACATTGTCATGTGGCCCTTCAGTACCGATCAAAACACCTCGTTCCCTGGCACCATCGGCTACTTTCCTGGCCAACTGCGTGGCTGGAACTTTCGTTTTGCGATCCGTGACAAGTTCTATCCCGAGAAACAGAC
This sequence comes from Pseudomonas sp. GL-RE-26, assembly GCF_019956275.1. NCBI lineage: Bacteria > Pseudomonadati > Pseudomonadota > Gammaproteobacteria > Pseudomonadales > Pseudomonadaceae > Pseudomonas > Pseudomonas sp. GL-RE-26. The sequence goes on from NZ_JAHBDI010000005.1 coordinate 37,771, forward strand.
CCTGCCCGCGCACATCGCCGATTGCATCGTAGCGCTGCTGCAACTTGCGAAAGCCGTCGAGCAAATAGTTGCCAATGGTCAGTGCGTTGAGTTTCAAGTTATCGCGCTCGATCACATCGAGTACCGAGAGCCCTACAGCACATGAAACCGGACTACCGGCGAAGGTATTGAAGTACTCCATGCCATTGTTGAAGCTGTCTGCAATTTCTCGCGTGGTCACCACTGCCGACATGGGATGGCCATTGCCAATAGGTTTGCCCATGGACACTGCATCGGGAACCACACCCTGGGTTTCAAAAGCCCACCAGTGGCTGCCTACACGACCAAAGCCGACCTGGACTTCGTCAGCCAGGCAAAGACCGCCCTCGGCACGCACCATCGCGTAGACTTCTTTCAAGTAGTTTTCCGGGAAGAACAGTTGCCCGGCGACACTGGGAATGGACTCCGCCAGGAAGAACGCCGGCGCCCTGCCCTGCTTGCGCATGAGCTCAATCTGATCCGCCACGCTCTCGGCGTAACGCTTGCCAAGTTCCTCGAACGCCCAGTGATCCATGCCCCGGTAGGCATCCGGGACCGCCGCCTCGAACACATGGTCTGCGCGCCCTTTACCGGCTTTACGCTTGTATTTGTAGGGGCTCAGGTCGATCAGTTCCTGTGTCGTGCCGTGGTAAGCCCAATCCAGCACGATCGCATCGTTACGCCCGGTGTGATTGCGCGCCATGCGCAGCATCAGGCTGTTGGCTTCACTGCCCGAACAACCGAAGGAAGCGACCGCCAGACCTTCAGGCAAAGTGGCGGTGAGCCGCTCTGCATACTCGACGATATTGTCGTGCAGGTAGCGCGTGTTGGTGTTCAGGCGTGAGGCCTGTCGGGAAAGTGCTTGCACCACATCCGGATGAGAGTGGCCGAGATGGCACACGTTATTGAAGCAGTCCAGATACGCCCGGCCAAAGTTGTCGATCAACCAGACCCCGTCACCGCGAACGAACTTGATCGGGTCCGAATAAGAGATCGACAGGTTTGGCAGCAACAGCTCCTTGCGCTTGGCCACAAGCTCGGCCTTGGTGCGTCCATCCTGGCTGTAGGTTTCCGCAGGAATCCCCGCGAGCGTCGATGCATCGGGGAACAGGTCCGCCCATACCTCAAGATAAGCCCGCTCACCCACGCCGATGAACTCGCCCGCTTTCAGCCCGGTGTCGGTGGACATCTGAAAATGCACATGGGGGATCCACCCGCCATTTTCCGTATCCGCCCCCATGTATCCCACCAGCGCGCCAGCCTCCAGGCGGTCACCGGGCTTGAGCCGCGCCAGGGCTTCATGCGCCATGTGCCCCCACAGCGTGAGGAATGGCGGGCAACCCTCAGGCGAGTGCTTGAGCATGATCAAGCCGCCATAACCCAGCGGCTCATGCTCGACCTCGACGCTCTGCACCACACCGGCAACCGGCGTATAGAGCGGCGTCCCGGCGGGCATGATCAAGTCGACACCGACGTGAATGATCCGACGCTGCCCTTCGATGAATCGCGACTCAAACGCCGTGTCGGTGTAGATGGTCCGTTCCTCGCCCCATGGCCCGATGCCGAGCGGCACCTTGTGCTCGGCAGAAAAATCACTCCACCACTTCGTTGCCTGCGCTGGACGCTGCTCGGCTGAAGCAATGGTCATCACATGCGAAGCGTCGCCGAACGGGGCAATGGCCTTGTTCATGGTCGCAGCCGATGGACGCACGATATCGGCGAAGGACTTGCTGTTCGCAGCCACCCAGCGGCGCACCGCACCCGCGCCTTCGATCGCGTCAAAACCACAGGCCTTGCGCAGGATCGCCGTCGCCAGTCGGGGATTCATGCGATCCATCCTTTCCAGCAGGCGCCAGGCCGGCGCTTCGCTGATGCCAAGGTAGGGATTGTCTTGCGTGCGGTCGCATCGCGATGCCGACAAGGTGACGCTGGTGACCAGGCGCATCGCAATGAGATTGAAGAGGACGTCAAGCTCCTCCGGCTGCAGAGGGTACTTGTCATGGAAACCGGCAGTGAGGGCGGCGGCGGCGCCGATCGGGTCTTCCATGTCGAGAATGGAATAGGCGCAGGTAATGGCTACTTCGGCAATCAGGATCGTATGGACCGCATCGCCAAAATCGATGACGCCCGAGACGTTCTGATGATTGTGGGAATCGACGAGGATGTTCCAGTCATTGCCGTCATTGTGAATGACTTGCGCACGCAGACGCGAAAGCTTCGGTTGGACGCTTTGTTCGAAGTTTTCAATGAAGCGTTCCAGGATGGCCCTTCTGCCAGGATCTGTGACGAAGTGCAGGCGTGAGCGCGAACGTGCGGCGTGACGCAAATCCCAGTCAAGATCACGCACCGCGCCCGGATGAATGAAGCCTTGCAGTGCACGATCTATCTGACCGAACGATTGGCCAAGGCTGCGCATCAATTCGAACGTACGCTCGACCTCGGCAAGCGGCGTACCGTGCAACCAGCTCACCAGACGGACCGCATGGGTTTCACCCGAGGGCGCTACCGCAGTGGCGAGGTATTCACCGGCAAGGCTTTTCTTGAGAAAAGGCACGGTAAGCTCGGGGTTGTGAGTGGCGAGATGACTGAGAATGGCCGTCTGAAACTCGCTTTCAACGCGCGGCTCGGTCGAATTGACGACCTTCAGAATCCATCCCGCATCGGTTCCGGTATTCAACCGGTAGTTGCGGTCGCGCTCGCCATCCAGAGGCGTGGCTGTACCAATAACGTTGAAAAGCTGCTCACTCAGTTTTTCGGCATCCCCGGTCGAGAACTGGGGGGCAGGATGGGAAAGATTTGTCATGGTAATTGTTTTCCAAGCCATTTTTTTCAGATAGCTTGGCACGCAACGCCCGGGACGGCAGTAGGTATACGGTCGGCTTGCGCCTGCATATTGCCGGAATCGACCGGCACAATTTCGGCAGCAAAATTAGGGAGTTCTGATGCGCGACCTGGACACGAAAGATCGCGAAATACTCGAAATTCTTTCCAAAGAGGCTCGAATTGCCCTGAAGGCCCTGGCAGCGAGAATCGGGCTTTCAAGAAGTGCTACCAGCGAGCGAGTCATCAACCTTGAACGCAATGGTGTGATCAGAGGCTACCGAGCTGATATCGGCGAAATCGATGCCAACGTGATTCGCGCAATCCTTCTTGTATGCCTGAAACGCACACCAGCCATCAGCTTGCTGGACCTGCTTGCCCAAAACTCACAGGTACGACGAGTCTCCTCGGTCAGTGGCCAGCTCGATCTGGTCATTGAGGTCGAATCGCGAACCATTGATGACCTGAATCGAGTCAGAGATGCAGTAGCCAGTCACGAATCCGTTGAAGACATTACCACCGCTGTCGTTCTGCGCCGCGATATTGATCGGCAGAGTTCCTGATTTGGCTGGGGGGAGAAGGCTTTGTGTCGCCCGCCCTCCAGAAACCGCTGCTTTTGTAGCCCTGCGCACGTCCGGCCGCGTTGCCGTCTTGCCATCGGCGCTGCTGTTGAAATAGCGCAGGTCGGTCTTCAGCGCGCCGGGGCCGATGGCCATAGTGTGGATCAGGCCGAGGAAGTGCTGTTTATAGAAATCTTCGAGACTGCCGTAGTAGTACTGGGCGGTCAGGTCCTTGGTGATTTTGTAGTCGCCGCCGGCGAAGACGAAGGTGTCCGAGTCTGCCAGCGGCGTGCTGGCCGGTGTGCGGGCGGGACGTGTCGCACCGGCGATACGCAGGTCGATATCGTCGGTGGAACTGCGGGTCTTGGTGCTTTGCAGTTGGCCGGCGGTGAGGGTCAGGCCGTCGACTTCGCTTGAGGTGATCTGCCCGCCTTCGAAAGTTTGCGGCAGCAGGCGACCGTCGTTGAAGTTGATCACCGGCAGCTTGGGCTGCAGGGTGCCCAGGCGTGCTTCGGTCTTGGAAATGCGCACTTTGCCGGTCACGCCACCCTTCGAATATTCATCGACCGCATGGCCGTCGCTGTCCGTAGGAAACAGCGCCCCGGGCGTGCGGTCGATACCGGCCTTGCCGGCACGACCGCCGCTGTCCAGTTTCAGCCCCGTCATGGCGATAGCGTCCAGGCCAAAGCCGACGGTGCCCTGGGTGAATCCGGAGATCACGTTGAGTTGCAGCCCCTGCCCCCATTCCTTGGCCTGGCTGGTGTAAGCGGCATTGCCCACGTTGCCCTGGCTTTCGCGGTTGTCAGAGTTGAAATAGAAATTGCGCAGGTTCAGCGAGGCCTTGCTGTCATCGATAAAACCGGCGGCGATGGCCTGGTGGGTCAAACCACCCAGGGTGATGGCCAGGGCCAGGGGTTGCAACTTCATTGTGTTTACCCCAGTGCAGGTCTCTTGTTTTTTTGGTGTCCATGGACCGGGTTTGCCTGGGCTCTGGCGGGCAGCTAGCGCTATATATTTTCGCATACAGCGAAAGCCTGGAAACCGTCTGGTCGGGCGGCATCTTTCAAGATACTGACTTTTAAGTCAAATTAGTTTCGACAGGGCATGCAGCTGTTCAGGGAGGTGGCCGAGTCACTGAGCGCAACCGAGGTGTCATAACCAAAAACTACTACCGGCATGGTTTTCTGAGGTACATGCGAGCGTTTTTTTGCATCTGATAATTTGAAAAACAACAAACTTTAGTTTTTCAGGCTACGGTCAAATACAGATTCAATAATAGGGGGTGTGGAGTTCGCGCAATTTACAGTCTGGAAGGTTAAATTGGGAAAGCATCCTGTAGGAAATATCCCTCATGAGAAAAAGAAAAGTTACTTGACGTATAGGACGAAGCTGACTTAACAAACGATCTACGTACTTTAAAATTCTTTCGTACAGCGCCTGACCTTTATAGACGGACTCACATTAACTTCGGATAACTATTCACCGCCCCCTACATCTGCAGGATGGTACTTGGCCTCCTTCATGGCAATATAAATATATCTTTGACTTCATATTGTCCTGCCATCGGCATTTATGGCTTATTAACGCAATATCAGCCTGCTCGCTTTCTACATGGACTTACAATGGAAGTCTCGGATCGGTTAGAAACGTTCCTCTATATCCGGAGCCAAGTATGCCAACATTACAAACCCTATGGGTGCTGACGATCGATCGAATAGGAGTATCAGGGCCTTTTGATGTAAGCCAGGCTTTGGGCGAGTCAGCTGCCGGTTTTCGGCACTGGCGTCGTAACAGGAAACGCGGACTGGTTCGACTAGCTAGTGGTAATTATTGTTAATGTCGGTTCTGTTTTACTTAGCAATAGAGGAAAATGCATTTTTTATAATCGTCACTTACAAGTGCACCGACTTTCTTGGACGCAGGTGATGCCGTGTTAATAACTATTTCTCTTGCAATGGCTTTACTTTTGGGACTCGCAACAAAGGGTTGCGTATTACTTATAAATGCAAAATTTGACGGGAACATTCGAAGCGAAGACTTACACATATTCGTCATACCAACTTTCATCTCCTTCGTAATTTACTCCGCTCAAGAGTTGATGGTTTTTCTAGGCTTTCATCAACCATAAAACTCATTTCTAATATACAACAAGACAATGAATCTATTGCAATGCAGTGGCAATGCGGTAATTACAGATTTACCATCATAGCGAAACTAGAGGAATTGTGCGTTTCAAGCGTACTCCGATTTCAGTACCTATTGGCATGAATAGTCGAAATCTTATTAACAAATGGAGGTTGAATACTACACAAATAGAACGCTGACGATCACCAACTCCTAAAAAAGGAATACTTAGTCATGAGAAAATTATCCAACATTGAAATATCTCAAGTTTCAGGCGCCAACAATGGTAGCACTTTTGCATCTAACGTAGGAGGTACGTTGGGTGCTGCGGCAGGTGCTGCTATAGGGAGTCGATTTGGGCAGCCACTCGCGGGCGCGGCAATTGGGAGTGGGTTGGGGGGCATGGCAGGAGAAGGAATTTATAATGCTGGAAGAGATGCTGCTAACGCTTGGAAACCAGGTACCTTTCCAGGTGGCTTTCAGGGATCTCCTTTTTTCCCTCAGACACCATCTAGTCCTCCCAGTTAAATAACTCGGGACTCTACTGGACGTACCTTAGCTCAGTGCAAGTACGCCCAGTAGATTTAACATTATAATAGCGTATGGCAGTGAGATTGAACTCATGAACAGGGACACCTTGAAAAGATTTAAGCTAAGAGACCAATTATCAGAAGACCACCTCAAATTATTTTCATTAATTGAAAAATCTATATTGGCTTACTTACTGATAGGTTTAGTTTTTATTTTTTTGGAAAAAACAGGCCTAACGGAAGTATACTTGGGTAGCAGCGTGATAGGCGGAACTATAGGTTATTTAATCATAGCCATTAAACTAATGTATCACGACGAAGCGCTTTCTGAATTAAAAACCCATACCAATATAAATCAAAATACATTGAAGAACGCAATGCTCGCCATCGGTTATTCAGAAAAAAAAGACGGAGTTTATTACCCCAAAAAAAGAATGTTTAGCATTTTCTACCTCTGTAAATCTGAACTTATCACTCACACATCCAAGAATGAAACTACTACATTTACGGGACCACACAACAAGTTACTAAAGCTTACAAAAATAATAGAGTGAGATGCATATAGCTGAGCACTCTATATAAGACACGACGCATAACTCTCTGCGAAAAATATCCTGAGCCGGCTAACAGCAATGATACCGGCTCGAATTTAAAACTCAAACGCCTGACGAATTTTAACAGCAGCCGAAGTCTCTTTATTACTTTTAACATCAAGCCCCGAGGAAAAATCTGCGCTGGATCGTTCAACACCAACTAGTTTGCAGCAGATGAATACGCACATGGTGTCAGGGAGGGTTAGTCGCAAACTAAACGCTTGCCTTAGAGTGGTACAGCTCAATCAGTGCCGGCAAACAACTATACCCCCCATTTCGTCCGGAAAGCATTCGCGTCTTACTCCTCCATAACAATGGAGTAGCTTCCAACTCTTCGGACTGAGTGGTCTCTGTTTCGACGCCCCCAAAATACTTTGTTGATCCCAAGTTCTCGGAAATGTTTTTTTAGGTGTTTAATAGCAATAGCTGTACCGCCTACAGGGAAGCAAAAGTCAACAATCCATGTCTTACCTCCTTCATTCCATTCCGACGTGTGAAGCAAGAAGTCAGGGTCTTGCAATAGACGCAGTTCGCTGTCTGGAGCTAAGTGTGCCCATGTCACATAGCCAACAGGCATATCGAAGTTATCGAAAAAAAACAAAATCTGCTTGTGATCTATTGCCGGGGCTATCCAGAACCGCAAAGTCATTATCTGAAAAAGTGAGTAGTGCCTGCACATTAAAATAATTAGACAAGCAAAGCCGATGAGCTTTGCCCTGTTCGGCGAGTGATCATATCGACAACTGGTATAAAGCTCAGAAAATTTTTTCATCAATTAACTCCAACGCCACACGGAAAATACGACCCTAACCTTCTACATCCAATCACGCCGCGCGCCCAAATAACATGACAAAAATAGCCTGCACAATTCAACCTGCAGCTATATTCACAGAAAACGTTAATTACCTGCATAGAGAAGAGTAATATAAATAAATAAACAAATCATAAACACACCTTTACCCAATCGAGAAAACTAAAACCAAAATACTTCATTACTAAAAACATAGCAGCGAAGCCGCTATGCTTCTAAATTTGTAAAACATCAGATAGTTTTTTCATTTAATATCTTCCAGGCACCACGATAAAAACCAAGTGCCATATTTACATCCTTGTGATGTTCTCTGAGATCAACAAGGGCATCGATCGATAATGAGCATGTATCTGCCGCTTGCAATGTAAACATACCGGAGACTGGATCAAACCAGATTGATAGCGTACTACTCAACCAGAACGGAACACATCGCTTCTGTTCGTTGCCGAGGTGAAGCTGCGCAGTATGCACAGCCTCTTCTGAAAGCATTTGATAGGCTCCTTTTTTATCTGTTTCCACACTGGTTCTTATGCGCTCAATTCGTGAGTCAATATCGTGCAACAGACTATGGCTACGATTAAGGCGAATCATATTTATTAACATACAACGATAAACGCTTTGCAAATTTATGTGTTGTTCACCGGCTATTTTGGAGACCAGGTCGAGTAATTTATTATAACTTGATTGCAATTGACTGATCGCAGCAGCGTCCACCCTCAACCATGGAAAGCTTGCGATCGAAGCACTTATCCTGCTTGACAGCAACTCATTGAACAACCGCGCAGTCCGTCGTTCATAACCGCTCCAGCCTCCCGCTAGGCTAATTTCATGTACTGTAAAATTTTCAAGCTCAAAAAACTTACGAAGGCTACTAGAAAAATTTTCAAGCTCCTTGCTGTCTACTAGCGCTCGCAGTATCCATAGAGGAAATCCTGCCTGCGCTACCTGATACAAGCTCAACTGTTTGCCGTATTTTTGCGCAAAGTGATTTACTGTTTTATCTAAAATACAAGCCGACTCCTCAACGGTAATAACGGAGTATTTACCTAAGTAATAAGACAAGCTTTTCAAGCTTTCGACTGCAGGAAAATGCTCAGTATTGAACCTATCAATGTCAGTTCGATAACCCTCAATGAGATTGCTGAATATGCGGGTGCCACTTAAGTCTAGCCAAGCCCCATCGAGTGAGAGATTCGACGCGCTCACGTTGTAATGAATAATGTGCTTCGCCTTGGCAGCAGCAAACTGCTCGGCAAATCTCGCGGCTAGCTCGAGAAATCCAGATTCCAAGCGTTCACTCACACTGCTAGCCTTTGACATAGCACCTTCCCCAGGAAGAAAGTCGACCAATTTCGCTATTGAAGCTTTAACTCGCTGTGCATCTTTACATAGCCCGTTAACTTGCTTTTCCTCAAAGAAAGTAGCCCTAATAAAATGAGCTGGGCGCACGACGGACTGGCGAACCAATAGTCCGCGGGGAGTTTCAATTCCCCGTTCTTCATATGTGCGCCCAGTGTCCAGAATGGCGATTGTTCGAATGGCGCCAAAGGGGAGTACTGCATTTATAATTTCTGACCAAATTGACTCATAAATTGCCGTATCCAAACAAAGATTACCATCGCCATGCGCAGCGTCGACCTCTTTGCCTACCAATTGATTGGGACCAATCCCCTTTAGTTGCCAAATACCATCGAAACCGCAACGCCCTCCGCCTCCATTAGTGAGGATGCCATCTCCGCCATAGCGTTCGGCCATGAATTTTTTTACCGAAGACTGCCCCTTACCGGGCTTTGGCCCAACACTTATAGCGTAGCTGTAAGCGTTAAGAATAGCTGCAGCATTCTCCTTACCCGCCAAATCTTCGTTGAGATAAGCGATAACACACCCATCAAGCTTTTCAGCTTCAAAACTAACAAAAACTTCTTGTAGATCAGATAATCGCTTCCCCTCAATCATACTTGAACACTTCCATTTCATACCACGATGATCGAACAGGATTTTCCAACTAAAACCTGCATTGTCCTGCGCATTATCACATTTGATGCCAAAACAAGACGACGCCAACCACATCTACTAATTACGTTACCCCTGCCAGCGACCAAAATACCACCCTGCATCTGTAGGGATGACTACAGATGCACCGCCGTGCAAAAGTAAAAACAGCAAATTTCCGAGAGCAAAAACTATTTTTCATCTTTCATCTCTGCGGCTATTACCGCGAGCTCAACACGACTTGTTACATTAAGTTTTTTAAACGCTGAAGAAATGTGATCCCTGACAGTGTAGTTGCTGATCCCCAGCAGCTGACCGATTTGTTTATTAGTCAGACCATTGACCAACAAGCGCATCACATCACGTTCTCTTTTTGTTATTTTCATTTATTACTCCGTGCAAATTCGTACAGATCGAGTCTTGTAATTTCAAGATTCAAAAACAGGCACACCGCCCCTGTAGTTGCTTTGATGCTAAATAGCTACGAACGAGACGAAAGGAAAAACTAAAAATTTACCGTGAATTTGTAACCATTTGCGGAACCAATGCTTATTCAATTGAAGGTTTGTCAAACCGAGAGGAAACGGCGTGACCAGTTTAATACTAAACAAAAAGTTAAGGATGAATGTGTGACATCAAAGACTCCGCTGTTTCGACTTGAAGCGCTAGCCTCACAACAAGCTAACTGGCTCGGTGAAATCGTGCTTGTCAGACCCGTTTCCTTCACGGTACTTACGCTGATAGCCACATTGTTTGGCGCAATGGTTGTAACTTTCTTTCTCTGCGGCAGCTATACCAAACGCAGCACTGTGGCAGGTCAGCTAGTGCCCATCTCCGGACAGCTGAAAATACACTCGCCACAATATGGCTTGGTGCTCGAACGTTTTGTCGATGAAGGGCAGTTAGTCAAGCAAGGCGCTCGATTGTTTCGCCTATCCAGTGAGCGCTTCGCAGGAGATTTCGGGCCGGTACAGGCAGAAGTAAGCGATCAGCTCGCGCAACAACGCCGATCCTTAAACGAAGAGTTGAAGAAACAAACACAACTTCAATTCGAGGAGCGTCAAAGTCTGCAAAGCAAACTGCAAAGTTTGCGACAGGAACTGCTGACACTCGCACAGCAAAGGGCCAGCCAGGAAAAGCTTGTAGATCTGGCAACTAATGCAGCCGGTCGATATCAAGGACTGATGGATAAAGGTTACATATCCATGGATCAGCTTCAGCAACGCCAGGCTGAACTTTTGGGCCAACGCCAAACCCTTCAGAGGTTGACTCGCGAAGCTACAGCATTGACACAGCAGCTGGTCGAGCGTCGGCATGATTTTTCAGGACTCTCGGCACTGCACGAAAATCAGCTGGCCAGTATCCGGCGGTCATTGTCCAGCATCCGGCAGGAGTTTATCGAGAGCGAAGCCAAGCGCACGCTGATCCTGTCGGCCCCCCAAGACGGCATGGCAACTTCCATTCTTGTTGAGCCGGGTCAAACCGTGGATAGCTCACAACCATTAATGAGCATAGTGCCTGCAGATTCCCGCCTACAAGTAGAGCTATATGCACCGAGCAAAGCCATCGGTTTCATCCATACAGGCGACCCTGTAATGGTCCGTTACCATGCTTATCCGTATCAGAAATTCGGCCAACACCGCGGCAATGTGACATCTATCTCCAAAACTACCCTCTCGGCGACCGAATTGGCGAGCGTAACCGGAACTGTGCCGGGGCTGGGCCTGGACGGCGAACAGTTCTACCGCATTCGCGTTGATATCGAGGCGCAGTCAGTACTGGCCTACGGCAAACCGAGACCGCTACAAGCCGGCATGTTGGTTGAGGCAGACATCCTGCAGGAAACCCGCCACCTCTATGAGTGGGTACTTGAGCCGCTCTACAGCCTGACGGGCAAACTCTAGGAACGAATGCATGAACTATCTCGACGCGATCACGCTACGCATCGGCCGACGGCTGCCCCTGATTCTACAAACAGAAGCGACAGAATGTGGTCTGGCCTGTTTGGCGATGATTGCGGGCTACCATGGTCATCACACGACGCTGATGGAACTGCGCCGCCAGTTCGGCGTGTCACTCAAGGGGGTTACGCTCAAACAACTGACACAGACAGCCGATCAACTGAAATTCGGCACTCGGGCGATGAGGGTTGAACTGGAGGACCTGAGCAAGCTCACGTTGCCTTGTGTATTACATTGGAACTTCAACCATTTCGTCGTTCTTAAGGTCGTGGACGGCCAGTGCCTTACCTTGCATGACCCGGCCCATGGTATCCGCCAGTTGAGCCTGGCCGAGGCTAGCAAGTCGTTTACCGGTGTCGCTCTTGAGGTGTGGCCTGACAGTGACTTTGAAAAGCAGGAAGCCAAGCCACAGATCAAATTGATGAGCATGCTGGGACGGGTGAGCGGTCTTTATCGCGCCCTTTCGCAGGTTCTGCTACTAGCTCTGGCCCTGGAAGTGTTCTCGCTTGTCAGTCCGTTCTTGCTGCAGTGGACGCTCGACAACGTACTGGTCACTCAAGACCGTGACTTGCTGACGACGTTGATCATCGGCTTTGGGCTGTTACTTTTGATGCAGCAACTGGTGAGTGCTACACGGGCTTGGGTGATGATGCACATGAGTACCCTGCTGAGCGTGCAATGGCGGGCGAACGTTTACAGTCACCTGCTCCGGCTGCCGATCCAGTACTTTGAAAAGCGCCACCTGGGCGATATCGTCTCGCGGTTCGGTGCTATCGGCGAGATACAGGGGACACTGACAGCCGCCTTCTTTTCTGCGCTTCTGGATGGTCTGATGACCATCGCGACACTCGTCCTCATGATTACCTACAGCCCGTTGCTCGCAGTCATCGCGGTAATTGCCATGACTTCGTACACATTGGTTCGCTGGGCTTGGTACCGCCCTTTGTGTCGAGCAAACGAGGAACAAATCATTCATGCTGCCCGGCAGGAAAGCCACTTTCTGGAAACCGTGCGCGGCATGCGCACAATAAAGCTGTTCCAACGCCAGAGCGAGCGACGCTCCACCTGGCTTGGATTACTCGTAGAACAGATCAACGCAGGGTTACGAACCCAGAAGCTGCAACTGATCTACACCCAGTTCAACGGCTTGATATTCGGACTGGAGAATCTACTAGCGCTTGGACTTGGTGCGTCCATGGTGATGAACAACCAATTCAGTGTCGGTGTACTGATGGCGTTTATTGCTTACAAATCCCAATTTGTAAGCCGCGTGGCCAGCCTGATCGATCATTTATTTGAACTGCACATGCTGCGTTTACAAGGTGAACGCCTGGCTGACATCGTCCTGCATCCACCAGAGGACAACCGCGGCACGCAGAATTCCGCGACTTGGTCTTCGTGCCAGGTAGATATTGATTTCACAGGGGTGAAGTACCGCTATTCCGATCAGGAGCCATTCGTGCTGGATGGCGTTAATTTGCACATTGCGCAGGGGGAGTCGGTGGCAATCACCGGTGCTTCCGGCAGCGGAAAGAGTACGCTGATCAACCTGCTGCTGGGTATTTGCAAGCCCACTCATGGCCAGATACGAATCGCCAGCAATGAACTGCACCACCTCGGGGTGGAGAACTTTCGCAGCAAGATCGGCACGGTGATGCAGGATGATTGTCTGTTTGCCGGCTCACTGGCAGACAACATCGCATTCTTCGAGCCGAGCCCTGATCTGGACTGGGTCATGGAATGTGCACGCAAGTCATCAATTCATGCTGACATTCTGTCCATGCCAATGGGCTACAACACCCTGGTTGGTGACATGGGAACGGTTTTGTCCGGGGGGCAGAAACAGCGTGTGCTGCTAGCCAGAGCGCTCTACAAGAAACCAGACATTCTGATTCTTGATGAGGCAACCAGTCATCTGGATGTGAAATGCGAGCAGCAGGTAAATGACGCTGTTCGTGCACTTGAGGTGACGCGCATCATTGTCGCCCATCGTTCGGAGACGATCGCCTCGGCAGATCGAGTGGTGATACTGGAAGCTGGCCGGATTGTCCTGGACCAGCCAACCTCGTCCACCATGTTCCAAACTACTGGCGCTGTCACACTGTGATGAAAACAGCTTTCGCCTATTCCCTTCTGGCAGGCCTTTGCGCCTGGTCGCAATCGGCCATGGCAATGGATGTATTTGCGACCGAGCGTGATGTCTCCCGCACTGCGATCAAGGACATCAACAACTCGACCTGGTCGTGTGAAGTCGGTCCTGTAGCGGCGTTGCTGACACTGGAGGAAATGATAGAGCGGGTGCTTTGTAACGACCCACAGACACGACAGGCCTGGGCCAGTGCAAAGGCCCAGGCAGCCTTGGTCGGTGTTAAGCAATCGGCGTATCTTCCAAGGCTCAATGGTAGCTCTGGCATTACCAGTGGACGCAACGACACTGCGTATGAACAGCGTGGAGAGTACTCCAGTCATGGTCATCAGCGTCAACTCGACAATCGCCTGACCTTGAGTTGGGTGCTGTTTGACTTTGGTCGCCGCGAATCGGCCCTGCTTAATGCACGCCAACTGTTAGTTGCAGCAAACGCCAATCAGGATAGTCAGTTGCAGGAGGCTTTCGTGCTGGCAGCCCAGCTGTACTATGACACCCTCGCAGCACAACGTAGCCAGGTTGCCGCCACCCAAGTGGCAAAATTGGCAGCCGAAAACCTGAAAGCCGCAAGCGCCAAATATGAAGCGGGGGCCGCAGCGCTCTCCGACCGCCTGCAGGCGCAAACGGCCTACTCCCAGGCGAGCCTGAACGAAGTTCGCGGCAAAGGCGCGTTGCGTAGCGCAAAAGGCCTAATCGCGATGCGTATGGGCTTACCTCCACAAACACCTCTGGAGTTGGCGGGGAACCTGAATCGACGTCCGGATACCCATTTCGTCAAAACCATTGATGAGTTAATTGAACAGGCACGCCAGGATCATCCCTCACTTATTGCCGCAAAGGCCAAACTGGATGCAGCAAAAGCTGCTATCGACGAAAGCAAAGCCTCTGGCCGCCCTACCCTGTCGTTTATCGCTAGCATCTCCGATGTACAGACAAACCAATCAATCGCGCTCAATGGCGATAGTCACCTACGTGAAAATAGCGTTGGATTGCAATTAAACATTCCCTTGTTCGAAGGTTTCGAGCGCACCTATCAGGTACGGGGAGCTCAAGCAAAATTTGAGACCAGCAAGGCAGAACTTTCGGAGGTTGAACAGCGTATTTCGATGGAACTATGGGCCAATTACCAAAACTTGAACATCGAAACGCGCTCATTGGAAAAAACTGCTGAGTGGGTAGAGCAGTCAAATCAGGCACTGCAAGTTGTGCAAGGGCGCTATCGTTCAGGAGTCGGTAACATGATTGAGCTTCTGAACGCATTAACCGCCTATGCAACGGCAGAACAACAACATATTAATACGTTGAACAGCTGGCAATTAGCCCGTCTCAAACTTGCAGCAAGCCTTGGGCGCCTAGGCTTCTGGGCGCTCTAATCGAGCGCTACAAAACAACAAACAACAGCACACCACAGAAAAAAACATACAAATATCATACACTACCAAGGTACTCCAATGGACTGCAACCTCACAAGAAAGGACAATATTGTCCTCAGCAAAAACTCGTTCCTAAAAAACACATACACGGTGCTTTCATTATATTGGAAAAGCGAGGATAAAGTTTTTGCCTGGTGCGCGCTTATTGCCTTGGTAGTTCTCTCGCTGCTTGCCGTCGTGACCGCCTTGGCTATCAACGAATGGTACAAACATTTCTACAATGCAATTCAAGAATTTGATGCCCATAAATTTTACAGCTTAGTGGTAGTGTTCCTCGCTATCGTCTCGTTTTCGGTGGTGCGATCAGTACTGATTACCTACTTGGTGGATGTATTTGCGCTCAAATGGCGAAGGTGGTTGACAAACCATTACATCTCCGCCTGGATAGTCAACTCGACCAGGCCCGACCAGATTGAACAGTGTGTCGACAACCCAGACCAACGCATCGCCGAGGATATCAACAAATTCACCTTCGAAACCATAGACCTAGCCTGCGGCCTAATTTACACCTTGGCCAGCATCGTATCCTTCAGCGTGGTACTGATCGGCATCTCGGGCGACGCGTCGCTCTGGGGAATTACCGTCCCAGCTTATATGTTCTGGGCTGCTATCCTTTATGCGTTGTTGGGTACGTACATCAGCCAGAAAATCGGCTTTAAGTTGGTCTCCCTGAGTAACAACCAACAGCGATCAGAGGCCGATCTTCGGTACTTTCTCATCCGCTTTCGCGAGGGTTCCAAGGTGCACTCTACCGACACCAGGCGTAACTGCGAGAAAGAGAGTATCAGCGAAAAACTTGATATCAGCCTGGCCAATATGCGCCGTACCATTCGAGTAAAAATGCGGTTGTCGTTATTCACCGAAAGTTACAGTCAACTTTCGCTGGTATTCAGCAGCTTGTTGGCTGTCCCTCGTTTTTTTGCGGGCAGCATCATGTTCGGTGACGTCATGCAGATCAATTCGGCCTTTGGAAACCTTTGTGAAAACTTGAGTTGGTTTATCAACGCCTATCATCGCCTTGCAGATTGGAAGGCTACAACCGATCGACTGATCTCATTTGATGGTGCGCTGGCACGCTCGTCTGAAATTAACGAGGGTGCTGCCGCGCATCGAACTGCATTTGCAGACTAATTCAAATCTCGTCACCACACCTAAAAGCAAGGAGCTAAACTATGCATGTTCAATCCGCACTATCTGCGTTGTTCGCCAGTGCCAACTCTGTTGGTGTCGCAGGCACGTTTCAGTTCGTTTTTTCGGATCAGAAACGTTATTGGGTATGCGTGCCAACTTCCAACCTCCCACAGCTGGGAGTGCATCCTACGGCAGATGTGACAATTGAACTCAAGGAGTCCGTTTTTCTCACTATCGTACAAGGCCTTGCCAACATCGAAGAGCTCTTCGCTCAACGTCAATTGAAAATAACCGGAAACATCGGCCTGGCCACGCTACTCCCTTCACTTGTCAGCGACAGCCTGCATCCTGCTGCCGCCAAAATGGAGGTCGAGATGAATCGACGTTATCCAGCACTACCACGCTTTAGTGAACAGCTTTCGGCGAGCGTGAACCTGAATGGCAGTATTGATCGTCGGCCAAAAAACCAGGTTTCAATGAACGAGTTCAACGTTCGATACCGGGCCAGAGGCATCCCGCTGGTGTTCACCCAGGCCCTTGACGATTGGCCGTTGTTCAGCATGCCCAGAGATACCGCCCTTGAGCAGTTTGCCAACTTGCAGGGCATCACCCGTCACGGCGAGTATGCCCAAAAAGCCTTCTCGTCGGAGCGCGATTTTCGGACTACCGCGATATTGGATTTTGTTGCCACCATGGACGACGCTACCTGCCAGGTTTTCGCCGAGCCGCCAGCTTACATGGGTAATAATCTGGTTCCGAAACAACTGCTTCCACTCATCAGGTTCCCGGACTACTTCAAAAGGTCCTTGTACATTCCACCACGACTCTGGCTGGGTCCGAAGGGTACATTGACTCCCCTTCATCGGGATGACTCAGACAACCTTTTCGCTCAAGTCTGGGGAGAAAAGTCTATGTTGCTGGCTGCGCCTCACCACCGCATTGCATTGGGTAGTTGGTCGACTTCGCCTCACGGCGGTCTGGAAGGTTGCGACTTCGACCCATCAAATCCGAATTTTGAGGAGTTTCCGGCTGCAAAACAGGTGAACTTTCTTGCAGTGCATCTGAAACCTGGCGATTTGCTCTTTTTACCTGAAGGCTGGTTTCACCAGGTAAGGTCATTGACTTCGTCTCTCTCGATAAACTTCTGGGTAAATTCGGTGCGCGAGAAAACCGATGGCGATTGATTATTGCAATCGCTGGACACCATGAACATCAATTGTCCCAGTTATCGTCGACGGCCGATCTCATCGCCCTGAGCTCACCAAGGGTGCCGACTGCAATGGGATGGCTGAACTTAAGTGACGCTTGATAACCGTCGCCTTTCCCTCCCTGACATAACTGGCAATGTTGATTCATTAGCAATCCGGCAACAGTGTTTATCCCGCCGACCGATATTTGCGCCCCCGCCAAACGCCTACCATCGGTTCTACCCAAGTGAGTAAAGCCAAACAGGCGCTATCCACTCACTCGGGAGAAATCGTTCAAGGGATAACGCTCTGACCACGAGGTGAAGATCATGAAACTGCTGAAAATCGCACTCTTGCTTGCGCTTGGCACCGCCGGCACCCAGGCCTTTGCAGAAGACAGCCACTCGACTGCCGCCACCGGCCAAACACCCGTTGAAACCTACACATATGGCACCAGGCTGGATATCAAACGCGTCATCGATGTATCAGAAATAGCCAATGAATGCGGCCCCGTCCCGGCGCGCATGACCTACGAAGATTCCCAGGGACAACGCCGCACCATCGAATATCAGGTCATGGGCAGCGGATGCTCGAACGGTTGAGCACTGTACGGACGATGGAGGGTCGACACTCCATGCGTACAGCGCCAGCCACATCGCTACACAGATGCACCGACAATTTTTTCATCAGACGCCAGCAACCCCGGAATGGAATGCTTCAGGAATTCCACCCAGGTTTTTATTTTTGCATCCACGAACTTGCGTGACGGGTAGATCGCAAACAGGTTCAGTTCTTCAAGCCGATACCCCGGCAATACCCGCACCAAGGTCCCCGCCTTCAGGCCTTCAACGGCCGAAGCAATCGGTTGAATGCCGATCCCCATCCCGTTCTTGATCGCGAATGTCATGGCGTCAGCCGTGTTGACGTGAAAGGGCGACGCCGGTGTGCTGAACGTTTCTATCCCCTGGGGACCTTCGAATACCCAGTTCTCGACCGGCATGACCGTGTTGACGATTCGCAGGCAATCATGGCCGCCAAGATCACTCGGCGACTCGGGAGTCCCGCGCTTGCTCAGGTAGGCCGGCGAGGCGCAGAGAATGCTGTAGGTGATACCCAGCCGCTGGGCGACGAATCCGGAATCGGGCAGATCCCGTGCCAGCACAATCGACATGTCATAGCCTTCCTCGAGCAAATCCGGCAGGCGATTGGTCACGGTCAGGTCAAACAGAACCGAAGGATAGGTTTCTCGGTAGCGGGCAATGGCGCCGATCACGTAATGGTTGCCGATGGCCGACATGGCGTGAATTTTCAGCCGGCCTGCGGGCATGACCTGAGCGGTGCCCGCCTCTTCGTCGGCCTCGCGCATGTCCTGCAGGATCCGCTCGCAGCGCTGCAAATAGCGCACGCCGGCTTCGGTCAGAGCCAGGCGCCGGGTGGTGCGGTTGATCAGCCGCGTTTGCAGCCGGGCCTCCAGGCTGGAAACGGCTTTAGAAACGTTGGTCGTGGTGGTGTCCAACGCCGCGGCCGCCGCGGTGAAGCTGCCACTTTGGGCGACCGCCGTGAAACAGCGCATAGTCTGGAAAACATCCATCGTTTCACCTCAAGGGATCGGCAAACAGGACGGCCCCGTGACGGACCGCCCTGGCGTCAGCAACTACTGCTTGCGCGGGATGAATCCGGGGACACCGGTTTCAACCACCGAGTTGAAGCGTATACGGGTTGTGATGTCTTGTTGAATCTCCACCATGGCCCTGAGCGGCAAGGTCGAGATATCGATGTTTTCCCGGATATGGCTCGGCGTTGCCGAGGTGGTCAAGAACGCCACCCCACGTTGTACCGACCAGGCCAGCGCGACCTGGGCCGGGGTTTTCTGCACGTGCCGGGCGATGCCGGTAATCACCGGGTCCTGCAGCACATTCGGTTCCATGCCATGCCCCAGTGGCGCAAACGCCAGCACGATAATCCCGTGCTCCTTGCAGAACTCAAGCAACTCCCACTCCGGCAAATAAGGGTGGGCCTCGACCTGCACCACCGCAGGTTTTATCCGGGCGACGGCGACCAGCGCCTTCAGCGCCTCCAACGTGATATCGGACACACCGATGGACCTCGTCCGTCCCTCATCCACCAGCCGCTCAAGCGCCCGCCACGTCTCGATCAGCGTCACGCCGTCGTCGTAGATGACATTGCCTTGCTCGTCCCGCGGGTCCTGGTTGTCGCCGGGTTGAAAGGCAAACGGCGTGTGGATCAGGTAGCAGTCGATGTAGTCCACTTGCAGGCGCTGGCAACTGGCTTCGAACGCGGGCTCGACGCGCTCGGGACGGTGGTTGGTGTTCCACAGTTTGGTGGTGATGAACAGCTCCTCGCGCCGGACTTTGCCGGCCTCCTGCACTTCCTTCAATGCAACGCCCACCTGCGCTTCGTTGCGATAACGCTCGGCGCAATCGAAGTGGCGGAAACCGGCGGCCAGCGCCTCCTTCACCGCTTCAGTCGTGGTGGCGAGATCGCGGAACAACGTACCGAACCCAACCGCCGGCATCTCGACCGCCCCATGGTTGAGCAGGAATCCGGTATCGCGCAGTCCGTCGTGAAAGGCTTCATAAGTCATGTGATTACTCCAGGCCGCAGCCGTTATTGATACGAAGGTTTCTGCCCGTCGCCCGACGCCACGCGTTGCTCGAAGGCACCGACGGCGTTGCCGCCCAACGCAATGAACAGCTGCACGGTGTCGAGGTACTGCGCGGTATTCACGCGGATCTGTCCCAGCAGCGCCTGCTCGTAGGCACGCTCCGCTTCCAGGACCTGGAGGATGCTGTTCTCGCCTTGCGCAAAGGCTTGCTGGTTCAACTGCAAACTGGATTCGGCCGCGCGCAAGGCATCGGTTTGGGCCTGGTGTTCCTCGGCGTCATGGTTGATCGCCTGCAAGGTGTCGGCGACCTGCCCGAACGAGGTGATGACCGTTTGCTGATAACCGGCGAGCGTCGCCTTGTAACCGTCGACGGCAGCCTGTTGTTCAGCCTTGAGCGTGCCCCCATCGAAGATCGGCCCGGCCAACCCCGCAGCGAAACCCCAGAGTGCCGCGCCGCCATTGCCGGAAGCCGCCTGCGCCAGGGACGCCGACAGCGTGACGTGGGGATAGAGGTTCGCCGTCGCCACGCCCACCGCCGCGCTGGCCATGTGCAGTTGCGCCTCGGCTTGCAGCACATCCGGCCGGTCGTGGGCCATCTCCGAAGGCAGGGTCACCGGCATGTTCGACGGCAGTGCAAACTCGCTCAAGTCGAAGTCGGGAGCGACCCAGTCCGCCGGCCCCTTCCCCGTCAGGATCGACAGTGCGTGGCGTGCCGCATCGCGCTGTTGAGCGAGGGGTGGCAACAAGGTGCGGTCCTGGGCGAGACGGGTCTCGGCCAGTGATACATCGATCTGCGTGGTGGAGCCGTTGAGATGGGCCATGCGCACCAGTTCAAGGTTTTTCGCGTCATCGGCCAGCAGCTTTTCCACGGCCTGTATCTGCGCGTTGGCGGAGGCCACCAGCAAGGCCTGGCTGGCGACGTTGCCGGTCAGGGTCAGGTACGCCGCTTCGTAGCGGTGCCTTTGCAGGTCGGTAAACGCCTGCTGTTGTTCAACCAGCCGCTTGTTGCCGCCGAACACATCAAGGTCGAACCCCACCCGCGGTCCTATCGCGTAGAAATTGGCGATGGCGGGTTCCCTGGCGTTGTGCAGCCGTTGACGACCGGCCACCGCAGCGAAATCGACCTGCGGATACAGGACACCCTGCGCCGCCGCAACAGAAGAAGCGGCTTGCCGGATCGTCGCATCAGCGGCCACCAGATCCAGGTTGCCGTCGATGGCACGCCGCACCACGCGGTCGAGTTTCGGCGAACCAAAGGCCGACCACCAATCGCCATTGACCTTGTTGCCGAGGTCGATGCGGGGGTTGCCACCCTGGGCCAGACGCTGCTCGGCCTGTGGGTCATAGTGCTGCGACGCACTCGCCGCCGGTGCTTGATAGTCGGGGCCAACGGTGCAGGCAGTCAGGAAGGCAAGCAGCGACAACCCCGCGAACTTCGTTTGCAGCAGACAGCGGTTGAGGACCAGCGCATAAGCATTCATTAGGCAAACTCCACGAAAACTAATTGGCCGCAACGGGCTTGCGAAGAAACAACACCAGCGGGCTCACCACCAGCATCACCACCATCAGGATCTTGAACTGGTCGACCACGGCGATGAACGCGGCCTGGCCGGTGATCATTTCGTTGAGCCCGTCGAGCACCTGCAACGGCGCCGAGGTCAGCGAATGCGCAGCCGCGCGGTATGGCGTCAGGTTGCTGGCCAGCGCCATGTGCATGGCCTGGGTGTTGTTGAAGAAGAACAACTGCACGATCGCCACGCCCAGCGTGCTGCCGTAGACCCGGGCCAGGTTGAACAGGCCAGTGCCTTCGGGGCGCAGCGTGGGGTCGAGCGTACTGAACGCGACCTTGGTCACCGCCGGCATCAGGATGCCCAGGCCCGCGCCCTGGATCGCACCGGCGACGGCCACGGGCCACTCGTCCATCAGCGGCGAATAGCCGAGCATCAGCCAGTTGGCATAAACCACCACCGCCACGCCTGCCGCCACGAAGGGACGACGGTCGAAACGCTCGGGCAGCCGCCCCATCAACAGAAAAGCGCCAACCAGGCCCATGCCACGGGGAATCGTCAAGGCGCCGGTGGTGTCAGGCGGGTAGCCGAGAATCTCGTCCAGCATCGGCGACGTCAGGGCCATGGTCGACAACAGCACGAAACCGAGGGCGAAAAAGATCACCGTCGACAACACGAAGTTGCGGTCCTTGAACAGGCGTTTGTTGAGGAAATGCACCTTCGAGGTCAGCACATGCACCACGAACAGGTAGATCCCCAGCGCAGACGCCACGGTTTCCAGGCAGATCTCGGGCGAGGCGAACCAGTCCAGGCGCTCCCCTCGGTCGAGCAGCATTTGCAGGCTGATCATGCCGAGGGTGAAGGTGCCGAAACCGAAGAAATCGAACGCCGGCGGTTTCTCGGCCTTCTTCTCGGTCAGCAACAGCGCCGCCACCAGGAAGATAAACGCCGACAGTGGCACGCTGAGGTAAAACATCGGCCGCCAGCCAAAATGCTCGGCGATCCAGCCACCGATACTCGGGCCGCTGACGATGCCGAACAGCACGATGGCGGTCCAGCTCGCGCCGAACTTCGCACGCTTGTCCAGCGGCAAGGTTTCCATGGCAATCGCCATCGACAACGGTGCCAGCACGCCACTGGCGATGCCTTGAACAATGCGCGCGCCGACGAATTCCAGCGGCGTCGTCGCCGCCGTGGCGAGCAGCAAGCCAAGGACAAACAACGCCAGCGCCGCCTGATACACCCACTTCAAGCCAAAGCGCCCGGCCAGCCAATTCGCGAGCGGCATGCTGATCGCACTCGCGGCCAGGTACGAGGTGAAAATCCAGCCCGCCTGGTCGTCGCTCATCGACAGGCTGCCCTGAATCAACCTGAGCGCCGCGTTCGGCAACGGCAGGTTCGCCGACTGCATGTAGGTCGCCAGCAAGGCGGCGAACCTGAGCGAAGGCGCGCCCTCCTCACCGGGGCTTACCATCGATTGGCTATTCATCAGGAGTTACCTGCGCTCAGCAACGCCTTGAGCGGGTGCCACCAGGGGCTTTGAAAACGGGTGTCGATCCGTACCGTGGCGCTGGTCCCGGAGAACAGCGGCAGCGTCGGGTCCACTTCGTCGAGCTCAAGCCGTACCGGCACCCGTTGCGTCACCTTGACCCAGTTACCGGTGGCATTCTCCGGTGGCAACAGCGCGAAATCCGACCCGGCCCCCGGGCTCATGCTGGTGACGTGGGCCTTGAACACGCGATCCGGGTAGGTATCGATGCGAATGGTGGCTTCCTGGCCCGGGCGCATGTGGGTCACATCGGTCTCGCGGAAGTTGGCTTCGATCCAGATCTCGTGACCGGACAACAAGGCAAAGGCCGGCGCGCCGCTGTTCACATGGTTGCCCACCTGCAGATCGTCGACCTTGGCCACGATGCCATCTTGCGGCGCATACACCGTGGTGTACGAGAGGTACAACTGGGCCTCGTCGAGCTGCGCCCTGGCCTCGCGCACCGTCGGGTGACTGTCGGCATCGATGTCCGGATTACCGTTCAACGCAACTACGGTGCTGGCGATCTGTTGCTCGATGGAGGCGATCCGCTGCCGCGCCACTTTCACATCGGTATCGGCGCGTTCGTAGATGGACTTCGACACGAACGCCGAGGCGATCAGGGCCTTCTTGCGGGCAAAATCCTTTTGGTCGAAGTCAGCCGACTCTTTTGCCGATTGCAGTTCCGCCTGTTGCTGGCGATAGCTGGCCTTGAGCCCGTCGATACGCAGCCGCGCC
Source organism: Pseudomonas sp. GL-RE-26 (assembly GCF_019956275.1). Classification (NCBI taxonomy): domain Bacteria; kingdom Pseudomonadati; phylum Pseudomonadota; class Gammaproteobacteria; order Pseudomonadales; family Pseudomonadaceae; genus Pseudomonas; species Pseudomonas sp. GL-RE-26. The sequence goes on from NZ_JAHBDI010000005.1 coordinate 61,477, forward strand.
ACGCTCAGTTGTGCCTGCGCGCGGTCGACGGCGATCTGGAAGGGTTTCGGGTCGATCCGGAACAGCACCTGGCCCTTGCGGACCTGCTGATTGTCCTCGACGGCGATCTCTGCCACTTGCCCGGAGATCCGCGCATTGATCGATGCCTTCGCCACCCGGGCGTAAGCGTTATCGGTCGAAACATAAGCCTGCCCCGACACATGGTGGGCATAGCCCAGTGCCGCGAAGAGGATGGGAACACCCACCATCAGCCAGGGACGCAACCTCTGTTTCAATGGTTTGTTGATACGCGAGTCAGCCGGGTTTGGGCCAGGGTGCTCGAAGGTCTGTGAAGCCGGGATATCGAACGGTTTGGTCATGATCGAGTTCACCTTTAGCCGGGTAATCGGGCCGACGTCGGCAAGCATCGCCAGCGGCCCGCAGGTCAATAAATGCTGTAAGGAAGCAAGCCCGTGCGCGGCCGGGAGGATCGCTCCCGGCGCGTCGGTTTCGTCGCCGCAACACTCAGTTCGCGCTCGGCTACAACAAACCCTGGAACAAGGAATTTCTGATTCCTTAATTTTGTGCGATGGTGTAAGAATATCCCTCGACCCACCCTCCCACAAGGATTTTGTACGACATGGCACAAAATAAATCGACAGAGGGCAAAGGCCGTGGCCGCCCTCGAGCCTACGACCCGCAGACAGCGTTGCAGCAGGCACTCGGTGTGTTCTGGAACACCGGCTATTCCGGCGCGTCCCTGGACAGCATCGCCACCGCCGCCGGCATGAATCGCCCCAGCCTCTATGCGGCATTCGGTGACAAGCACGCGCTCTACATCAAAGCGCTGGAGCAATATTGGGAGTTTGCTGCGGCGTCCATGGGCGAGGCGCTGACGGACCTTGACCTGCCGTTGACCGAGGCCTTGCAGCGTTTCTACGAGGGGCAGTTATCGATTTACTTCTCGGGCGACGGCCAGCCCCGCGGTTGCTTCGCCATCGGCACGGCCACCACCGAGGCGGTCGAGGACCCGGAAATTCGCGAGGTGCTGTCCGACCGGTTGAGCCGGCTGGATGCCGATCTGGAAATCCGATTGCAAGCGGCGAAAGAGGCTGGCGAGTTGAAAGACAATGCAGACCCGGCTGCCCTGGCCGTGCTCGCCTCGTCTCTGCTGCACAGCATTTCGATACGTGCCCGGGCCGGTAAATCCCGAACCGAGCTGACGGAACTGGCACGCAATGCGATCAGAGTGATCTGCGGTGAGTGAAAAGCTCGAAGATATCCTCGCCGGGCAATTGGCCGTGATCTTCTGCGGCATCAACCCCGGCATGACGGCCGCCGCCCAGGGGCACCATTTTGCCGGGCGCGGCAATCGTTTCTGGCGCACGCTGCATCTCGCCGGGTTTACCCCGCAGCTTGTGCAACCGGAAAACGATCGGACGATCTTGCAGTACCACTGCGGGTTAACGGCGGTGGTGGAACGGCCGACGGCCAGTGCGGATCAGCTATCCTTGCACGAGTTCACCGCCGCCGCTGCCGACTTCGAACAGAAAATCGCACGCCATGCGCCGCGTTTCGTGGCGTTTCTGGGCAAGGCGGCGTATGCCGCGCTGTCCGGTCAGCGGGACATCGCCTGGGGCCTGCAAACCAAAACCTTCGGCCATGCCACGGTCTGGGTCCTGCCCAACCCCAGCGGGAGAAATCGTGGGTTCAGCCTCGAACAACTGGTCACGGCGTACCGTGAACTGCGCCTGGCCGTCGACGAACAGCGGCGGGTGTAATCACGTCGGCGGAATCGTCGCCAGCACACCGATCAGGATGGTCAACAGCAGAAAACCGCCGAGAAAAATCGTCATCTTGGCCATGGGGCCTCCCACACAATGAATTGGCGGTACAGGGGCAGCCTGCGCTGCCCGAACGGCGTACCGAAGACTTATTGTGGGCTGGCGGCTGTATCCGTTACAGAGGCAGATTGCGCTGAAAAATACGGATCAGATCCGCTTTCAGGCTGTGCTTTCGGGCGTTTCCCAGAGAGGAGTTTGCGCGCGATGTCCACAAACGGCGTGACGATCAACCCTTGCAGCGTCAGGTAACGCTCGTGATCCTGCTCACCCGTGCCAAATTGGATGGACTCGGGTGTGGACCGGGTGACGTACAGCGTGCCAAACATCCAGTCCCACAGTGACAGATTGATGCCGAAGTTCTTGTTGAAGTGTCGCGGCGCATCGCTGTGATGAATCTGGTGTTGCGCCGGGCTGCTCAGCACCCGCTCCAGCACCGGCCCGAAGGAAAACCAGACGTGGCTGTGACGCAGGTTGGCCGCCAGGGCATTGAAGATGAACACGATGTAGGTCACGCCAAACAAGGTATAGCGGCTGATCTCCCCGCCACAGGCGTACCAGAAGACACCGGCAAACGCGCCGACGCAGATGATGTCCGTGAGCTTTTCGACCACTTCTTCCAGAAAGTGCACGCGGCTGGCCGTTGCCGGCACCAGCACGGGCGCCGAATGATGGACCTTGTGGAAGGCCCACAGGTACCGCGAATGGAAAGCGCGATGGCCCCAGTAATGGCTGAAGTCCTTGACCAGAAATACACCCAGCCCATAAAGCAGGGTCAGCCCCAGGTGCTCCTCCACTTGCGTACGCGCGCCCCACAGGTTGGTGAAGAACGCGATGTAGTCCGCTGAACGCAAGACGTACGGATCCACCAGGCCGACGATGGGCAGCACCAGGGCAACCTTGAGGATGGCGAGTACGAAGTAGTAGCGGTAGTCGAGCAACGCCGAGCGATGCAGGTACACCCGACGGCCGCCGATGAACTGCCCGAACGAACGCGCGTCGGTCAGGCCCCGGGATTTTCGGTAGCGGAACAGGCAGTAGGCGACGCCGTAAGACATGCAGAGAAAGGCTAGACCGAGTCTGCCGTTGAAGTCGAAAATGCCCAGGAACTGCCGGGTGACCGGCTCGATCACCCATTGGGAAAAATAAAGATGGATAGCGGCAAGAACATCCATACCAGGCTGCCCGACGTAAATGGAAGGGCAATAGTAAATGAGAATGAGTCTTTAGTGTGTTGAATTATGCCCGGCTGTCAGCCGCCCAGCGCAATGATCGCAAGGATCAATACGGCCCCCGTGGCGGCCATGATCACCCCACCCTGCCATTGCGTGGCGCCGGCGTATCTGGCGAGCAGCCAGCCTGCGATGAACAGCACCACCAGCCCGATCAGGTTGGACAGGCGAATGGCGAGTGCCGTCTGATCAAGCAGTATGAACGGCACCACCAGCGGAAATGTCGAGCCCACGACCAACAGGAAAACACCGAGGGCGCCCCTGAAGTCGTTCCAGCCCAGGCCGGCCCTGATCGGCAAAGGGGGCTGCTCGATCAGCCGACGGCGCAACAACTCCAGGCCCTCGCTGCCGGCCGCCGTCGCGAACTGCAATGGCAACACCTGCGCAACGAGCGCCTGGCCGGCCGTGGCGTCCGAGCCATTGCGCAAGGCCATGTACAGCTTGATCCTGCGCGTGCGCTCGACCAGTGCACGCAACAGGTACATGACCGCATCGGCCAGTCCCCAGGCGAGATTGCAGCCGAGCGCGGCAATCATCATCGTGCGTTCCGCTGCCTGGTCCGCCGTGGCCACGCTGATGGTGCCGGTGAACGTCATGGCCATCAGCAGGCCGAAGATCACCTCGGTAATGCGCTCGACAGGGTCAAGTACAGGCGCCCTCTCGAATTGTCCATTGGTTGGCATGAATTCACCTCGTCGGGGAGTGCTTGCACGACATCGGTCGACGCTTCGGCCAGGCACCGGTTGCCCAAGCTGGAGATCCGCATCCCCGTCAAGTGTAGATTGAACGGCTACACTCATGCGCACACGTCACCTGCTTCAAGAGGAGTGGTTCATGCTTGATTACTTCGCCCTGGGCCTACTGGTTTTTGTCGGGCTTGTCCTGTTTTACGGGATCATTCTGCTCCACGACATCCCCTATGAAATTGCCGTCCACCGCAACCACCCTCACCAGGATGCGATCCACGCCACCGGCTGGGTCAGCCTGTTCACCCTGCACGCGCTGTGGCCGTTCCTGTGGATCTGGGCGATGGCCTATCGAGAGGACCGGGGCTGGGGTTTCAGTGACGGACACTCACCCAAAAGTCATGTGGTTCACCTCGAACAACAGGTCGCCGAACTGCAAGGCCGGATCGAGCGCCTGGAGGCAGTGACGGGGACGGCACAGAACCGGTTGCCAACGGACAATCTCGGCGAGGGCATTTGAGCCATGGATCTCTTACTCATTCTGACGTATGCCGCTCTGTGCGTAGCCATCTTCAAGATCTTCCGCATCCCCCTGAACAAATGGACGGTACCCACGGCGGTGCTGGGCGGGATCGTGATCATCGGCGCGCTGATTTTCACGATGAACTACAACCACCCCTACTCCGAGGTGGCGCGTTCCTATTTCGTATCGGTTCCAGTGATACCCGTGGTCAGCGGCCAGGTGATCGATGTACCGGTAAAGACCAACCAGCCCCTGGAAAAAGGCGATGTGCTGTTTCGCATCGACCCCGCGCCGTTCGAATACCGGCTCAAATCCCTCAAGGCACAGCTGATTGCCGCCCAGGCCGATCGCGCGCGGATCACCGAGCTGATCAAGCGTAATTTCGGCACCCAACGGGAACTGGACATTGTGGTCGCTCGCAGTGACGACCTGAAGGCGCAATTGGACAGCGCGCAGTACGAACTCGACAACACCACGGTCCGTGCGCCGAGCAAAGGCTTCGTCACCCACGTTTCGTTGCGTCCGGGCATGATGGCGACCAAGTTGCCGCTGCGCCCTTCGATGGTCTTCATTCCCGCGGAAGGGCATTACTTCTCGGCATGGATGCGTCAGAACAGTCTGTTGCGCCTGACCGAGGGCGACGAGGCCGAGGTCGCTTTCGATGGCATTCCAGGCAAGGTGTTCGAAGGCAGGGTCAAGACTGTCGTTTCGGTCATCGCCGAAGGCCAGATCCAACCGTCAGGCACCCTGATCGGCTTCACCGGCTCTCCACCGGCCGGCCGGGTCCCGGTGATCATTGAGATCACCGACCCCGACTATGCCCAGTATGCCGGCCAGATGCCGGGCGGCGCCTACGGCCAGGCGGCGTTGTACAGCCAGCATTTCCATCACATCGCGATGATGCGCAAAATCCTTCTGCGCATGGCCGCCTGGATGAACTACATCTTTCCGTTCCACTAACCGGGCAGCATCGGCAACTGGCTCAATCATTGGATTGGGTCGGTTGCCGGTTCGGCGAACCGGACTGATTTCGCAGACTGAGGGTCGGAGGAAAAAGGCCAGACAGCGGGTCGCACCATTGTGGTGCTGGAAGAATCGACAGGAAGGAGCGAGGCAGCGAGGGTCGGCGCTAAATAATCCAGTACAGCAGCAGGCAAGAAGCAATCCAGTGAGAGGCCTGGACCACCCCCCATGCCAGCAGGACACACATCAACAAGTAGCCCGCAAGGAACCTGAACATCGCGTCCCTTTCCATGCAACCCTCCCGGCTTTGCAGCCATACAGGGCGCTCAATGCCAACGCGCAACCATTACGACGTCCATCTCGCCCATATAGGCTTCGATTGCCAGAATGGTTTGCAGTTCCACAGGCGTACAATTCGGGAAAAATGACCTGCCCCCTGTCCGGAGGCAGACCGCTCTGGCGCTCACGTCACTTCAGATACCACCCCCAGGGATCGCCGTTGTAGCGGGTGATCTGCTTGGTTTCCAGGTAGCTGTTGTAGCCCCACTCACCCAGTTCGCGACCAATGCCGCTTTGCTTGTAGCCGCCCCAGGGTGCCTCGACGAAAGTCGGTTGCGAGCAGTTGACCCACACGATGCCCGCGCGAAAACCGCGAGCGACCCGTTCGCAGCGCGGGATATCCCGGGACATGACGGCCGCCGCCAACCCGAACGGCGAGTCATTGGCCAGACGGATCGCTTCGGCTTCCGTGTCGAAGGCGCGCAGGCACACCACCGGGCCGAAAATCTCCTCGCGCCACACGGCGCTGTCCTCGGGGACATCGGCGAAAATCGCCGGCGTCAGGTAATAACCCTTTTCCAGATGACCCGGCCGCACACCGCCCGAAACCAGCCGCGCGCCCTCTTGCTGACCGGCTGCAATCGCTGCCAGCACCTTGTCCAATTGCCCCTGGCTGACCAGCGGCCCGAGCTTCACCCCTTCCTCGAAGCCCTGGCCAATCTGAATCTGCTCGGTAGCGGCAATCAGGCGCTCCTGCAGCGCCGGGTACAACCCGCGTTCCACCAGCACCCGCGAAGTGGCTGAACAGACCTGGCCCTGGTTCCAGAAGATCCCGAACAGAATCCACTCCACCGCCGCCTCAATATCACTGTCGGCGAAGATCACGAAAGGCGATTTGCCACCCAGTTCCAGGCTGATGTTTTTGATCTCGCTGGCAGCGGCCTGCATGATCTTGCGTCCGGTCGGCACGCTGCCGGTGAAGGCGATCTTGTCGACCTGCGAGTGTTCGGCCAACGGCGCGCCCGCCTCGCGTCCCCAGCCTGTGACCACATTCAGCACCCCGGCCGGCAACCCGGCCTGGTCGGCGATGCCGGCCAGTTCGAGGGCGGTCAGCGGTGTCAGTTCGGAAGGCTTGAGCACCAGGGTGCAACCCGCCGCGAGTGCCGGGGCGACTTTCCACGCGGCCATCAGCATCGGGAAATTCCACGGGATGATCGCCGCGACCACATCCACCGGTTCCTTGATCACCGACGAGGTGAAGCGCGCATCCGGCAACTCGATCGACTGCTCATTGTGCTGGTCCGACTGCTCGGCAAGCCCCGCATAGAAGTCGAAGCACCCGGCGGTGTCGGCGATGTCCCACAACGCTTCCGGTAGCGGTTTACCGTTATCGCGCACTTCGATGGCCGCCAGTTCGTCCTGGCGAGCGCGGATGCCATCGGCGATGCTCCTCAGCACTTGCGCCCGTCGTGCGCCGGACCAGCGCGGCCAGTCTCCCTCGTCAAACGCCCTGCGCGCCGCCGCCACGGCCAGATCGATGTCCTCGGCGGTCGCCGAGGCAACCTGCGCCAGAACCGACTCGTCACTCGGATCGAGCGTGTCGAAAACACCGCGTTGAACCGGGGTGACCCACTCACCGCCGATGTACAACCGTTGATAGTCACCCATGGGACACTCCTTGATCCTGCGGTGCCGACGCTGCTGGTACAGCTGTTCGGCGACCTGCAATTGCTCGCGGTCATTGACCCCGAGCACGTCGATTTCATCCACCTCCACGGCCGTCACCGTCAGCCCCGCCTCGTTGGCCACCGCCACCGCGTCAGTGAGGTAGTACTCGCCCTGGGCGTTCCGGTTGCCGATACGTTCCAGCAACCACAGGCAGGTGTCGGCGCGCAGGCCCATGACGCCGCCGTTGCAGAAGTTGATGTCCAGTTCCTGCGGGCTGGCATCCCTGGCTTCGCGGATGGCCAGCAAACGCCCTTGCTCCACCAGCAGCCGCCCGTAAGGCCCGGGCTGTTGGGTGTGGAAACCCGCCACCGCCACCGCTGCGCCGTCTATCAGCGCCCGACGCAAACGGTTCAAGGTCTGCGGGGTGATCAACGGCGAATCGCCAAACAGCACCAACACACAACCCTGCTTGTGAGCCTCCAGTGCAGGCCGGGCCGCAAGCACTGCGTGGGCCGTGCCCAGTTGTTCGTGCTGGGTAAACACCTGCGCCGTCGGTGCCGCCTGTCGCAGGTACTCGGTCACCTGCCCGCCGCTGGCGCCCACCACCACCGCCCGTTGCTCGATGCCCGCCGCCGCCACCGCCGCCAGCACATGGCCGAGCAGCGGCTGGTTGCCCACCGGGTGCAAGACCTTGGGCAGCGGCGAACGCATGCGCGTGCCCTGCCCGGCCGCGAGAATCACCGCCAGGGTCGGCCAGCCAATGTTGTCGCTCATCGCGATCCTCCTGTGTGCATCCCGGCTTCAGGCCGGATCGCGATAGAACACGTCGTCGGCGTAGGGATACCACCAGTCCTGGATTTTCGGCTGGTGGTCGATGATGACCATTTTCGATCGGCGGAACGCTTCCAGCCCCTGACGCCCGAGCTCGCGCCCAAGACCCGACATTTTCCAGCCGCCGAACGGAAGCGCATCGTTGTCGATCAGCGGATTGTTGACCCAGACCATCCCCGCTTCCAGACGCTCGGCGGCTTCCATGGCTTCGGCCAGATCCGTGGAAAACAGCGAGGCGCCAAGGCCGAACGGCGAGTCGTTGGCCAAGCGCACCGCCTCATCGAAATCGCCGACCCGGCAGATCGCCGCCACCGGGCCGAAGCACTCTTCCTGCAGAATCGCCATGTCGCCGGTCACCCCGGTGAGGATGGTCGGCTCATAGAACCAGCCGACGGTTTGCTCGGGTGGAATCCGCCCGCCACACACCACTTTCGCGCCTTTGGCTACGGCGTCATCGACCAGTCGCATGACTTTGTTTCGCGCTGCCTCGCTGACCATCGGCCCGATCTCCGAGCGCTCCAGGCCATGGCCAATGCGCAAGGCGCGGGTGCGTTCGGCGAATTTCGCGACAAACTCGTCATGGATTTCATCGACGACGTAGAAGCGTTCCGCCGAGGTGCAGATCTGCCCGCTGAGGTGAAACGCCGCCGTCACCGCCCCCGCCGCTGCCACTTCCAACGGTGCATGCCTGGAGATGATCAGCGGATCGCTGCCACCGGCCTCGATCACGCAAGGTTTCATCCGTTCGGCGCAGGCCACGGCCACCGCTTTGCCTGCCGCCACGCTGCCGGTGAAGGCCACCGCGTGGGTCTGCGCCGACTGCACCAACAACTGCGCGGTGAGCGCATCACCCGGCACACAAGACACCAGCCCAGGCAGCAACGCGGTGAAGTGCTCCATAAACTTGAGGGTGCACAGGGTCGTGGCTTCCGCCGGTTTGATGATGCAGGCATTGCCCGCCGCCAAAGACGCGGCGACGGTCCAGCACATCAGCAGGATCGGAAAGTTGAACGGCATGATGTGCACGCTGACGCCATACGGCTCGTAACGCACATGCTGGAACGAGCCGATTTGCGTGGTGCCGGCGACCTTGCCGGCATCGTCCCGGGCCATCTCCGCGTAGTAGCGAAAGATCGGCGCGCAGTTGGCCAGCTCGCCCATGGCCTCGGGAAACGGCTTGCCCATCTCCAGGGTCATCAAGCGTGCGACTTCACGGTTGCAAGCGATGTTCTGTTCGATGGCGTTGGCCAGTTGATGCAGGCGCGCGGCGCGGCTTTTGGCATCCACTACGCGCCATTGTTTTTGCGCGGCGGTGGCGGCATCCGTGGCGGCTTGCACATCGGCTTCGCCACACACGCCGACTTGCCCGACCGGTTGCAGGGTCGCCGGGTCGAGCACTTCGCGCACACGGCCTGCGGTCAGCGGCAGGAATTCAGAATTGATGAAACGCAATGCGGTGTCAGTGTTGAACGTGGCCATGGGATGATCCTTGAACCAATCGATAAGGGGTTTCGCGTAACGTCGCCAGGGTCTCGGCGGGCAGTTCTTCACGCCAGCCCGGCACGTGCCGGTCGAGCCATTGGCGCAGCGGCGCAAAGGCCTCGGCGTCCAGGGCGCGGACGAACAAACCCAAGGTGCGCGGCAAGTGCGCCAGGTAACCGTGCTTGCCGTCACGACCGGCCAGGCGCACGAAAATCCCCAGCACCTTGGCATGACGCTGGGCGGCCAGGCGCCGGTAATCTTCGAGAAAACCCGGTGCATCCAGCTCCGGGCGCTGCAACAGGTAATGGCTGACCAGTGCCGCCCGCAGCGCTTCGGGCACATCGCGCCGGGCGTCTTCGAGCAGCGACATCAGGTCATAGGCCGCCGCCCCGACCAGGGCGTCCTGGAAATCCAGCAAGCCGCAGGCCGCCACGCCTTCGCGACCTTGCAGCAGCATCAGGTTGTCGACATGAAAGTCGCGCAGCACCAGGGCTTCGCGGCGTTTTGCGACATCGCGGCAGGCATCGGCGAACAACGCCAGATACTCCTCGCGCAGGTCTTGCGCCGCGTCCTTGCCGATCAGCAGCGGCACATACCAGTCGATAAACAGCGCGTACTCGTCCGCCAGTCGCTGACCGTCGTAAGGCGCCAGTTCCGTGGCTGGCGCTGCGCGATGCAAGGCCACCAGCGTATCGACCGCCAGGTGATACAGCTGCGATTCCGAATGCCCGGCCAGCAGCAGCCGGGTGTAGGTGTCGTGACCGAAATCCTCGATCAACGCCAGCCCCGCCGCCTCGTCCACCGCCAGCAAGGCTGGCGCGGACAGGCCCAGCCCGTGCAACTGCCGGGCGATGCGCACGAACGGGCCGATGGGCTCACTGTCGGGGGGCGAATCCATCAGCAACAGGCCGGCGCCGTCCAGGCGAAAATAACGCCGGCTCGAGGCATCCGCCGGCAAGGCGACCAGCAAGCCACCGGCGTAACCGGCGCGGGCCAGAAAGGCGGCGCGCTGGTCCTCACGGGTTGGCAATGACGCCAGTGCATCTGTCATGGCAGTCACCGGATCATGTAGACCTTTTTGATGGTCTCGTGGACGGTGCACACACCCTTCCAGTCCTTGCCGAAGAAGGCGGCGGTGTCCGGCTTGATCTCGATCACTTCGCCGGACTCGTGGACGTATGTGCAGCGACCTTCGAGAAAGTGGCAGAACTCGTCGCTGGTCACATGGCAGAACCACTTGCCCGGGGTGCAGATCCAGATGCCGCATTCGGACTGGCCTTCGGGGCCTTTGTGCAGCACCACGCCGCAGACACGGGATTCACCTTCAAGCATGGTCGGGATCACGCCCCAATCCTTGACGTCGGTGATGCTCAGCGGGTCGTACAGAAACGGGGTCTTCATCTGTTGCTCTCCAGAAAAATCAGTTCAAAAGGTTCATCGCATAACCTGTGGCGAGGGAACTTGCTCCCGCTGGACTGCGCAGCAGGCCCAATTGTTGGGGCAGCTTCGCTGCCCAGCGGGAGCAAGCTCCCTCGCCACAGGTCCAGTGTCAGGTTCAGGTTCAGGTTCAGGTTCAGGTTCAGGTTCAAGTGCGGTGTCAGGTTCAAGCCAGCATGTAAACGTTGCGCAGGGTTTCCCGGACGTGGCATTCGCCCGTCCAGCCGGCAGGGAACAGCACCAGGGTGTTGGGGCGCACTTCGATCACTTCGCCGTTGTCGTTACGGTAAGTGGCGTGCCCCGCGATGAAATGGCACAACTCGTCCCGGGGAATCGACAGCCGCCAGCGACCGGGGGTGCACACCCACAATCCGGTTTCCGGGCTGTTGTTCGGGCCCTTGAACAGCAAGCGGCCGCTGGAATGCGAAACGCCTTCGACGGCGTCGCTCTGCACGCCCCAGTCCACCAGGTCGGTGCGGCTGCTGACGGCTTCGAGGTACGGCGTGATACCCGCCGTGGTGGATGAATCAGGCATCGTTGAGCACCTTGTCGAGAATCGCGGCCGCGTCTTGCGGCCCCTTGCGGGATTGCATCTGCGCGCTGGTGCGCTGCAGGCGTTGGCGCATCGCCTCGTCGTTGAGGCACGCATGGAGTTTTTCCGCGAGCTGCTCTTCGCTCCACTCATAGCGGTCGAGCTTGAAGCCGTGACCGCTTTCTTCGGCGCGCATGGCGTTGTCGTGGCCGTCCCAAACGTAGGACATGACAATCGCCGGTTTGCCGAAGAACAGGCACTCGGTGAAGCTGTTGTTGCCGCCGTGGTGGATCACCGCGTCGACCTGGGCAATCACCGACGGCTGCGGGAACCAGTTGGAGATCTGCACGTTGTCCGGCAGGTCCGGGTATTCGTCGAGGTGCTCGCCGACGTTGAACAGTGCGCGGTAAGGCAGCTTGCCCACTGCCTCGATCAGGCGCTTGAGCAACTCGACATCGCCGGAACCGAGGCTGCCGAAACTGGCGTACAGCAATGGCTTGTCGTTGTGGGCGCGGAACGGCGGAATCTCGTAGGGCGTATCGTCGCGCACGCAACCCTGCAGGTAATGGAAGCGCTCGGCCGGCAGCGGATGGCGGCGGTCGAACTTGACCGCATCGGGGTACAACAACAGGTTCATGAACGGCGAGGCTTCAAAGAAGGTGCCCAGCGGATACGGCTGCTCGCCATGGGCCTGGAGGAACTGGTTGAAGTCGTCGTGGATCGGCCCGACCACTTCCTCGAAACGCTGGCGGAATTGCGCGTGGCCGGCCTTGTCGTCGATGCTCATGCCCGACAGGTGCGGCGGGATATCCGGGTCTTCGATCTCGTTTTCCGAGCAGGAAATGATCCGCACCCACGGCTTGCCGTATTGCTTGATCGCCGGAAACAGGATCACGTTGTCGACGCAGATCAGGTCGGGCTTGACCTTGTCCAGCACCGCCGGCAGGTCCTTTTGCGCCCACTTGGCGGTTTCGACGATGGCCGCCCAGCATTCCTTGACGTAGTTGTCGATCTGGTCGAGCGGCGACTTGCGGAAGTTCGGAATATGGCCGTTGATGAAATCCACCCAGTAGCGGGCCATCTCTTCGGCCGGCATCGGCGCCGACATGTTGACCATGTGCTCTTCAAAACCATAACCGGCGTAGACACCGCTCATGCCCGGGTCGGTGAGGAACACCGCTTTATGCCCCAGGGCTTCACACGCCTGGGCGATACCCACTGAGTTCAGGGCCGGGCCGTAGGCGGCTTCGGGGAAGAATGCGATCACTTTCTGTTTCATCGAGTGCTGCTCCTGCCTGGTCTTTTTATTGTTCAGCGCGTCAATACGCGGGCATGCCGGGCCTGCCAGCCCAGCCGGATGGTCGTGTCGATTGCAAAATGGGCGAATTCGAACTGTGAGGACGGCACGCGCACGATCAGCGGCTTATCGCTGAGGAGGGTCTGCACGTGCAGGTTGGTGTCGAGGCCGTGGTAAGCGACTTCGACGATCTTGCCGCTGACCTGATTGGCGCAATCGCCGCCCTGCTCCGTCAGCACTTGCAGGCGTTCGGGGCGCACCACCACGGCGACGGATTGGCCGGTCACCAGCGGCGCGTCGGTTTCGACGCTCAGCTCCTGGCCATTGACCCGCACCGAGTGCTGGCCCGAGCGCACGCCTTCGAGCAGGTTGCTGACGCCGATGAAGTTGGCGACAAAACGGCTGTTGGGGTTTTCGTAGAGTTCGGTCGGGCTGCCGCACTGGCACACCTTGCCGCCATCGAGCACCGCCATGCGGTCGGACATCACCAGGGCTTCTTCCTGGTCGTGGGTGACGATGATGAAAGTGATGCCGATCTCGTGCTGCAGGCGCTTGAGCTCCAGCTGCATCTTTTCCCGGAGCTTCTTGTCGAGAGCGCCCAAGGGTTCGTCGAGCAACAACACCCGCGGACGTTTGACCAGTGCCCGGGCCAATGCCACCCGCTGACGCTGGCCGCCGGAAAGCTGATCGGGCTTGCGCTCGGCCAGCTCACCCAATTGCGCGGTGCTCAGCACCTCATCGACCCGACGACGGATTTCGCTTTCCGGCAGGCGCTCCATTTCCAGGCCGTAGGCGATGTTCTTGCGCACGGTCATGTTGGGAAACAGCGCGTAGGACTGGAACATCAGGTTCAGCGGACGCTTGTTGGCCGGCAGCGGCGAGATGTCATTGCCGTCCAGGTAGATGCAGCCACCGCTGGGGGTCTCGAAGCCGGCGAGCATGCGCAACAGCGTGGTCTTGCCGCAGCCCGACGGCCCGAGCAGCGCGAAAAACTCGTTCTCGCGGATGCTCAGCGACACCTCGTTGACCGCCAGACCGTTGCCATAAGACTTGCTGACCTTGTCCAGGATCAGTACCGCGGATGAATTATTCATGGGTGCGAGGAGCCTTGTTGAGACGCTGCGAAGCCAGCAGCGCGGTGATGCTGACCAGCATCACCAACGTCGCCAGAGCGTTGATTTCCGGGGTGACGCCGAAGCGGATCATGGCGTAGATCTGCATGGGCAACGTGGTCGAGGCCTGGCCGGAGCCGGAGTTGAAAAAGGCGATGATGAATTCGTCCACCGACAGGGTGAACGAGAGCAAACCGCCCGCCAGCACACCGGGGAAAATCACCGGCAACAGCACCCGGCGAAAGGTGGTGAACCAGCTCGCCCCCAGATCGATCGAGGCTTCGAGGATCGAATAGTCGAAGTGCTTGAGCCGCGTGCGCACCACCGCGCAGACGAAGGCGATGTTGAACACCGCGTGGCTGATGATGATCGAGTGCAGCCCCAGGCCGACCTTCAGCAGGTTGAAGAAGCTGAGCAGCGCAATCGCCAGCACGATGTCAGGAATAATCATCGGCGCCATCAGCAAGGTGTCGACCACCTGGCCTTTGTGGTTGTCCTTGCGGCGCAACTCGATGCCCAGCGCCAGGAACGTGCCGAGCACGCAGGCAATGAAGGTCGCCGACAAGGCAACGATCAGGGTGTTGAGCGCTGCCGACAGAATTGCCGTGTTGTGCGCCAATGCCGCGTACCACTTCAGCGATACGCCGCCCCAGGCGGTGGGCAAGCCGGACTTGTTGAACGACAGCAGGATCAACACCAGGATCGGTATATAAAGGAAGGCGTACACCAGCCCCAGGTGCGAACCCAGCACGGTGCCGCTGACAGAACGAGACTGACTCATGAGCGCGCCCCTTCTGCACGACGGGCCACCAGTGCCTGGATGAACAACAGGATCAACATGATCGCGATCAGGAAGAAGCTCAGCGCCGCACCGAACGGCCAGTCCCGCGCCGTGAGGAATTGCGAATAGATCAGGTTGCCGACCATCTGCACCTGCTTGCCGCCCAGCAAGTCGGCGGTGATGAAGTTGCCGATGCTCAGCACAAAGACAAACACCGCGCCCGCCGCGATACCCGGTACGCTCAGCGGCAGGATGATCCGGCGAAAGGTCATCCAGCCCGACGCGCCGAGGTCTTTCGAGGCGTCCCACAGTTCGTTGTTGATCCGCGACAGCGACGAGAAAATCGCCAGGATCACAAAGGGGATGTAGTTGTAGACCAGCCCCAACACCACGGACGATTCGGTGTACAGCAGGCTGATGGGTTCGCCGCTGTAGCCGAACAATTGCAGCAGGCGGTTGATCAGACCTTCGCGATTGAGCAGGACGATCCAGGCGTAGGTGCGGATCAGGTAGTTGCTCCAGAACGGCAGCATCACCAGAAACAGATACACCGCCTGACGCCGCCGTGGCGCCCGGGCAATCGCATAGGCTGCCGGGTAGCCGATCAACACCGCGAACACCGTGGCCAACCCGGCGATCTTCGCCGACTTGAGCAGGATGCCCAGGTACAGCGGATCGAACGCGCGCTGATAGTTTTCCCAGGTGAACAACCAGTCGATGCCGCCGTAGGCACCGCGTTCGACGAAGCTGTAGACCAGCACCAGCAGGCACGGAATCACCAGGAACATCAGCAGCCAGCCGAAGCCGGGCGCAAGAAGCCAGGCCGACAGACGCCTGTCAGCATGCAAAGCACTCATTAACCCTATCCTCCCGCCTCAGGACAGAGGCGGCTTGCGAGCGTGGCGAGGCATGCCGGGCATGCCTCGGATCGACGTGGCGTTAGTTCTGCGCTGCCATGATTTCGGTGACGGCGCGGGTGTAGGCCTTTTGCGTGGTGCCGCCCAGGTCGCGCAACTGCTCCATTTTCAGCAGTTCGGCGGGGGCGATGGTCAGGTTGGGGTATTGCTTGAGCAAGTCAGCGGACAACCCGGCCATGGCCGCCTGGTTGGGGACTTTGTAGAGGATGTTTTCAGCGACCCAGGCGTGGTTTTCCTTAGCCAGCATGAAGTTGATGAACTTGAAGGCGTCGTCCTGGTGCTTCGAGCTCTTGAGCACCACCATGGTGTCCACCCACAGGTCGGAACCTTCCTTGGGCACCACGAACTTGATCGCCGCGTTGGCCTGGGTGCCGTAGTTGCACCAGCCGTCCCAGGCGTGGGCCATCAACGATTCGCCGGAGGCCAGCTTGGAATAGAAGGTGGTGTCGTCGAAGGAGAGAATGCGTTTTTTGGTGGCGATCAGTTGATCGCGAACGGCGGCGATTTGCGCGGGGTCGCTGTCGTTGACCGACCAGCCCTTGGCGAGGAAACCGGCGCCGAGCATCCAGCGGTCGGTGGCGAGCATCGTCACCTTGCCCTTGAGGGCATCGCTCGGATTGAGCAGCTCGTTCCAGCTCTGTGGCGCCGGCGTCACCTTGTCGGAGCGGTAGCAGATGCCGGTTGTGCCCCAGGTGTAAGGCACGGAAAACCGGTTGCCCTGGTCATATTCCAGGTGTGTGGCTTCGGGGTAGAGGTTTTTCAGGTTGGGGACCTTGACCGGATCGATGTCCGCCAGCAGCCCCTGTTTGTGCAGGACTTCGGCGAAAGGCGAGGAGACGAACACCACGTCGTAACCTTCACCACCGGACGCCATCAGCTTGCCCATGATTTCTTCGTTGGTGGCGTGCAGCGCCTTGTCGACGTCCACACCGCTGGCAGCCTTGAACTTGTCCAGCGCATCCGGGGCCATGTAGCCGTCCCAGATGGAAATCACCATGTCTTTCGCACTTGCAGCCTGTGAAGCGATCGCCAGGGAAACGGCCAATCCCACGCACAGAAGATCATTCAGCTTGCTCATAAATACTCACCCGACGATTGTTTATTGTTGTGTTCGAAGGCAGTACGGCAAAACGAGAAACGATTGCTGGTGTTTTTTTTTAGAAATTAGGACCAGTATCAAAAGATGTCAACGCATTTTTTCCAGCCTGACGCTTCGCCGGCGCATGACATAAGATGGGCAACTGAGTCCGACAGCGGATCACAACGAGAAAAGACGCTTGAGCACGACAGCCGAAAAAAAACCGCGCACCAATCACCTGGAACTGGCCCGGCGCATCCTCGAGCACACCCAGGAAAGCGGCCTGGTGGCCGGCGACCCGGTGGCCGAACAGGCCCTGGCCCGGACCTTCCAGGTCTCGCGCACGCTGATTCGCGGCGCGCTGAAAGTGCTACTGGAAGAAAACCTGCTGAGTCACGAAGCCGGCAAGGGCTACCGGTTGCTGGCCTCGCCGACGGGCCAGGCCTTCAACGCCGCGCTGCCCCAGGCCGAGGAAGAAGAACTGGCCGCCTCGGTGCTGCGCGACCGCATGGCCGGGCGCCTGGGCGACAGCATCAGCATCAGTGAGCTGATGCGCCGCTACGACATCGGCCGGCCGGCGGCACAAAAGGCCCTGCAGCAATTGAGCGAAAACCAGGCCATCGAGCGCGGCCCCGGCCAGTCCTGGCTGTTTCGTCCGTCACTGAACAGCCTGGCCGCCCTCGAAGAAAGCCTGAAATTCCGCCTGACTCTCGAACCCGAAGCCTTGCTCAGCCCGAGCTTCAACGCCGACCCACAACGCCTTGCGTTGCTGCGCAGCGCCACGCAAAGCCTGCTCGCCCGCCCCGTGGAAGACTTCGACATCCAACAGTTTCGCGAACTGGACATCAGCTTCCACGAACTGCTGGCCCAGAGCTGCGGCAACCGCTTCATCAGCGACGCCCTGCTCAAGCATCAAGGCCTGCGCCGCTTGCCGAACCTGCTGCCATCGGTGAGTGTGCACCGCCTGCAGGAAGCCCTGCGCGAACACCTGCAGATCATCGCGCAGATCGAACGCGGGCAGATGGAGATTGCCGCCGACCTGCTGCGCCTGCACCTGCGCCTGAGCGCCGCGCAACGCCCGCAAACCGCCAACCGTGGCATCCCGCAAAGTCATCTGCTCGGGCGTCGCTAACCGCCTCGCAAAAACATGATGATTTTTTTTTGAAAATAAGACAGCATCAAAAACACCTTCAGGAGCGGCGGGTCTGACCCGCCATGGACAGTCCCTCGCCATGCAAAAACAAAAACTGATCGCCCTGTTTCCGGAAGCCAGTTTCGGCGCGGCCTTGAACTGCATTGGTATCGCTCAGTCGCTGCGCGAGATGGGCGCCAAACCGGTGTTCATCTGCCATGAGCATTTCCAGGGGTTGTTCGCCGAATACGGTTTCGACGAGTACCCGATTCCGCAAGCGAGCCCATTGTCGGCAGCGGAACACCAGCACTACTGGGAGCGCTTCATCGAGCGCAGCATTCCCTACTTCGACCAGACCCCGCTGGCACAGATCGACAGCTACGTTGCGCCCGCTTGGGAAGCCATCATCGACACCGCCATCGAAGCGGAAAAACCCTTGCAGCAGTTGCTCGGCCGCCTCAAGCCCGATGTGATCGTGCTCGATAACGTGGTGATGTTCCCGGCCATCGCCAACGCCGGTTGCCCCTGGGTGCGAGTGGTGTCGTGCGCCGAAACCGAACTGCCGGATGCGGCTGTTCCGCCGTACCTGTCCGGATGCCTGGCCAGCGACACCCAGGCCTGCGAGCGCTACACCGAGCAGTACCTCAAGGCCGTCGCGCCGGCCCATGAACGCTTTTCGCAATTCCTCCTCGGCAACAGCACCGCGCCGTGCCCAGCGGGGCAGTTCCTCACTGACTCGCCATGGCTGAACCTGCTGCTGTCACCGACGCCAGTGCGCTATGAGCGCCAGCAACCGCTGGACCCGCAACGCTACGTGTACCTCGACGGTTGCGTGCGCCGCGAAGCGCCGTACATCGTCCCGGACTTTCCACGGCACAACGACGCGCCGCTGATCTACCTCAGCTTCGGCAGCCTCGGTGCCGCCGATACCGGGATGATGAAGCGCCTGATCAGTACAATCGAAACCTTGCCGTACCGCTTCCTGGTCAACGTCGGCGCCTACCGCGACATGTACACCACCGTGCCGGACAACGTGTACCTCGACAGCTGGTTTGCCCAGCCGGCGGTGCTCAAGGAATGCCAGTTGTTCATCCACCACGGTGGCAACAACAGCTTCTGTGAAGCGCTGTATTTCGGCCTGCCGTCGCTGATCATTCCGTACTGCTGGGACGGCCACGACAACGCTGCCCGCGCCGAGGAAGTCGGCGTCGGTCGCTACCTGCCGCGCTTTGCCGATCCCCTGGCCGCCCTGCCCGCCGCCCTCGAACAGCTGCTGGCCGACCAAGCGATGAAAAAACGCCTCAAATCGTTCAGTGAGCCCATGCAGGCGACCCGCGGCACCGACATTGCCGCGCGCGCGATCCTGGCGCTTCCAGACCTCTAGCCAAAACAACAAAAACCGCCGGGCAACCGAACGCAATCGTCGCTGCCCGACACACCGCCGGAGTTTCAGCATGAATGCCCCACCGCGTCTCGATTCCCTCGACCACGTCCTGCCCCATCCCTTCTGGCAGGACACCGTCACCCCGCCACCCGCCGCACCTTCCGTCGCCGGCACGGTGCAGTGCGACCTGGCGGTGGTCGGCGGTGGCTTTACCGGATTGTGGACGGCGCTACTGGCGCGCCAGCGCAACCCCGGGTTGAGCATCGCGATCATCGAGGCGCGACGCTGCGGCGGTGAGGCCAGTGGACGCAATGGCGGCTTCTGCGCACCAAGCATTTCCCACGGAGTGTCCAACGCACTCAAGCGCTGGCCGGATGAAGCAGAGCAACTGATCCGCCTGGGCCGGCAGAACCTCGATGAACTGGCCGCCGACCTGCAACGCTTCGGCATGCACGTCGAGTTCGAACGCCAGGGCAAACTCAACGTCGCCAGCCAGCCGTGGCAGGTCGACGGGCTGCGCTCAATGCAGCGCAACTATGCGCGATTCGGTATCGACTGCCAGTGGCTGGAAGGCAGCGAGCTGGCACAGAAGCTTGATTCACCGACGTATGCAGCCGGCCTGTTCGAACCCAATTACGCCCTGCTCAACCCGGCAAAAATGGCCGCTGAACTGCGCCGCGTGTGCCTTGAGCAAGGCATTCAGCTGTTCGAAAACAGCCCGGTGCTGCAACTGAATGCGGACAAAGACAATTTGCACCTGCGCACAGAAAGCGGCGAAGTGACCGCTGGAAAAGTCGCCCTCGCCACCAACATCGCCCCGCCGCTGCTCGGCCATCTGGCATCGAGCGTGATCCCGGTGTACGACTACAGCCTGGTCAGCGAACCCTTGAGCGATGCGCAACTGCAAGCCATCGGCTGGACCGGACGCTACGGCATCGCCGACGCCGGCAACCAGTTCCACTACCTGCGCAAGACCGCCGACAACCGCATTCTCTGGGCCGGCTTTGATGCCATCTACCATTTCGGCGGTCGCCGCGACGAAGCCCTGACCCAGCGCCCGCAAAGCTTCCAGCGCCTGGCCGAACAGTTTCACCAGACTTTCCCGGCCCTGGGCGACGTGCGTTTCAGCCATGCCTGGGGCGGCATCATCGACACCTCCGCGCGCACCACGATGTTCACCGGTTGCGAGCACCAGGGCCGCGTCGCCTATGCCTTGGGCTTCACCGGGCAAGGGGTGTCCGCCAGCCGCTTCGCCGCGCTGAACATGCTCGACCTGCTGGCCGGCGAGCGCACCGAACGCACCGAACTGCTGATGACCTCCAAGGCTCCGTTCCGCTTTCCGCCCGAACCCTTGCGTTATGTTGGCGTGAAACTGGCCCAGCGTTCACTGGCGCGCGAAGACCGCGACGGTCACCGCGACCTGCTGCTCAAGACCTTCGATGCCTTTGGCATCGGTTTCGATTCCTGATCCGGAGACCACCATGTCCACAGCCCTGCCCCGGCACGTCATCGACTTCGCCAGCGACCTTGCCCCCCGTGAAACCGAAATCAACGACCCGGCCGTGGTCGACGCGACTTGTCGCAGCAAGAGTTGGCGGCACTTTGTACAGCCCGGGAAAAACGCCGTGGCCGGCATCTGGGAGGCAGGACCGCACCGGGAGCGCTGTCAGTGCGATTACGACGAGCTGTGTCACATCCTTGAAGGCAGCGTGCGCCTGACCGATGCCGAGGGCGTCGCGCGCACGTTCGGCCCCGGTGATTCGTTCGTGGTGGCCAGCGGCTTCACCGGCACCTGGGAAAACCTTACGCAGGTGCGCAAGGTCTACTTCATCCTCGGCTAAACGGCCCCGACCGCTACGTCAGGCTGCTGACGCACCTGATTGCGTCCGTTGCGCTTGGCCTGGTACAGCGCGTCGTCGGCGCGGGTCAACAGGCTTTCCGGTGTGTCGCCAGTTTGCGCATGGGCCACGCCGAACGACGCGGTGATGGTGTCCAGCACCGTGTCGGTGCCCCGGGCCTTGACCCGCAGCGACTGGATTTTCAAGCGCAGGCGCTCGGCAAAAGCGCCCGCGGCGGCCAGGTCCGGGCAATCCTTGAGCACCACGCAGAACTCCTCACCGCCATAACGCGCCGCGAACGCTTCTTCGGGCAGAGAATCGCGTAACACCCGGGCGACATGCTGAAGCACGCGGTCGCCCAAGGGATGGCCGTACTGGTCGTTGAATTGCTTGAAGTGGTCGATATCCAGCATCACCAGCGCCACGCCCGTCGCCATGTTGCCCATGGCCTGTTCAAGCTGGCGGTTGAAGGTGGTGCGGTTGAGCAATTCGGTCAGGCCATCGAGGGTCGCGGCCAATTGGGCGCGTTCCAGCTTGTCCCGCAGGCTTTTGATTTCATGCTGCGCCGACTGCAACTGGGCGAGGAAATGCTCCTGCTGCCCCTGCATCAGCCGGGTGCTCTGTTGCAGCTGGATCAGGATGCTCGGCAAGCGCTCGTTGGCGGGTTCTTCGAGCATTTGCAGGTATTGGCCGAGGCTGGCCTGGAAGTTCTGGTTGCCTTTCACGCTGCGCGAAACATCGCGCTCCATGTCGTCGACCAGGTTGATTGCATCCTGCTGCCCGGAGCGGGCGTCCGCCAGTTCATCGCGGATGATGTACTCGCGAAACAGTTTGGTGGCCGACTCCGGCGGAAAATAGTCGAAGTCGTTGACCACCCGGTCCAGGTGCCGGTTGAGCTCCGGCTCCTGGCCCTTGCTATAGGTGTACCAGAGCGCG
This sequence comes from Pseudomonas sp. GL-RE-26, assembly GCF_019956275.1. Classification (NCBI taxonomy): domain Bacteria; kingdom Pseudomonadati; phylum Pseudomonadota; class Gammaproteobacteria; order Pseudomonadales; family Pseudomonadaceae; genus Pseudomonas; species Pseudomonas sp. GL-RE-26. The sequence goes on from NZ_JAHBDI010000005.1 coordinate 83,405, forward strand.
TAGTGCACCGGGTTGGGCGGAATGTTGTGACGAACCATCAGCGGCACTGCCTGCTTGAGCAATGCCGCGGCCTCGCGGGAGTCTTCCGGATACTGCGCTAGAACAGTCGCACGCGTGTCTGATTGGCTCATGGTTTCACTGTGATTGTTATCATTGGCGTTTGGCAAACTCGCTGAGCATAGCGATACGCCCGGCAAACGACCATCCCGAATTACACAATCATTTCAACCCGGTACGCCTGTGCCACAGGCCCGATCAACTGTTGGTCGGCATCAGACCGGCCGCGTTCAGGCGCCGGCGATAGGCCGTATCGCGGTTGGCCAGCCAGTAGTACAGCGGTGTGGTGACGATCAGGCCGATTAACTGACTACCATCACCACTGCGCGCAGGCGGCAAAGCTTGAACCCGAGGTTTTTCACCAGGCTTTTTTGTGGGAGCGGGCTTGCTCGCGAAGACGGCGGCACATCCAACATCGATGTGACTGACATACCGCTTTCGCGAGCAAGCCCGCTCCCACAGAGGTTATGCGGTGCCTGTATCAGCGCGCAGCCCAGGCATTGAAGCGCTGTTCAAGCTCCTCGCCATGGTCGACCCAGAACTCCGCGTCCACGGCCCGGGCGCCGGCCAGGTTGGCCTCGGCGGTTGGCAGTTGCTCCTGCACGTCCTTGGGCAGCAATGGCAGGGTCTGGCGATGCACCGGCCCGTAGGGGATGGTTTCAGAGAAGACTTTTTGCGTCTGTGGCTGGCTGGCAAATGCGATGAAGTTTTCCGCCAATGCCTTGTTCGGCGTGCCTTTGACCACCGCCCAGTATTCCGGGTCGTACAGGCTCTGCGGCCAGACGATGCTCAGCTTCATGCCTTCCTTCTGCGCCGAAGCGATCCGGCCGTTGTAGGCGGCGCTCATCACCACGTCCCCGGCCACCAGCCATTGCGCCGGTTGCGCGCCCGCCTCCCACCACTGGATGTTCGGCTTGATCTGGTCGAGCTTGGCAAAGGCCCGCGTCACGCCTTGCGGGGTGTTCAGGACCTTGTACACGTCGTCCGCCTTGACGCCATCGGCCAGCAACGCGATTTCCAGGGTGTACTTGGCGCTCTTGCGCAGGCCGCGCTTGCCCGGGAAGTCGGCGACGTTCCAGAAATCCGCCCAGGACTGCGGCGCCTTGGCCTGCTTGCTCTGGTCGTAGGCCATGACCATCGACCAGACATAGGTTGCGACGCCGCACTCGGTCAACGCACCGGGCACGAAGTTCGCCGAATCACCGAAGCGTCCTTGATCGAGCTTCTCGAACAGGCCCTCCTCGCAGCCGCGCAACAACTCGGGGCTTTCGACTTCGACCACGTCCCAACTGGTGTGGCCGGCGGAGACCATGGCCTTGATCTTCGACAGCTCGCCGTTGTACTCACCGGCGATGATGTTGCCCGCGCCGCTGGCGTTGAAGGGCTGGAAATAGGCCTTATCCTGGGCCTGTTTGGTAGCACCACCGAAGGAAATCACGGTGAGGTCCTGGGGGGCCGCCCACACACTGGCACTCAGCAACGCCAGGGCAAACGGAACACTGCAACGCAAGGATCTGGACATGGATCGCTTCCTCGGGGCTTGTCGGCCCGTTGTTGTTATGGGTGTTCGGATTCACTCAAGTAAGCCGCCAGGCGATCCATCAGGCGGTCACAGGCCGCCATCTGAACAACGCTGACAAATTCATCGGGCTTGTGCCCCTGGTCCATGCTGCCGGGGCCGCAGACCACCGAAGGAATGCCGGCCTGATCGAACAGCCCGCCTTCGGTGCCAAAGGCCACGGTGCTGAACTCGTCGCTGCCGCACAGTTGGGCAATCAGCCGGGCCGCCGCGCTGTCGACGGGTGTCGCCAGGCCGGGATAGGCCGAGATTTTTTCAAAGCGGATAGCGGTATCGGTGTCCACGGCCTGCATGGCCGGCAGCAGCGTCTGCTCGGCGTAGTCCTGCAGTTCGTCGACGACCACTTGCGGGGCGAAGTCGGGCAAGGCGCGGATCTCGAAATCGAAACGACAGTCCGCTGGCACGATGTTCAGCGCCGTACCGCCCTGGATCACTCCGACCTGCACGGTCGAGAACGCCGGATCGAAGCGCTTGTCATGCAGTTGTGGCCGGGCCAGGGTGGCGCCGATGTCGCCCAACCGACCGATCAGGCGCGCGGCCTGCTCGATGGCATTGACCCCGTAAGGCGCGTAGGCCGAATGACAGGCGGCGCCGCGTACATGACAACGCATCGCCAGTTTGCCCTTGTGGCCGAGCACCGGCTTAAGCTCGGTCGGCTCGCCGATCAGGCACAACGCCGGAGCCGGGATGCGCTGGGGCAGCACTTCCAGCAAACCGCGCACACCGAGGCAGCCGACCTCTTCGTCATAGGAAAACGCCAAATGCACCGGGCGCTTCAAAGGGCTGGAGAGAAACATCGGCACCGCCGCCAGCACCGAAGCCAGATAGCCCTTCATGTCCGCGGTGCCACGGCCGTAAAGCTTGCCATTCGCCTCGCTCAGGCTGAATGGCTCGACCGTCCAGGCCTGGCCGTCCACCGGCACCACGTCGGTGTGCCCGGACAGCACTATGCCGCCGACCACACGCGGGCCGACCGTGGCCAACAGATTGGCCTTGGTCCGCTCGGCGTTGTAGATCAGTTCGCACTCCACGCCCAGTTCGTGCAGGTAGTCACGTACGAACTCGATCAGCGCCAGGTTCGAATCGCGGCTGACCGTGGCGAACCCGATCAATCGCGCGAGCAAGTCGCGGCTGCGCAACTCACTCATCGCCGGGCACTCCATATGCGGGGGCCAGGGTCGGATTGAGGGCGCGGGTCAGATAATCCTGAAGTTGCGGCTCGTAGGCCGTCCACAGTTTGCCCAGCTCGCCAATCGGGTTTTCATCGGCCCAATCCACCCGCAGGTCGACAATCGGCCAGGTCAGGTCACCCACCACCGACAGCGCCGCCGAGTGCACCGCGCCGGCTTCGCCACCGGCATCCTGCCCGGCCTGCAAGGCGCTCATCAGCCGGGTGGCGAGGCAGCCTTCGCTGTTTTCGAACGCCGCGACCATCGCCTCAATCACCCCGCTGTTGGCCAGCAGGTTGCCGGCCGCCACGCATTGGTCACCGGCCACAGCGTTATTGATGCCCAGGGCATGGTTGCCGCTGAACACCGCCGTACGCCCATGGGCATCCACCACCGCCACCTGCCGATACTGGCTGTAGCCGTTGCGGGTCAACGAATGGTCCAGCGCCTGGGGCGGCGCCGAGCCGTTGGCCAGTTCATCGAGGATCTGCGGGCCGAGGGCCGGCAGCGTGATGTTCTGGCTCGACACCGCGCCGACACCGGCACGCAGCCACGGGCAGCGCGCGCCGACGGCAATGCTCGAAGAGCTGATGGCAATGCCCAGCTGGCCGGTCTCGGCGCAGCGACCCACGATGGAAAAAGTCATGGCGAATTCCTTATTCAGGGATGACAGCGATCACATCGATTTCCATCAGCCACTGCGGCTGGCCGAGGGCGCTGACCACCAGGCCGGTGGAAATCGGGAACACACCCTTGAGCCACTTGCCGACTTCCTGGTAGACCGGCTCGCGGTAGCGCGGGTCGATCAAGTAGGTGGTGGTCTTGACGATATGGCTCATGTCGCTGCCCGCCTCTTCCAGCAATTGCTTGACGTTGCGCATGGCCTGCTCGGCCTGGGCACGCGGATCGCCGAGGCCCACCAGTTGGCCGTTGAAATCGGTGCCGACCTGACCACGCACATACACGGTGTTGCCGGCGCGCACGGCCTGGCACAAATCGTTGTCCAGCGTCTGGTTCGGGTAGGTGTCTTTGGTGTTGAACATGCGGATGCGGGTATGAGTAGGCATTAACGAACTCCCATGAGGCTGGCTTTCTGAATAGGTGCACGGGCGGCTTCGGCTTGACGCTGGGTCGCATCCCGATAGTTGAGATAGGTGTGCTGTTTAACGATGTGATCGGCGATGTGCTTGGCGTCGTGCCAAACGCCCCAGATAAACGCGGAGCCGCGGCGGGACTGCCAAGGCAACCCGACGAAATACACCCCCGGCTCGGCCGACACGCCGCGTTGGTGCTGTGGCTTGCCGTTTTCCTTGAAGGCATCGACCTTCAGCCAGCTGTAATCGGTGGAGTAACCGGTGGCCCAGATGATGGTGGTGACGCCGGCCTTGAGCAGGTCCAGCTCCAGGATTGGATTCGTCACGCAGTCCGGGTCCGCCAGCATGGCCCGGGCTTCGGGTTCCAGCGGCAGGTCCAGGCCGTTGCGTTCGATGTAGGCGTCGGCCTTGTCGAGCAGCGCCAGGTAGTTTTCATCGCCACGTTTAATGTTGTCGGCGAGGTTGTTTTCGAAGCTCACCACAGCGCCGTTGAACGTCTGGGTCAGGCCGACCAGGGTCATGCCCTGGTGAGCCAGCCGGCGGAAGTCCACGGTGTGGCCGCCACGGGCACCGCTCACGGCGATGGTCACGTGTTCCTTGCCCGGTTGCATGGCTTCGGCATCCCACTCGCCGAGCACCCCCAGCCACCAACAGAAATCACGGTTGCGATAGGCACGCGGCGGACGATCGTGGGCGCCCACCGACAGGTAGACCTGCTTGCCGGAACGTTGCAGTTCATCGGCGATCTGCACGCCCGAGGAACCTGCGCCCACCACCAGCACCGCACCTTCGGCCAGTTGCTGCGGGTTGTAGTATTGGGCGGAGTGAATCTGGGTGATGCCGGCGATTTCGGGAGCAATCGGCGGAATGGCCGGACGCTGGAACGGGCCGGTGGCGACCACCACATGCCGGGCCTCGATCACGCCATCAGAGGTTTCAACGGTGAAACCGGGACGGTCGATGTTACGTTCGACTTTCTTCACGTCCACGCCGGTACGGATCGGCGCGTTGAACTTCTTGGCATAGGCTTCGAAGTACTGAGCCACCTGCTCTTTCCCGGCGAAGGCATCCGGGTCCAGACCGTCGAATTCCAGCCCCGGGAAACGGTCGTGCCAGGCCGGGCCGTTGGCTACCAGCGAATCCCAGCGACCGGTGCGCCAGGCTTCGGCGATACGATTGCGCTCCACAACGAGGTGAGGCACACCGAGCTTGCTCAGGTGTTCACTCATGGCCACGCCGGCCTGGCCGGCGCCAACAACAAGCGTATCAATTGCGGTTTTATCAACTGTCATGGCTGTGCACTTCTGAAAGGTGGTTTGATTCAGGTCGGTCATGGCTGCCGCCTCGATTCTGATCACTGTTGTTCTTCTGCTGCGGCTATCGGTGTCAGGGTGTTGGCCGCATTCTGTTCGGAGCCGGGAAATAGCGAAATTATGTTTTTTGTGGTTGCTGGCGAGGAAAAAGCGTCGAGCCGACCGGTCGGCTGTGGAAGGTTGCGGGAGGCCCGATCCCGGCCTATGGTCCTAGCGATGCAATGTCGGCGATTGACGCCTGATGGCACAGCGCCGGCCGATGTCCACCCAGTGCGAATAGCGCAAGGAAGTGACGACATGCCTGACAACTCTCGCCCCGCCGTGCTCGAACTGATCGGCAACACGCCTTTGGTGCGCGTCAGCCGTTTCGATACCGGCCCGTGTACGCTGTTTCTCAAACTCGAATCCCAGAACCCCGGCGGTTCGATCAAGGACCGTATCGGTCTGGCGATGATCGACACTGCCGAACGCGATGGTCGCCTCAGGCCCGGCGGCACCATCGTCGAAGCCACCGCCGGCAACACTGGCCTGGGCCTGGCCCTGGTCGGCCGCGCCAAGGGCTACCGCGTGGTGCTGGTGGTGCCGGACAAGATGTCCACCGAGAAGGTCCTGCACCTCAAGGCCATGGGCGCCGAGGTGCACATCACCCGCTCCGACGTCGGCAAGGGCCATCCCGAGTACTACCAGGACGTCGCCGCGCGGCTGGCGGCGGAAATTCCCGACGCGTTCTTCGCCGACCAGTTCAACAACCCCGCCAACCCGCTGGCCCACGAATGCAGCACCGCGCCGGAGATCTGGGCGCAAACCCAGCATGATGTGGACGCCATCGTCGTCGGCGTCGGTTCGGCCGGCACCCTCACCGGGCTGACCCGTTTCTTCAAACGGGTGCAGCCGGACCTGGAAATGGTCCTGGCCGACCCGGTCGGTTCGGTGATGGCTGAATACAGCCGCGGCGGCACCCTCCCCACCCCCGGTTCCTGGGCGGTGGAAGGCATTGGCGAAGACTTCATTCCGTCGATTGCCGACCTGTCCAGCGTGCGCCACGCCTATTCGATCAGCGACGAAGAAAGCTTTGATCACGCCCGCCAACTGCTGCGCGCCGAAGGCATTCTCGGCGGCTCATCCACCGGCACCTTGCTGGCGGCGGCGTTGCGTTACTGCCGCGAACAGACCCAGCCGAAACGGGTGGTGAGCTTCGTCTGCGACACCGGGACGCGTTACCTGTCAAAGGTCTACAACGACCAGTGGATGAACGATCAGGGCCTGCTGCAACGCAAGCACTACGGCGACCTGCGCGACCTGATCGCGCGGCGCTTCGAGGATGGCCGGGTGATCAGCGTCGGCCCGGATGACACGCTACTGACGGCTTTTCAACGCATGCGCCTGGCGGATGTCTCGCAGCTACCGGTGCTGGTGAACGGCAAACAACTGGTCGGCGTCATCGATGAATCCGACATCCTGCTGGGCGTGCACGAAGACGTTGCGCACTTTCGCAAGGCCGTCTCCAGCGCCATGACCGACAAACTGCAAACCCTGTCCCCCGATGCCACCCTGGCCGAGCTGGAAGCCGAGCTGGGCCGTGGGCTGGTGGCGATCATCCAGGATGCCTCGGGCTTCCACGGCCTGATTACCCGAACCGACATGCTCAACCATTTGCGGAGATCCCTGCCATGAGTCAACAGGACAAAAACGCCCCGCCACAGGGCTTCGCCACCCGGGTGATCCACGCCGGGCAAGTGCCGGACCCATCCACCGGGGCGCTGATGCCGCCGATCTACGCCAACTCCACCTACCTGCAACAGAGCCCTGGGGTGCACAAGGGCCTGGACTACGGGCGTTCGCACAACCCGACGCGCTGGGCGCTGGAGCGCTGCGTGGCCGACCTCGAAGGCGGCACTCGGGGCTTTGCCTTCGCCTCGGGGTTGGCGACCATTTCCACGGTACTGGAACTGCTCGACGCCGGCTCGCACATCGTCTCTGGCAACGATCTGTACGGCGGCACCTTCCGCCTGTTCGACAAGGTGCGCCAGCGCAGCGCCGGGCACCGTTTCAGCTTCGTCGACCTGACCGACCTGGCGGCGTTCGAGGCCTCCCTGCAAGACGACACACGCATGGTCATGGTCGAGACCCCGAGCAATCCGCTGCTGCGCCTCACCGACCTTGCCGCCATCGCCCGCACCTGCCGCGCGCGCGGCATCATCTGCGTGGCCGACAACACCTTCGCCAGCCCGTGGATCCAGCGCCCGCTGGAGCTGGGTTTCGACATCGTGCTGCACTCGACCACCAAGTACCTCAACGGTCACTCCGACGTGATCGGCGGCATCGCCGTGGTCGGGCAGAACGCCGAACTGGCCGAACGCCTGGGCTTCCTGCAAAACGCCGTCGGCGCCATCGCCGGCCCGTTCGATGCCTTCCTCACCCTGCGCGGGGTGAAGACCCTGGCCCTGCGCATGGAACGGCATTGCAGTAACGCACTGGACCTGGCGCAGTGGCTGGAGCGCCAACCGCAAGTCGCACGGGTCTACTACCCCGGCCTGCCGTCGCACCCGCAACATGAACTGGCCAAACGGCAAATGCGCGGTTTCGGCGGGATGATTTCCCTTGACCTCAACAGCGACCTGGCCGGCACCAAACGCTTCCTCGAGAACGTGCAGATCTTCGCCCTGGCCGAGAGCCTCGGCGGTGTGGAAAGCCTGATCGAACACCCGGCGATCATGACCCACGCCACCATTCCACCCGATACCCGCGCAGAACTGGGGATCGGCGACGGGTTGGTGCGGTTGTCGGTGGGGGTCGAGGATGTGGAGGATTTGCGGGCGGATCTGGCGCAGGCGTTGGCGCGGATGTAAGCAAGCTCGCTCCCACACTTTTGAATTTCTGTCATACACAAATTTTGTGTTCACCAGAAATCCACTGTAGGAGCGAGCCTGCTCGCGATGGCGGCGGATCAGTCGATATTGATGCTGGCTGACACTCCGCAATCGCGAGCAGGCTCGCTCCTACAGTTCCGTTTTGGCCCTCTCCCCTGCTTCAACGCTGGTCAAGCCCGCAAGAGTCCCTATAATCGCGGCGTTTTCGTCTACCCTCACGAAGCGTCGTGCAGCAATCAGCTTGTGCGGGGCGCATCGACATTTTTCCGCTATTGAACCGGAGAACTTCCATGCTCAAACGTACCCTGGCATTGGCCGTCGGCCTGACCCTATCCTTTTCCACCCTGCTGGCACAGGCTGCCGAGACCCTCAAGGTCAGCGCCATCCCCGACGAAGCCCCCACCGAATTGCAGCGCAAGTTCAAGCCCCTGGGCGAATATCTGGAGAAGCAACTGGGCATGAAGGTCGAGTTCGTGCCGGTGTCCGACTACCCGGCAGTGGTCGAGGCCCTGGCCACTGACCGCATCGATATGGCCTGGCTGGGCGGCTTCACGTTCGTGCAGGCGCGGCTGAAAACCGGCAATGCCATTCCATTGGTACAGCGTGAGCAGGATGCGCAGTTCACCAGCAAATTCATCACCGCCGACCCGGCCGTCAAGTCGCTGGCCGACCTCAAGGGCAAGTCCTTTGCCTTCGGTTCGGTGTCTTCCACGTCCGGCAGCTTGATGCCGCGTTACTTCATGCTCAAGGACGGCATCAAGCCTGAAACCTATTTCAGCCGTGTCGGTTACTCCGGCGCCCACGACGCCACCGTCGCCTGGGTTCAGGCCGGCAAGGTCGACGCCGGCGTACTCAATGCCAGCGTCTGGGAAAAACTGGTCAAGGCCGGCAAGGTCGATACCGACAAGGTCAAGGTCTTTGCCACCACGCCGGCCTACTTCGACTACAACTGGACCGTGCGCGGCACCCTCGACCCGGCCCTGGCTGACAAAATCAAGGCGGCCTTCCTCGCGCTCGACCCGGCCAACCCGGAGCAAAAGGCGATTCTGGACCTGCAAGCCGCCAGTCGCTTCATCGAGACCAAGCCTGAGAACTACAAGGGCATCGAGGAAGCCGCACGCGCTGCCGACCTGCTGAAATGACACTGCATCTGAACCGGGTCAGCCTGACTCACGGCAACGGCGTGCGTGCACTGCATGAGGTCGACCTGCACATCGCTGCCGGTGAGCAGGTCGCAATCATCGGCCCGTCCGGTGCCGGCAAGTCGAGCCTGCTCAACGTGCTGGCCACCGCCCTGCGCCCGGACGACGGTGCGGTCGAGGTACTCGGCGAGCACGCCTGGCAGCTTGGCGCCCATCGGCGTCAGCAGCTGCGGGCGCGCATCGGCCTGGTTCACCAGGCGCCACCCCTGCCACCGCGGCAACGGGTGGTCACGGCGGTGCTGGCCGGAAAGCTGGGGCAATGGAGTTTTGCCAAAAGCCTGCTGAGCCTGCTGCATCCGGTGGATGTTCCGGGCGCGCGGGCGGCACTGGTCAAGCTGGACCTGGGTGACAAGCTATTTGCCCAGTGCCAGCAATTGTCCGGCGGCCAACTGCAGCGCGTGGGCATTGCCCGGGTGCTGTACCAGGCGCCCGAAGTGCTGCTGGCCGATGAGCCGGTGTCGGCAATGGACCCGGTACTGGCCGGGCACACCCTGTCGATCCTCTGCCGCCACGCCCGGGAGCACAACGTGACGCTGGTCGCCAGCCTGCATGCGGTGGAGCTGGCCCTGACGCACTTTTCACGCATCATCGGTTTGCGTGAAGGGCAGGTCCTGTTCGACCTTCCCGCCAGCGACGTCGACCACGATTTGCTCGACAAGCTCTACGCCAACGAGCAACTGCTATCGCCGCCCGTTCCGGTGGCGCCCTTGAGCCTGCAGATTCCACGATGCTGACGCGCGATACACGAGACCCGGCCACCCTGCCCCGCCTGCTGCTCAGTCTGTTGGCACTTGCTCTGCTGTGGCCGGGTATTCATTTCAGCGAATTGGACCTGGGTGTACTGCTCAAGGCCGACAGCCAGAGTGAGATGGGCCGGTTTGTCTCGGCCTTCTGGCCACCGGCCCATGGCGAAGAGTTCATCCAGTTGCTGTGGCAAGCCACGCTGCAAACCCTGGCCATCGCCACCGCCGGCATGGCCCTGGCCTTGCTGTTGGCCGTGCCTGCCAGCTTGTTGGCCAGTCGAGCGCTGTCGTTGTCGGCAGCTTCGCGCAGCGGTCGCCCGAGCGCCTTGGGCCGACTGTTGCGCTGGCCGGTGCGCGGGCTGCTGATCTTCCTGCGCAGTGTGCCGGAAATCGTCTGGGCCTTGCTGTTCGTGCGCGCCGTCGGCCTTGGCCCTACGGCCGGGGTGCTGGCCATTGCCATCACCTACAGCGGCATGTTGGGCAAGGTCTACGCGGAAATCTTCGAGTCGGTCGACCAGCGTCCCGCCCACTCACTGTTGCAAGCCGGCAGCGGCCGGTTGGCGGCGTTCTGCTACGGCATCCTGCCCAATGTCGCGGCGGAGTTGCTGTCGTACACGGTGTACCGCTGGGAATGCGCGATCCGCGCCTCGGTGGTGATGGGCTTCGTCGGCGCCGGCGGGCTGGGCCAGCAGATCGACTTGTCGTTGCGCATGTTCGCCGGCGGTGAAGTGGCGAGCATGTTGCTGACCTTTTTCATCCTGGTGCTGTTCGCCGACCAGATCAGCCGCCTGTTGCGCTGGAGGTTCGCATGAATCGCCTGATCAACCTGCTGCTGATCCTGTGCATTGGCGTAGCGGTCATCGCTTCGTTCCGCTATCTGGGCATCGACCTCGGCGAACTGACCGGCAGCGGTAACCTGAAGCAGATGGGCGCCTACGTGCTGCGTTTTCTCAGCCCGGACCTGAGCACCGGCCATCTGCAAGCCATCGGCCGTGGCGCCGTGGAAACCATGGCCATGTCGGCCCTCGGCACCCTGCTCGCGGCGGTATTGGGCCTGGTGCTGGCACTGCCGGCGGCCGGGCGTTTCGGTTGGCCTCTGCAGAGTGCGTCGCGACTGGTGCTTAACGCCCTGCGCGCCATTCCGGAACTGGTGTGGGCCGCGCTGATGGTGCTGGCAGCCGGACTCGGCCCCAACGCCGGGACCCTGGCACTGGCCATGCACACCACCGGGGTGCTGGGTCGATTGTTCGCCGAAGCACTGGAAAACACCCCGCCGCAACCGGCCGAAGCCATCCGCTTGCAGGGCGGCAACGTCGTCTGGGCCTTCTGCTACGGCACCCTGCCCAACCTGTTTCCGCAGCTGTTGGCGTACATCCTGTACCGCTGGGAAAACAACATCCGCATGGCCAGCGTGCTGGGATTTGTCGGAGCCGGCGGTTTGGGGCAAATGCTCTATGTCAGCCTCAGCCTGTTCCAGGAAGCCCAGGCCAGCACGGTGATCCTCGCCATGCTGCTGCTGGTGTTTGCCGTCGACGGGCTGAGCAGCTGGAGCCGCCAGCGTTGGGTCAAGGCGTGATGGGGAACTGCATAGACTTGCTCACCTGATTGCATTCAGCTTCCCTCCGCCCTCGGTTCCCGACTGGGAGCGCGGCGCCTACAAAGTTGCCATTATCATTTGTCGTCCATCTTTGTTGACGATTGTGGCCGGCGCTCAGTGCTCTCTTCGGCGTTGGGCGCTTCTGGAAAACTCCCTGGCGTGAACACATGGGTCTGCAAGTCGCTGGCATCGACTTCGGCGACACCATGAACCGAACGGGCCAGACCAATGGCCTGTTCACACTGTCTATGAGTGTTGACGCGGCCGCTTAACCCCACTATGCCCGCATGGGTTTTGACATTGATATGCAGGCTAAGGGTCGGATCGGAAAATGCCAGGGCCGACTTCACCCTGGCGGTAATCCATGCATCGTGAACGGCCATTTCCAGACCATGAGAGTAATGCTGGAAGGAGTGAATTTTCATGGCTGAACCCTCTCTCGCGTAATCAGACGTACTGTCCATCCCATTTGCTGTGCCGCCCTCCGCCTGTCAGGTGAACGCTATGGATACCTGATTCGTTTTGGAGCGCTCGCCACGCAAACATTGACAGAAATTAATTATAGTACGGCCGTTGCCTGCGGTCAGAACGCTGTCCCCGTGAATGTCCGCCTTGGTCGCTCAGTGCCAGGCGCAACACCTACAGAGCACTCCAAACAGTCCTTATTGCGATCAGCCCTGATCAACCCATAGCTGCCGATCTCGACCGGCAGAAAACGGCCGATTCTGTTGAAAAACAGGGCGGATAACGCGCCAGCGCTATCCGCCGTGGAGGGGCCGGCGTATTACCTGTTCCGGGTTATGCGCCCTACGGTACTAGCGATGGTTACGATAGCGTTCGGTCAAGGACTGCACGAGGGTGACGTAGGATTGCGTCTCGGCGTAGGGAGGCACCCCGTTGTACTCGACCACGGACGCTTCGCCGGCGTTGTAACCTGCCAACGCCAGCACCTGGTTGCCGTTGAAGCGCTTGAGCAGCCAGGCCAGGTAGCGCACGCCGCCACGAATGTTCTGTTGGGCATCGAACGGATCGTCCACGGCGAAGCGCTCGGCGGTGGCAGGCATCAACTGCATCAGCCCCTGGGCGCCGGCTTCGGAAATGACGTTGGGGCGAAACGCCGATTCGGCATGTATCACTGCGCGGACCAGCGCCCTGTCGACACCATAATGACCCGAAGCGGCTTCGATCTCCCGTCGATAGGACTGGGTGTCCAGGCGCAGTGAGGCGACCTTGAAATCCTTCGTCGCCATGCACAGATAACAGCCCTTGATGTAATAGAGCTCAAGGACATCGACCCGCGCGGAGATCCCGATAGGGCGCCGGCTCACATATTGACGAATACCCTTGTGGATGAAGGTGAACACCCGAATACGCACCGCGTCTGGGTCGTCGTCCCGCACAAGCCGTGGCAGGGCCATTGCCTTGGCACCGACACCGGCGCCCGCCATGCCATTGAGGCGAGTGCAGCGGGCGCTGGCGATGGCTTGGCTGGTGTAGCTGATGGCGCCGTCCCTGGCTTGGCACTTGAACATGGCGCTGGCGCACAGAGGAGCGACCAGCAAGGCCAGTTCGATGCAGCCAAGAAGGCTCTTGCGAGCCCATCGCCATGCTCTGGATCTCATCACATCGCTCCGCGCCGCAGGCGCCGATCAGGCCTGGGGCGCCTGGCCTGGGCGCTGCCTTTGGAGGGCCTATTCTGGGTGGCCCGACTTTTGTTCTGATAGTTATACCCCTTGTAACCGGCCTTGGAACTTGCGTTGACATACGGACTGCCGGCGTTCCCAGGCGAGGCGCAGGCGTGATGTTTTCCCAGGCCAGCACTGCCCACGCAAAAAAACCTTCCTGCGTTTCAACACAGGAAGGTTTTTTTGTTTGCGGCCGATCAGTCTTTAGCCTGGCTCAACTTGGTGAACAGCTCGGTCGGTACTTTCTTGCCGTTGGAAATGAACTGGTTGGTGCGGAACTTGTACACCTCACCCTCGGACAGGAAACCATCGCTGTTGGTGTCCATCGCCTTGAATTCCTCAGTGCCCTTGGGTGCTACCGCCAGCAGTTCCTTGAGCGACACGCGGCCGTCATGATCGGCGTCGGTGCGTGCGAAAGATGCATCGCCGCACTTGCCTTCACCGCACTTGCCTTCGCCACACTTGCCTTCGCTGGTCTTCTCCGCGGAAGCCAGCTGATAGCCCTGAGGCAAGGCTTCGGCCGAAAACGCGGTGGACGCGAAGTTGATACCGCCGACCAGTGCAACAGCGATCAGGCCAATACGGGTTTTGTTCGACTGGATACGAGACATGTTGATACTCCGGAGCATGTGCGCGGCTGGACCACCATTGGTCGTACCGCAAGGGTTGATAAACCTGGTTGCGAGCTGCGTTGTGCATCTCGCTTTGGCAGGTCTATTTGGCCCCAGTGGTGTATCCGGGCTGTATCCGTGGAGAGCTGGTTTTGTATGGCTGTACGAAGATGTGGTGCCTTGATACACGGCGATACAACAAAAGCCTCAAGCTACTACCCTTCATTGACGACCTAGACCTTACAACTCAAGGAGCGTCAGACATGAACGGTAAACGTATAGCAGCGGGATTGAGTCTTTTGTTCGCATTCAGTGGTGCGTGCCTGGCGGCGTCGGGCACCATCAGGTTTCAAGGCAGCATTGTCGAGCCGGGCTGTCAGTCACGCGTGGGGACGGATGGCACATTCGATCTTTACCAATGCTCTGCCCAGAGTCGCGCGATGGGGGTTGAGGCAAACACCCTCGCGCCAACCGCCAGTGTGAGCGCTGTCGGTCAATCCCGTACCCACGTCAAACTGCTCGCTGACAGTGGTCAAGAAGGTCGCTATTTCGATCAGCAGTATGTGTTGGTGGATGATGCAGGCTCGCCGGTCCGCTCCGGAAACTACTTGATTACCCTGAGCATGCCTTGATCACGGGGCGCGCGCAGGACGTCTTCGTCCGACCGAAAGCACCTGTTTAAAGAGGTTGTAGGTTATTTCCTAAGGGCTACAGGACCTTGCGTCGTTGCCTACGGTTACGCCAGAATCCGCCGGCTTGTGCGTCCGGGAGCTGCTCAGTAACTTGGTTCGCGTCACTGCCCATCAGTGATCGGGTTTAGTCGCCCGTGGTTTTCTAGTGAAGTGCACAAGCTCTGTCAGTCAGGCATTCCCATGCTTGCACTTGATGGTAGCTGTGCGCAGGGCGCCTTCGGGCGCGCCGGTTTGCTAGATCCCCGGTCGACTAACCTGCGTACAGCTGCCTCCCCTTTCGTTTAGTCGCAAGAGGGGTGGCGCTCCATACAAGGATCTAGCTTATGTTCAAGGTCACCCCCAACCCGCCGGACACCGATCCGACTTCCCCATACGAACCCGATTCAAACAAGCTCAACGAGGCCGCCGAACGCGCGCTCGCCTTCCACTTCCCCTCGACTGCCGACATCAAAGCCACACCGCGCAGACCCAGCCACCTGTTTACCGTTGACCCCGAAGCCACGACCGAAACCCTGGTCGTTTATCTGGTCGAAACGCTAGCCTCGGTCGATGTGATGGTGCATCAGTTGGTGGATCATCTGGATGGAGGCTCGCGCAATGCCCTGCTGGGGATTTCCAACAGTGTGATGTTGGCGGAGATCACGGCGAATCGGGTGCTGGACCAAATCGACCCGCGCGAATAAACACTGAATCTATGACTAACACTGCCCCCGTGGCGAGGGAGCTTGCTCCCGCTGGACTGCGCAGCAGGCCCTGCTTTTCAGGTGAAGAGCTGGGGCCGCTACGCGACCCAGCGGGAGCAAGCTCCCTCGCCACAGGTTTTGTGTGTTTGATGTTGGCTGGGCTATCACTAGTTCGGATCCAGCAACCCACCACTCCAGTTACGCGACACCCGGCTGCCGGTGAATTTCGCCACCCCCATGCCCTGGGGTATCAGACGATCGCGATAGCGCGTCACCAGGCGCCCCGCTTGTTCGGCGTGCAACACCACTTCGGAGGATGGATCACCCGGCCGCCCAAGAATCCGTACAAAGCGTTGGCCTTCCTCGACGAAATCCCCCAGCTCTTTTTCGAAGATCAGCACGCCGGGTTGCGGGGCGATGATGGTTTCCATGTGGCCCATTTCCACGGCTTCGACGGGCCAGTCCGTGGGCGCCACTGACTCATCGATGACGCCGCAACCGCACAGCCAGTTGTACAGCCCTTCGGCATCCGACTCGGCGTAACGATCGCTGACATCGCCCTGCCCGCGCAGCTCCAGGGTCGCGGCCATGCGCCCTGCAGTGACTCCGTCGCGTATCCACGGGGCAATGATGGTTTCCTCGAAGGAGCCATCGCCGCCGTCGTCCCAGATGATCGCCACGTCCATCTTCATCGCCGCCGCCAGTTCGCGGCCACGGGGCCAGAAACTGCGGTGCACGTACAGGTACGGTAGCGCCTCGTCATCGGTATGCAGGTCGAGCATCACATCGGCCGGGGCTGCCAGTTGCACCAGTTTTTTTTGCCACTCCTGAACGCAGGTCGAAGGTCGTTCCATGGCCGCCGACTGATCGAACGAGCGGTTGAAGTTATGCCCAGTGGCGTCGTGATAACGGCCGAGGATCCGCCCCTGGCGAAACTGCCCGATGCCCAGCGGATTGGCCTGCGGCACCACGGTGATGTTGCCCTTGAGCCGGCCTTGGGTTTCGGCGATTTGCAGTCGTTGCATCAGCAAATGCAGGACCAGCATCCCGGCGATTTCATCGGCGTGTACGCCGGCCTGCAGGTGCACGTTTGGCCCGTTGCCGTCGCCTGCATAGCGCCAGGCACCGACCCGCACGGCATCACCGTTGTTGTTGCGAACACTGAACGAAATATCCTGCGGCATTGGCTTTCCCTCCCGTCATGAACGTTGAAAAACGTTGTATCGCTGCTGCCGAGGCTGGTGATTGAACAGACGTTCAACTAAGCTCGGCATCGTGGAACCTCACCCAAGGACAGCCTTGTGACAACCGATGCCCCGAAAAACCGCCGCGCCGAACCCGAGGACCGTCGCGAAATGCTGGTGGCCGCCACCCTGCGCTGCCTGGGCCGCGACGGTCACGCCGGGATATCCGTACGGCGCATTGCCACCGAGGCCGGGGTGTCCGTGGGGCTGCTCAACCATCACTTCGGCAGCATCGAGGCACTGATCGCCGACACCTACCAGCGGCTCGCGAGCGAACTGACCACGGCCCTGCTCCAGGAAATCGAGCAGGCCCAGACACCTGCGAAAAAAATCGATGCTTTTCTCGAAGGCTCGTTCTCGCCCAGGGTCATGGACCCGAAACTGCTCGGCGTGTGGGTGGTGTTCTGGAGCCTGATCCGTCACTCCGAACACGTCAGCCAGTCCCACGAAAAAAGCTACCGCGCTTACCTCGACCTGATCCGCCAGTTGCTCGACGGGCTGGCCGCCAGCGAAGGCTTCGTGATTCACGACACGCGCCTGGCCGCCATCGGCTTATCGGCGATGCTCGACGGTCTCTGGCTCGAGTGGTGCCTGAACCCCGAGACCTTCAGCGCCGCCAACGGACTGCACATCTGCCGTTGCTGGATAAAGGGGCTGCGTCACGGAGCATTCAGCACCGACGACGTCCTGTGACGGATGCCGGCCGAAGATCATCGCCAGGGTGCCGCTGACGGCGATCAGCCCGGCGCCGATCATCAGCGACATGTCCATCAGCGTGCCCCAGACCAGGCTCGACAGCGCAAACGCCCAGATCAGCCCGGTGTATTCGAACGGCGCGAGCAAGGTCGCGGTGGCGCGGCGGAAACTGGCGAACAACAGGAACTGGCCAATGCCGCCCACCAGGCCGGCGCCGAGCATGCCCAGCCAGGCGGGCGTCGGTGATGGCGTGTGGGTCCAGGGCAAGGCGACCGCCATGCAAATCACGAACACCACGTTGGTGATCAGCATCTGCTCCAGCACTGAGGTCTTCTCATCCACCTGACGCAGTTGGATGTAAGTGAACGCCCAGCACATCGCCGCCAGCAGGGTCAGGACGATCGGCAACGGATCGTTCATGTTGTCGGGGCGACAGGCAATGACCACCCCGACAAAACCGATGATCAGGCTGAACCACTGCCAGCCGCTGGCGCGCTCCTTGAGAATCACTGCCGCCAGCACCGTGACCATGATCGGCGCGGAAAAATACAGGGTGGTCATCTCGGCCAGGGTCAGGTCCCGGGCCGCCGTGTAGTACAGCACCCAGGCGACAATCGACAGCAAACCGCGCACCACCAGCAGGCGCCGGCTCGGCGAGCGCCAGGCCCGCTGGATCAGGCGCAGGCGCCCCGCCAGCAACACTGCCACGACCACCACGGCGGCGCGCCAGAACAGAATGGTGACCACCGAATAGTCGGCCACCAGCCACTTGATGACCGCATCCTGCAACGACAGGAATGCGTAACCCAACGTGCACAGGCCAATGCCCTGCAACGACCGGTCAACCCGTGGCGAACTCATCAGGCCGACCTGCGTACCGGCGTCCCGCGCCGCTCGGCAAAGGCAAACAGCGCTTCGATCAGGAACGTCAGGCAGACGTAGACGCCGGCCACCAGCACCAAGGGTTCGTACACCTGCAGGGTCTGCGCGCGGACCACGTTGGCGGCGCCGAGCAGATCGATCACGGCGATGGTCGAGGCCAGCGCCGTGGACTTGAGCAGCATCACGGTTTCCCCGGCCAGGGTCGGCAGCAACAGGCGCATCGCCCGGGGCAAGCGTACCCGCAGCAAGGACTGGCGCGCGGTCATGCCGAAGGCCGAGGCCGCTTCCATTTCACCCTTGGGCACGGCCAGCAGGCCACCGCGAATCACTTCGCCGACATAGGCCCCCACCGACACCACCAGGGCGAACACGATGTACCAGTAACCGTCGCGCAGGTACGGCCAGAGGAAACTGCCGCGAATCAGCGGAAACTGGGCAAACAGGCTGCCCAGGCCGTAGTAGAAAATGTAGATCTGGATCAGCAACGGCGTACCGCGGGTGACGCTGGTGTAGAACAGGCTGACCTTGGCGATCACCTTGTTTTTCGAGATCCGCGCCAACGCCACCAACACCGCCAGGCCAAAACCCAACACACTGGCGATCAACAGGATTGCGAGGGTGGTTTGCAGCCCCCGGCCCAACAGTGCCGCGTATTCAACTATCCACGCTGGAATCATTTCATTCTCTCTGCCGGTTCAGTCAACAAGAGGCATCCAGCGACGAATGCGTCGCTCCAACCGTCCCGAAAGGTAGTTGGACACCAGCGTCACCGCGTAATACAACGCGGCAGCCGTGAGGTAGAACAACAGATAGTGGCGCGTCGATCCCGCACCTTGCTTGGCGGTGTACAGCAGTTCATTGGTGCCAACCACGCTGATCAGCGCACTGTCCTTGATCAGGTTGATCCACAGGTTGGCCATCCCGGCCATGGCGTATGGCGCCATGATCGGCAGCGTGACCCGGCGAAACAGCCCGAAACCGTTGAGGCCGAACGCCTTTCCCGCTTCGATCTGGCCGAAGGGAATCGCCTGGATCGCCGCGCGGAAAATCTCCGAGGCGTAGGCGCCCTGCACCAGCCCCAGCACCACGATGGCCGCCAGCGGACCGCTGACATCGACCACGCCGTAGCCGAGTTGGGTCATCAGCGAATTGAGGAGCATGGAGCCGACGTAGTACAGCAACAGAATCAGCAGCAATTCCGGAACAGCCCGGAACAAGGTGGTGTAGCCGCGCATCAGCGCCGCAATCGGCTTTGGCGCGCCAAGCTTGAGGCACGCCACCACCAGCCCGATGGCCAGCCCGAGCACAAAGGCCCCGGCGGAAATCTGCAGGGTCATCCAGAGCCCCTTCAACAGCGCACTGCCCCATCCCTGCTCGGTGAAATTGATCAGATCGAACATTGCCGGCATATCAGTCTCCAGTTGGAGGACACGGTCCCCTGTAGGAGCGAGCCTGCTCGCGATAGCGGTGGTTCAGCCACCTGGTTGGTGACTGTCATGCCCTCATCGCGAGCAGGCTCGCTCCTACAGGTTTTTGCTTGTATGCCTGGGATCAGAACGCAGGCTTCACGCTGGTGCCGAAGTAGCTCTGGGACAGGTCGTCGTAGTCCTTGCTCGCCAGCAATTCCTGGATGGCCTTGTCGAGTTTGGCCTTGAGTTCGGTGTCGTCCTTGCGCAGGCCGGCGCCCACGCCTTTGCCGAAGATCGGGTCATAAGGCACGGTGCCGAGGTAGGCCAGGTCCTTGGCGTCCGGGGTCTTGATGAACGCGGCCATGGCGGTGCCGTCGGCCATCATCAGATCGATGCGCCCGGCAATCAGGTCGGCGTTGGCCGAGTCCTGGGTGTCGTAGTACTTAACGTCGGCGATTTTTTCGTAATAGGTCTTCAGGTAGCTGGCGCTCACGGTCGAGTTCTGCACGCCAATGATCTTGCCCTTGAGGTCATCCGGGTACTTCTTCACCGACGCCTCTTTCGGGCCGACGAGAGCGATCACCGAGTCGTAGTAGGCCTTGCTGAAGGCGATCTGTTTTTCCCGTTCTTCGGTCACCGACATCGAGGAAAATATCACGTCGATCTTCTTCGCCAACAGCGACGGAATGATGCCGTCCCACGCCACTTCCTTGATCTCGCAATCGGCTTTCATTTCGCTGCACAGCTTGTGGATCAGGTCGACTTCGAAGCCCTTCCACTCGCCATTGGCCTGTTTTTCGGTGTACGGCGGATAGGGTTCCGCTGCCACCGCGAACCTGATCGGCTGTGCTTGAGCTGCGCTCATGCCGGCCAGCATTACGCAGGCCGCACCGGTCAACCAGTTTGCAAAACGTCGATTTCCCATGTTGTTTTCCCGTCTTTTTATGATGAGTTAGCGAGTCTGATGAGCGTTGACGAATTGCCGGCAACGCTCGCTGCGTGGGTGTACGAACACTTCGTCCGGCGAACCGGTTTCCTCGATCAGCCCTTGATGCAAATAGGCGACTTTGGAAGAGACATCGCGTGCAAAAGCCATTTCATGAGTCACCAGGATCATGGTCCGGCCTTCTTCGGCGAGGGAGCGGATCACCCGCAGCACTTCCCCGACCAGTTCCGGGTCGAGTGCCGAGGTGGGTTCATCGAACAGCATGACCTTGGGCCGCATGGCCAGGGCCCGGGCGATGGCCACCCGTTGTTGCTGTCCCCCGGAGAGAAACGCCGGGTACTCGTTGCGCTTGGCCGCCAGCCCGACGCGTTCGAGCAGGGCTTCGGCCCGTTCAGTGGCCTCCGCACGGCTTTCACGCAGGACCTGGGTCGGCGCTTCGATGAGGTTTTCCAGCACCGTGCGATGGGGCCAGAGGTTGAAGTTCTGGAACACCATGCCCAGACTGGAACGGATGCGCACCAGCTGCTTGGCGTCCGACACCAGCGGTGCGCCGGGACGATTCTGGTTAAGGTGAATGCTTTCGCCATCGACCAGGATGCGTCCCTGATCCGGCACTTCGAGCATGTTGATGCAACGCAGCAAGGTACTTTTGCCCGAGCCGCTGGCACCGATCAGGGAAATCACGTCGCCCTCGCGGGCGGTCAGGGAAACGCCCTTGAGCACTTCGATATTGCCGAAGCGTTTGTGCAGGCCATCGACCTCGATCATGGTCTTGGCCGCGACCGGTTGGACGGTCGCGGTGCTGGTCACCGTGCCGATCACCGGCCTGGGCGCCTCACCATTGAGTACCTGGACAAAGCCGCGAATGCGCTGACAAGCCTGTGCCAGTCGCTCGTCACTGAGGGTGAACGACAGCCGTACAAACCCCTGGGCCGGCTCACCGAATGCCGCCGCATCCAGCACCGAGACACCGGCTTCGCGCAGCAGGCGCCAGGCGAATTCCAGCGAGGTCAGGCCGGTGCCGCGCACGTCCACCAGCACGAACATGCCGGCATCGGGGTTGAGCACGCTGATGCCCGGGCAATCCGCCAGGCCGGACACCACCAGGTCGCGGCGCCGACGATAGATCTCGCGCATGCCGTGGGTGACTTCGTCATGGGACTGCACGGCCTTGAGCGCTGCTTCCATGACAAACCCGGGCAAGCCGTACAGCATGCTCAACACCAGGGTTTCGACATGATTGACCAGGGCTTCATTGGCCACGACCCAGCCGATGCGCCAACCGGTCATGGCATGGGATTTGGACAGGCTGCCGATCACCACGCAGCGCTCGGCCATGCCCGGCAACGCCGCCAGGCTCAGGTGTTCACGCTCGTAGGCGAGGCTCTCGTAGACCTCGTCCACCACCACCCACAGGTCATGGGCGATGGCGAGGTCGGCGATGGCTTGCAGTTCTTCGCGATTGAGTACCACGCCGGTGGGGTTGTTCGGGTTGGAGAAGAATATCGCCCGGGTGCGCGGGGTAATGGCCTTGGCCAACACGGCGGCATCGAGGCGAAAACCCGAGTCCGCCGCACAGGGCACCCGCACCAGCGTGGCGCCGGACGCCTTGAGCGTGGCTTCGTAAGTGACGTACATCGGATCGAAGGCAATCACTTCGTCGCCGGCACCGAGCAGGCACATCGAGGTGGCGAACAAGGCGTTCTGCGCACCGGCCGTGAGAATCACGTTCGACGCCTGCAGTTCGCGGTCGATCAACTGGCTGTAGCGGTCGGCAATGGCCTCGCGCAGGGCCTGGCGGCCGGCGATCTCGGTGTAGTGGGTATCCCCTTCACGCAAGGCGTGGATGGCGGCATCGGTAATGAAATCGGGGGTGGGGAAATCCGGGTCGCCGACGCTGAGGATGATCACGTCCTCGCCTTTGCGTTGTGCTGCGCTGGCCGCGTAGTGGATATCCCAAGCGGCAACGCCTTGGCCACTGATCCGTTCAACAAAGGGTGAAAACCGCATGCCAGTGCCTCGTTCGAATTGAAGAAACGCAAGCCCGCAACCAGCCGGGGGAAGGTGGCCCCCAACATAGTCCAGACTGAACACTCGTTCAACAGAAAACTCGCGAGGCTTCGCGTTCAGCGCAAACAGGTCGTTTTCACGACAGTCGCGCCGTTTTTCAGCACGGCGCAATCAAGCGACGTGAAACGATTTTGCTAATTGCTCCCAGCACCAGAGCCACGAGAATCAGCCCCGCAGCCACCGCAAACGTCAACCGCATCCCCTGCGCGATGGCCTCGGGTTGTGCCTGTAAAATATCGTCGCTGGCCGTGCCGAAGGCGAACACAGCGCCCATGACCGAGGCGCCGGTGATCAACCCGAGATTGCGTGACAGGCCGAGCAAACCGGACATCACGCCACGTTGGTCCGACGCAATGTCCGCCATCACGGCGGTATTGTTCGCCGCCTGGAACAGCGCATAACCGGCGGTAATGACCGCCAGCGGCAGGATGTAGCCGGGCACACCGAACGCCATCGGCAAGGCCGGCATGATGCAAGCGCCGGTCAACATGCCGATCAACCCAATCGTGCTGGCTCGATACGTGCCCAAACGATCGACCCATCGGCCCGCCGGTACGCCTGCCAGCGCGGCCACCAGCGGACCCGTCGACATCGCCAACCCGACGCTCGCAGCATTCAACGCCAGTGCGCCAGAGAGGTAATACGGCCCTACCACCATGGTCGCCATGACCACGGTGGTCACCAGCATGCTCATGACGAATCCTGCGCTCATCTGCCAGTTACGGAACATCGTCAATCGGACCAGAGGCGACTTAGCCGTGTGCTCGACGAATACAAACACGCACAGCCCAAAAACCGTCACCAGCAACAGCGTCATGTTCAGCGCCCCCAGGCTGCCACGCCCAATGGTCATCGCCAGTGCATAAGCCAGCAGCATCAGAACCAGTACCAGCGTGCCGAGCACATCGAAGCCCGCTCGATCCACCCTCCTCTCACTGCGATCACGATCATTCGGCAAAAAGTAGAGCGAGAGCCCAATCGCCAAAACACCCACAGGAACATTGACCAGAAAAATTGCCCGCCACCCCAGATTGGCAATCAAAAAACCTCCAAGGGTCGGCCCCAGCGAAGTGCCAATCGCCGACATCGTGCCGAGCACGCCCATCGCGCTGCCCATTTTTTCCTTGGGCACCGCCCCGCTCACCAGCGCCATGGTCAGCGCCATCATGGTGGCCGCGCCGACGCCCTGTAAGGCCCGGGCGGCAATCAGCAACCACAGATTGGGCGCCAGGGCGCAGAGGAGCGAGGCGACGGTGAACAACGCAATGCCGATCAGCAGCAATCGCCGCCGCCCCATGAGGTCGCCGAGCCGGCCGACGCTGACGATCAGCGCGGTGATGCTCAGCAAGTAGGCGAGCACCACCCACTGCACGGCCTGGAACGACGCTGAAAACGCCTCGGCCAGTGTCGGTAAACCCACGTTGGCAATGCTGGTGCCCAGGGACGACAGCAGCATGGATAACGACAGGCTGGCCAAGGCGCCCCGGATCGATATGGACTTCATTTTCTCGCGACTCCTCAAATAGTTGTCCCGAGCCTAAGCCTGGCCATAAGATGGCGGAAGACGCAGCATTTGCACTTTATACGTGCATATAACGCCATCTCATCCACAAACCAGGGCTCGCTCCTACAGGAATTGATTCGATGCCCGATCTGAATCTGTTGATCACCCTGAACGTGTTGCTCGAAGAAGGCAGCGTGGCCCGCGCGGCAAAGCGTTTGCGCCTGAGCCCCTCAGCCATGAGCCGGGCGCTGGCGCGACTGCGCGAAACCACGGGCGATCCGCTGCTGGTTCGGGCCGGGCGCGGACTGGTTCCCACGCCCCGGGCGCTGGAGTTGCGTGAACGGGTCGGCGCGCTGGTGCAGGACGCCGAAGCCGTCCTGCGTCCCGCCGAGGCACTCGACCTCAGTCAACTGGTGCGCACCTTCACCCTGCGCACCAGCGATGGCTTCGTGGAAAATTTCGGACCGCCACTGATCGCCCGTATCCACCAAGAGGCGCCCGGTGTCCGCTTGAATTTCGTGCAGAAGCTGAACAAGGACAGCACCCTGCTGCGCGACGGTTCGGTGGATCTGGAAACCGGTGTGATCGGCGAGTCCACCAGCCCGGAAGTGCGCACCCGAATGCTGTTTCGCGACCGGTTCATTGGCGTCGTGCGCAAGGGCCATGCACTGGCTCGTGGCGAGATGACAGCGGTCCGTTATGCCGAGGCCCGGCACATCCTGGTCTCGCGCCGGGGCCACGAAAAAGGCGTCATGGACGACGCCTTGTATGAAATGGGACTGAAGCGGGACATCGCCACCATTGTTGCGGGTTTCTCTTCGGCGATTGCATTGGCACGGGCTTCAGACCTGGTCGCCAGCGTACCGCAGCGGCACGTCGGCAACCTGTGCCAGGGGATGCACTGCTTTGCCCTGCCGTTCCCTACGCCGACGATCACGGTTTCGATGCTGTGGCACCCGCGCATGGACGCCGACCCGGCGCATCGCTGGCTGCGCGGTTGTGTGTGGGAGGTTTGCAGTCAATAACGCCACCATGGGCTGACCCGGCTACAGCGCTTACACCGCAACCAAATCCGCCGTGCGCATTCAAGCGGTTTGTATCGCACTGTATTTCCCTCCGGCCACCATACACAGCGATACACAACTGTCAGGTTCAGGACATATGTGCAGTACATGGAAATGAAAAAGTGGGGCACATCGGAAAGCGCAGGTTTTCCGAGCATTCCAGCGACCGACTGACAGGAAAAACACCATGATCAATGCAATCGATACCGTGCTGTACACCGGCAAGACCCACACCACCGGTGGCCGCGACGGTCAGGCGCGCAGCACCGATGGACGTCTGGACATCAACCTTTCGCTTCCCGGCTCTTCGGGTGCCGGCACCAACCCTTAGCAACTGCTGGCGGCGGGTTGGTCGGCTGTTTCATCGGGGCGATGGGCAAGGCGTGCGTCCCGCTGAAAGTGGCCTTGCCGAGCGACGTTGCGGTGGATGCCGAAATCGATCTGGGCAAATCCGAAAACGCTCTCTTCCTTCAAGCCCGTCTGAATGTCAGCCTGCCGGGCCTGGACCCGACCATCGCACGCTCCGTGGTGGAAATGGCGCATCAGACTTGCCCGTACTCCAAAGCAACCCGCGGCAACATCGACGTCGAAATCAATCTGGTTTGACCGATGCAAAAAAGCCTGGCCTGACGTCTTGATACCGGTCAGGCCAGGCTTTTTTGAACACCACAATGACTGTAGGAGCGAGCTTGCTCCGGGCGGCGTTCCGACTGGGTAACTGAACAGACTGCCCCATCCATTTGCATTCCACCTGACCAATTATTTGCATCGGATTTGACCAGCAAGCCGCATGGCCATGACCGGCAGAGAACGACCCAGGCTGTGTGAAAACGTACTAAATAAGTCGAAAACTGAGAGTCGCGAGGGTTGCCTGTGGAATCAGCAGGTGAAAGCGCGAATAGCCCTAGTTAGCGACATAGGCATTCGTAATGCCGTTTGGGCCGCGTCAGCGGCCCAAACGGCTACTCACGGGCGAGCAAGCGGCTGGATTTACGCCCTGATCGCCTCAAGCAATCCTGCGATGCCGAAGATGTTCATCATTCGCTTGAGGTTGTAGGCGAGCACGTGAAGGCTCATCTCAGTGCTCACTCTCGGCAGGGTTTTGGTCAGGAAGTGGGTACTTCCCATCCAGTATTTGAGCGTTCCAAAAGGATGTTCAACGGTCTGGCGGCGACGCCTCATCATCGTTGGATCATGATCCAGCCGAGCCTGCATTGCATCGACTACGGCTTCATGCTCCCAGCGTTTCACACGGCGCTCCTTACCCGTCGTACATTGCTTTTGCATTGAGCAGGACTGGCAACCCGAGAAGTAGTAACAATGCAATAACATGCCGTCTTCCACCGACGAATACCGCCGGGTCAGTAACTGTCCCGCAGGGCATCGATACTCGTCCGATGCAGCAACGTAGATGAAGTCCTGCTTGCCAAATCGGCCTTCGGCTTTGCTGCCCGATGTCAGGGGTTTCGGTACGAAGGTAGTGATGCCGGCTTGCTCGCAAGCAAGGATTTCCAGACCTTTGTAATAGCCTCGGTCGGCCACCACCGTTAGCGATTCAGCCTCGATTTCTTCACGCGCCTGGTTCGCCATATTGCTCAGTTGCCCACGATCATTACCAACATTGGTCACCTCATGGGCAATGATCAGATGGTGTTTGTCGTCGACAGCTGTTTGGACGTTGTAACCAACCGTTCCGGTGCCTCGGCCGCTCGTGGCCATTGAGCGTGCATCTGGATCGGTAAGAGAGATTTGCTGGTCTGGACTGTCGTGAAGCTGCGCCTCGATGTCCTTGAGTTTTTGCATCTGCTTTTTCAGCGTTTCTATCTTTTCTTTCAGCCGCTCGGCCTTGGCCTCGGCCACTTCGGGCGTTGCCCGATCCGCCGAATCCATCGCCGCCAGATAACGGTCAATGCTCTGCTCGATCTGTTGCATGCGGGCCTTCACTTTGCCCTGGGTGAAGTTACGGTCACGATTATTGACGGCTTTGAATTTGCTGCCATCGATGGCGATGATTGATTGGGAGAAGAGATTGAGGTTGCGACAAAGCACTACGAACTGGCGGCAGACGCTGCGAATGGCTTTGCCGTTGTCTTTGCGAAAGTCGGCAATGGTTTTGAAGTCCGGAGCCAAACGTCCCGTCAGCCACATCAACTCGACATTGCGCTCGGCCTCCCGTTCCAGCCGGCGGCTGGACTGAATCCGATTGAGGTAGCCGTAGATATAGATCTTCAGCAAGATCGCGGGATGGTAGGCCGGACGCCCCGTTGCAGCAGGATCAACACCTTCAAATCCAAGTGCACCCAGGTCGAGTTCATCGACGAAAACGTCGACCACTCGCACTGGATTTTCTTCGGCTACGTAATCGTCCAGGCACTCAGGCAGCAACGTGACTTGCGTCCGAGCCTCACCTTCAATGAATCGTTTCATGATCGCCCCTAATACGATCTAGACGATCAGAAGGTTAGACAAACACTGGCGTTTTCACACAGCCTGGACCCATAGCTGCCCTTCGTGGAAGACAGAAAACGGCTAATTGCAGACCTTCGATTAATATCCCGGTTGGGACCGGCGGGCCTCCATATTCGCTGCCGATATTCGCTCGTCGACTCCCTTCGCTGAAAATTAAAGTGGCAGCCATATAACGCTAAAAAATAATAACTCCTCGTGAAGCTCCATAGATGCTAGGGGGCATGCTCTCCATGATAAGGCTTGATCCGCGGAAGTTTCCAGCACAGCAATGTGCGTTTTCATGAGCTTAGTAAATAAAACACACCAAAAAAGATCCAATATAATAATATTAGTACTAAGGAAGCGATGAATCCCAAATGTTCATAGAAGCTTTTCTTGTCATCCAGTACTCGGCCGAAATACTTAGAAGTTATGAAGTGAAGCCTGTCAGCGGCTACCTTCAAGACTAACATTAGTGATAACGTGCTAATCAATATTAATAAAGATGGTATGGCTCCCAGTGCAATGTATCCCATGTTAATGCCTTGGATTGCTACATTTGAGTCAAAAGGGTGCAGCAGTTGGTTGAAAAACCAGCCCTGCATTATTGGTAGCAGAACAGTCGTAAATGCTTCTTTGCTGAATGGGTTATCTAATAAAGGTATTGTGGTCATTGCGCCCCCTACAACAAGCGAAATCGTTGTGGCTAGCCAGCCAATGGCTACAACTAATGAAAATGAGATAATTATGCCCACAATGGAATGTGGTGGGTGCCTGAGTAAAGATCTGGTTAACAAATAAGCAAGACAGTCTAAAACTGCATTAATTAAAACAAATGCAGCTGTGATTTTAATCCATAAGGTTAAATTGTGAGCAGTAGACGCTAGGGGTTTTCCCGAAATAATTGTCGGTGCAATGGCAAGCAGGCAGTTAAGTGCAATCGAGAAGATGCTAAATTTCAAAATGCTTTCAGCACTGAATGGCTGCTTGCCAAATATACCGCTTAGCATTTTCTCGGCTAATAGCGCTGCACGTTGATATAGTCGGCTCCACGATTGCCGAGCGAAGGCAAACCAGTACTTTTCTAACTCGTATTTTTTCTTTTCCTCGGCAATGCTCTTTTCGCCAAGCCAGAAATCCCAAGCTTTTCCTGCTCTTTGAAGTGTAAAGCTAAATGCAACACCGCTTAAAATACTTAAAGCACTAATCATTTTAAATTAATACTCCGTTATGGATTTTCTAGTATGTCCATGATGTTATGGGCTGGCGTAGCTGTGGCGGCTGACTCACACATTTAATGGGTCATCAGGCAAGCCGTTTGACACAGCAGTTGACAATAAAGTGAATCGCATTTAACTCCATGTCTCATTTTTACGGTGACGTAAATCGTCCTTAGACAGCTATTAGTCATTTTATGCTTTTGGTCTTTCTCTTAAAAGACCAATTTAGTCCGG
This sequence comes from Pseudomonas sp. GL-RE-26, assembly GCF_019956275.1. Lineage (NCBI taxonomy): Bacteria > Pseudomonadati > Pseudomonadota > Gammaproteobacteria > Pseudomonadales > Pseudomonadaceae > Pseudomonas > Pseudomonas sp. GL-RE-26. The sequence continues at coordinate 112,417 of NZ_JAHBDI010000005.1, forward strand.
ATTTGACCGGCAAAGCACGCTGCTTCACTGCGCTTACAGCTCGAGGCAATAACCATCTTCATTATAACCAGACATCTCCGCGCTTTTTCGCTGTTATGTAAGTTGGTGCTATTTTCCATCCTGCTGTCTTATGCAAATCAATCGAGGGCGCATGCGGGTGGTGATAGCGATTTGGTAAGCCATATGAAACCGCCGCAGTAGCTCCTGTCTTGAGTGGCGCTGGTGGGCTACCCGTAAATGAGCCGCCGTGATGCGTCACCGCAAGCGCAACTAGCTGGTTTCCCACGCCAGGTGGCAGCATAGAGTAGGGCACATCACCGGAAAGCAGGACATCGCCACCAGCTCTGGTAATCGTCATCACATACCCGCTACCGTTTCTGTCGGTCAAAGCACCATTTCCCTTCCAAAGATGGATGCTGGGAGTGAGCGAGTAGGTGGGTGCCGACATCAAGGACAACCTTGAACCAAGCTTCAGTTGTAAAGAAGCCGCATTAGGGCCTACTGGTTGATCCGGGGCGTACCAGTTAAGCGATCTGAGTGCTGGAACTTTGCTTACTGCAAGTGAGTAATGGTCGAAATCCCAATGCGACAGGACTACGAAGCCTGAGGCGGGTACTCGTCCTGCCTCCAAAAATCTAGTGGGGAAGGTTCGGTGATGGAAAAATACAGGACCACCCACATCGAAATAGCCAAGTATTTTTGAGTCGATGTGATTGCCCTCATGAACCGTTGAAAAACTAGCATGACCTACGTCGACGACTCTCACGAATGGGCCGGAGATACGATCTTTTGGAGAATGTTGGTTCTGCTTTTGAATGCGAACGGCGGCAGTCGGCGCACAGAGCTCTTGTAGCTTGTCCACCACCTTGGTAGGTCTTAGAGGATTGCCGGATAAAGCGGTGGCGCTGATGAGGTTGGTCCTGACTACTGAGCCGCTATAGTTAGCCTCAGCTGAGAGGAACCACGCGCGAGGAAAGCCTGGGCTATCCTGTAACTCAAGCTCTACCCATTCCCCCTCATCCCAGTTCACGGTAGGGAATAACGATTCCAGTCGACCGCGGGTAGTAAGGATGCGAACAATCAGTAAATCGGCGGCGAGTCGGTTATGGGCAGTACCGGTTTCGATTGCTTCAGTTTTAATTGAGTCTAAGACGAGGTTTATTCGCCCTCTCGGATTGGACTTTTCTCCTGGAAACGTCACTGCTTCAAGAAAGCCGTACGCTTTTAAACTCGGCTCTTCGGATCTATCCATGATCTATACCTTTAACGTATGAATGCAGCACAGCACAAGAGATTTAACATGTATGATTTTCTCAACAGGCGGCCGCCATAATAAAGGTTTGGCCGCGAAAACCTACATGTTGAGCGTAACGCCGGTTGGCACCATTTCGGTATATAGCAACGGTGACCATGCTGACATTTACTAGAGCAGGTAATCATTGCTCACGTTTAGGCTGAGCCTTGAAGCCATTCCCTAGAAGAAAATCTTGGTAAATCTCCTCCGGGCACGGGTTACCTGTAAATCGGATGATCCGCTTCGTCACACGACGACCGTCTCCAGTCAATCCGGCTGTAAACCCCTCCTCCTTTACGGAAACCCCAAGTTGCCCCTTACCCGAGGTATCGTAAAACTCTTCGATTTGTACTTCTTCGGCACATGCTATTCGGAGCGCAATAGCCTGCTCCTGCTGGGCTTTTGCTTGAGCAAGGACAATGCTTGCCATTGTTTCGGCTTGCACCCTCGCGTGATCCAGCTCCGCTGGCGGTGCGGCTGTGGCGCCGCTAGCGGATACAACTTTTAACAGAGCCTCAATAGCTGTTCCGGTGATGCCAAGATATCCAAGCATGATGTTCCCTCAATAAGCCCGAGAGTGTATCGGCGGAAAAGTACATCTCTTTAACTTTGCCGGAAGAGGCTGAGCATTTCAGAAACCTTTTGGACGCAGATTTTGTTGAGCTAAGGCGGATGGTTGTCACACCAGGAGTGCAGATGCCTCAGCCGTACAGAATAGTCTGGCCTTGTCCGCGAGACGCCTCTGAATCGCTTCGGATTTTCTAGAAATTCGACGACCGCTTTTGGCCGTTTTCTGCCTGTCGCCAAGGGCAGTAATCAGTCGACTGCTGCCTGACACGAGGGGCTGCTTTCGACTACACAGCCCGAAATTCCAAAAACCGTGACGGTGGATAGGACCACGATCTGACCGCACTCCACGGCGTGGGAGGCGATCAACACTACAACGCAATTGACCTTAGTCTTTTTTCGACCAATGAAGCGCTAGCAGATCGCTAGCTTCACCTTCCCGACATGTCGGCCGGTGGGCAGAACACGCCGTTATTTCAGCGCGCTGGTCATCACGCTGACGACGATCTTTTCTTTTTTCTCAGTGGCCTTGCCGACAAAGCCCTTTGCCCTAAGAGCATTGATCAGACGCAGATTTACATCCGAGTTAAGGACAGTGAATCTGCGGTCTTTTTTGGCGAGCCTTTTGAATCCATCTTCATCAAGGTTTTCCAAGAACTGGGCCGCGTGGGACCACTCCACCCCCTTTGTGGCCACGACCTGCAAAAACGCCTCAATACGCTGTCTGGAAGGTATGGAGGTGTCAGTCGAAACGAACCAAAGCATGTGAACGCAGGTAGACGATGGGAAGGTCACGTTAGTCCGATTACCAACCTCACAAATTCTAGCGATCTCTGCCCTAGCTCCCGCGTGCTCCTTGAAAAGGTCGCCACTGATACCTTTCCAGAGATCCACCTTCTCCATGATCGTCACCGCCGCACTCTTAGTCACCCCAATCAGGACGTCCATGCTGGCTGTCAGCGGATCAAAATCTTTCGCTGCTTCAGTCCATCGCTCAGTCAGATAGGTAGCAATGCATAGCGGAGCTTTCTCAGTGATGCAAGCCAGCACCGCCTGGTCGTAAGGAAGGTAATCCAAAATGACTAACATCGCCCAGCGGCTTGGTTTTATTTCCGACAGCACCGAAAAATCTTCCAGCACAGTCTCTGAAAGAAGCATGCGGATTGAAGCGTCGCTAACTCGGCTATCCGACAACAGTGTCTTTTGCAGATCATTAGTAGCATTCCCTTTATCCGTCCATAAGACGCTTTTAAGCGCATCTGCATGTCTAGTCACAAACCCGAGGAAAGCAGACGTCTGTTCTATATTGGTCGTCTCATCCGAAGCAGGATCAGCTGCCACAAACTCACCATCTTCAGTGTAATAAAAATAATCAAAACATATATAGATCGTATCCTTTGACGGCAAAATCGAGTCGCTACTGAGTATATTAGGCCACAAGACCTCTGGCACAGACTCAATCATTTCAAAGATAGCATCCGTTCGCTCCAGCAACTCAAACATAAGATCCTGATGCTTATCGATACTGTTGAACAGCCACGTCAAAGACGCTGAGGTTTCAGCAAGCATGCCCTCTTGAGTGAGTAACACCTGAACAAATGATGATGAATTACGCATGATCAAACGCTCAAGCCCCGGTATGGACAGCTGACTAAGTGAATAGTATGAAATGCCCGAGCCAGCCGGACGGTCTGGTGCGAGAGTGGCTTCTACCAAAGCCAGCATTGGAAGATTTAGTTTAAGGAAACCCAAGCCTATCAAATGTTTGATTGATTCCGCCGACTGCCCTATACCCAAACTGTGAAACTCGACAGGATGCGTTGTGAAGTACTTCCAGCCCCCCGTTAGATCTAGGAGCGTTGGAATCAAAAGCGAAACATCGTCAAGCGCCTCAAGCAACGGTACAAAGCTGGCCTCGGGGTCGCTTTCGACGTCGTCAATCTCATCGATATTAAGCGATGATAATATACCCATAAAAAGTTTCTGGCGACTCAGTATGCCAGAGAATTGCTCACTGGTTTTCAATATTGCTTGGTAAAGGCCGACCTGATAGTGGTAGATAGCTCGCATAAAGCCCAAGAGCGAATCGCTATCCAACAACGTAGTAATTACTTCTGAGATACGGTCTAGGTGGTCGAAGCTGCCCTCAAGTATCGACTCCAATGCAGAGTGCTTCTGCTTGCCTATGCTGTCACTTTGCAAAGGACCACAAAGGTATTCGATAAAACCTGATAGTAGTCCTCTGCCGCCCTCAAGATCAGCATGTGACAACTTTGAAAGTACTAGTTTAGGGTTGACTAGAGAGCTGCCAACAGCAGGTAATCTCCCCGCCCTCAGATCTAGGATGAGGTTCATATCCTCCATCCCCAATGCTCCTGCATAAAAGTAACCGACGTAGGCAGCGTAGTCGGTGCTAAAAAAGCCAGCCCGGACCAGATAGCTCATTGCCTTCATCGAGGAGAAATGACTGACAACCTTCTCATTGAAAGTTCTATAATCTAGCGCACCTTTAAGCGGTAATCGCTGCACCCGGTCTTTTTCTTCGCCCAGTTTGTTGAGGGTAGAAGCGAGTGTCCCGGCGCTAGTAGAAAGCAAGCTAACCTTTTTCGAATATGAAGGTGAACTCATGTTCAAAACCGCCGAAAACTTCACTCGCTTACCGATTTGTTGAAATCCGTAATCGGGCTTACCCACAGCGATGGTCACGTCATCCTTTTCAAGTTCGGCAAATATCTCGTCATTCAAAAACTGTGACATAGAGTAGACATGCCCAGTATCCACTTGAAAGTGAGAAGCATAGTCTGCTCCAGCCAGCCTGAGCAATTCGAACCAAAGTTGTTCGCGCAATTCGATAACATTTTTAGCGACAAGTTCTTTTCTGAGATTAATTTCTAATCTTTCAGTGTCAGCTTTGGCTTCTATGTCAGATATTTGTTCGAGCTTCCACAAATCAAAAATCTTGAATAAATCATAAATAACTCCAGCGCGGCGCAGCAATCCAGCGTACTCTTTAGGGTATAAATTTCTTATAAAAATAATAGCAAGCAGCTTATTCCTGTCTAAATTCATTTCCGACGCCAACAAACTGGCATACATATCAAATTCATTAACAATATTTTTCAGTAGTCGCATATCGTCGATATAGTATGAAATAGTCTCTACCAGCACTGGATCTAGTCCATCAAACAATGTCTCATTTTTAATCTTGCGAACTGAAAGCAGTTCTATCAGCTTTTGCTGAGAGTTTTCAAAATTGACGACCGGTATCACAGGTATAATGACATCAAAAAACTTTGTCTTTTCGCTCGAAACAAACAGTTCATCGCGCAGGGCGTACACGAAGAATATAGGCCTGTTTATTTGAGGTGAGTTTTTTATTATGAGATTTATCTCGCGCAGCCTGAAGAAAACGTCCTGAATTCCAAACCGATCCAGATCTTCAATCAAAACCACATCGATATTGCTCCGCTCGAAGCAATATATAAGTTCGTCGACGTTTTTATGAAGAACCGATCCGTGATTCGTAGCCTCCAACTTGCCACCTTTCACAGTCAGGCCATCAATATTGAATGCCGAGAATAGGCTCGTAAAACGATAGATGAGTAAGAATGCACCAATACCCACCAATGACGCGGCTAACCAATCAGGAATACAAAGCAGCAAATCAACTAACCAGCTTGGCTCGATTGCCCAAATGGTTGTCAGGTTTTCCGCGTATAGTCGAGTACCGCCAATCAATACAGCACTTAAAAAAATCGATGTCCACAGGATGGATGATTTCGAAGCTTGGACGATTCTCTTAAGTCGGGTCTTGGGCAAATCCTTTGCCTTAACCGAATATAGCAACTGCTGAACGATGGTTTCCTCTATCCTTTCAACTAATTTTGCCTCTGCCTTCGCCTCGGACTGGCTGGAGGAAACATCTGCTCTCCCATCGCCTTCGCTTTGCAGTGATGATATCGGGGAATCAACGACCCCGTCTTTTCCGAAGGTCGCAAGGGAGATCCATGCGTAGGTAAGCTCCGGATGCTTCGCTACAAACGTTCGAATCAAGCTGCTTTTACCGGCGCCGTAGTCGCCTGTAATCGCGATATTTCGTACTTGATCGTTCATCAACGCATGACGAAGTTCGTTTAGGTAACGACCAGACTGCTCATCCGACATTACAACGGGCGTCAAGGGCTCAAAAACATTGGTGTGAGACTGATCAACAGGGAGCTTGTGCATTGCCAGCATCTTCGACTGACACAGGGGTTTACGCCTCGCTATCTGCTGAACCTTCGAGCTAACCTCAGCGCCAATTTTACTCAGCAACTGAGTGATTCTTTTCACAAACGACCAGTCCATTCCTGCATCCTTACTGAACGTCTTGCCGATTGCGCATGCTCGGAATTCTTGGTCACAAATACAGTCATCTGTGATGGCGAATCCTGGCAATCGCGCATTGAGATTTCGATGATACCGTATAGCCAGACGAGGTTGAGGACATTGGCCCCCTAAAAAATCGGCGACTGTCAGAGCACTTACAGTGATAGCTGCGAATTGCCCTTATTTTGTCGACAGTGCATGACCGCTTCTGGCCGCTCTCTGTCGCTCGTCTCTTGTGCGGGCATTGGTCAACCGAATACAAACGGTGATCACCACGAACGCAAATGCCTGGTCAGTAGTAATGTAATTACGCACCGACGATGGTCGTTAACGATAACGCGTGTTTACTGGCTAAACGCAGCGCTCTCAAGACCATCGCGAGCGAGTTCGCTCCTACAAACACTCGCCTACTGCTTGAGGATCAGCAGCGGCTCGCCTTTGTTCACGATGTAGGTCGCCAGTTCCGAGGCCTTGCCCTGGCCCACGTTCTTCGCCACATGGGCGACGCCTTCGGGAATGTACAACGAGTCACCGGCCTTGAGCGTCACCGGTGCCCGCCCTTCCAGTTGATACTCGAAGGTGCCGCTGATCACATGCGCCACCTCTACACCCGGGTGAGCATGTTTGGGCGACGTCACGCCCGGATCGAAGTCCACGAGCACCTGAAGGACTTCGCGGTTGGCGGCGCCCAGGTCTTCGTGTACCAGGTCGGTGCGGTGCAGGCCCTGCTGCCAGCTTTTCATCGCCGGGGCCGGCTGGGTTTCCTGGGCTTGAGAGAGGCTCGCTACGGTCGCGAGCCCTGCGGCGGCCAGGACCAGACCAAGCTTGCCGAGGGTGTGACGGGTGTGGGTACGCAACATTGTCTTTCCTCCAGTTGAACCACGCCGGGTCGCGCCGAAAGTGGCGCGATGCCGGTGGTTCCATTTGAAGGCTGTCGTGTATCGCCCGGGTGTCGGGAAACGGCGGTTTTGTATGCTGGGGTAACGGCGGGCGTTGCGGATACCTGCGGATACAAAGCCGCAACTGCCGGCACGTCGTTGGTCTTATTCCCTCGCTGTTACCGGATCGGCCCCGCGACTGCCCTTGAACGCTTCGCGCCGGGCGCTGCGTTCGGCGACATAGGCGGCACTTGGCTCACTGATCAGGTCGGCGCGGCGCAGGGGCTGCCCGCAATGGGCGCAAAGCGGACCGAGCCCGGCGGGCTCGCCGCAACTGCGGTGGGTATACACCACCGCCAGGCCTTCCTCGGGCGACTTGCACCAGGTTTCACCCCAGGCCCGCAACGCCAGGACCACCGAGTAAAACGCGTCGCCTTTTTCCGTGAGGTGATATTCGTAGCGTTTTGGCCGTTCGCTGTAAGCGCGGCGCTCTACGAGCCCGTCGGCCTCCATGCTTTTCAAGCGCGCCGCGACCATTTGCGGCGTACCGCCGGTCTGCGCCTGGATGTCGTCAAAGCGATGGCTGCCCATGAACAGTTCGCGCAAGACCAGCACCGTCCAGCGGTCGCCCACGACGGCTTCGGCCCGGGAAATCGGACACAGGGTTTCAGAAACAGTTGTTTTCACCGACATGCGGTATTGCCTCTTTCCTAGTTACTATGATTATCATATCTACGTAAATTTTGAGCAACTACACTTCACCATCCACGGATTATTTTGCGGAGAACCGTCATGTCCAATGCCACCTACCCTCTTGACCGGACTGCCTATCTGTTGGTCGACCCCTACAACGACTTTCTGTCGGACGGCGGAAAGATCTACCCCTTGATCGAGCCCATTGCCAAGCAAGTCGGCCTGCTCGACAACCTGCGTACGCTTGATCGCACCATTCGCGCGCTCAACATCCCGGTGGTCATCGTACCGCACCGCCGCTGGGAAAAAGGCGACTACGAAAACTGGGATCACCCAAGCCCCACCCAGTGCAAGGTCATGCATATGCACCACTTCGCACGGGGCGAATGGGGCGGTGAATGGCACCCCGACTTCGCGCCGAAGGACGGCGACATCGTCGTGCAGGAGCATTGGGGCTCCAGCGGTTTTGCCAATACCGACCTCGATTTCCGCCTCAAGCAGAAAGGTATCACCCACGTGATCATCGTCGGCCTGCTGGCCAATACCTGCATCGAGGCAACCGCCCGTTACGCTCAGGAACTCGGCTATCACGTCACCCTGGTACGGGATGCGACCGCCGCCTTCAAACCGGAAATGATGCATTCGGCCCATGAGCTCAACGGCCCGACCTTCGCTCACGCCATCCTGACCACCGATGAACTGGTTGCCGCGCTGGCAAAGGCAGGTGCGTGATGCAGTTGACCGGCAAACTGCTGATCGGTGCCAGCGATGTCGCCGCCAGCGAAGGCACCCTGAAGGCGCTCAATCCCGCGATCAACCAGCCGATTGAACCGGCGTTCGCACTGGGTGGTGTGGCCGATGTCGACCGGGCTGCGACCCTGGCCGATGAAGCATTCGATGTCTACAGCCATACCACGCTTGCCGTGCGTGCGGCGTTTCTCGAACGCATCGCCGACAATCTCGATAGCGTTCGTGGAGCGCTGGCTGCACGGGCCGCCCTGGAAACCGGCGTACCCGAGGCACAACTGGAAGGCGAGGCAATCAAAACGGCCACCCAGTTCCGCCAGTTCGCCGATGTGGTGCGCACCGGGCGCTTCCTGCAACTGGCCATTGATCCCGCACAACCGGAGCGCCAGCCACGCCCGCGCATGGACCATCGCCTGCAAAAAATCGCCATCGGCCCGGTGGCGATTTTCGGCGCGAGCAATTTCCCCATCGCCTACTCGGTGGCCGGCGGCGATACTGCGTCGGCGCTGGCGGCGGGTTCGACCGTCATTCTCAAGGCGCACAACGCGCATCCCGGCGCCTCGGAAATCCAGGCCCGCGCTATCCGCCAGGCGGTGCAAGACAGCGAATTGCCCGAAGGCGTGTTCTCCATGGTGCGCGGCTCCGGCAATGCCATCGGCGAAGCGCTGGTCGATCATCCGCTGATCAAGGCCGTGACCTTCACCGGTTCCGAACAAGGTGGCATGGCGCTGTATCGGCGTGCGCAGTTACGTTCCGATCCGATTCCGGTCTTCGCCGAAATGACCAGCGTCAACCCGACCTTCATCCTGCCCCAGGCTCTCGCCGAACGCGGCGCGCAGATCGGTGATGGCTTTGTTGAGCGCATGCTGGTCAACGTCGGGCAAGCCTGCCTCAAACCGGCCATTCTGGTTGCCGTCGAAGGTCCAGGATTTGCAGCGCTGCGCCACGCCATGAGCAAACGCGTGAGCGAAGCACCGGCACGCACGATGCTGACACCGGGCATCCATGGGGCGTACCTGAAAGGGCTGTGTACAATGGAAAGCGCCGGCGCCAGCCTCGTCGCCGTTGGCTCGACATCGACCGCAGAATTCGATGGCCGCTCGGCGCTGTTCGAGGTCGATGGCCAACGCTTTCTCGCCGAGACGTTGCTTTCGCAGGAGGTATTCGGCCCGTTCGCGCTGCTGGTGAAGGTCAGGGATGAAGATGAACTGTTGCGGGTCGCGCGCTCATTGAAGGGGCAACTCAGCGCGACCCTGCATCTTGAACAGGACGATTTGCCACTGGCCCGTCGCTTGCTGCCAACCCTGGAGCGACGCACCGGACGCATCGTGGTCAATGCCTTCGCCCATCCGCAGGAAGTGTGTTTCGCCACCGTGCATGGCGGGCCGTTTCCGGCGACCTCGGACAGTCGTTTTACTTCGGTGGGCATGACCGCCATCGAGCGCTTCCTGCGCCCGGTGGCTTACCAGGGCTTTCCCGATGCCCTGCTGCCGGAGGCTCTGCGCGAGGGTAATCCGTTGGGGCTGCCGCGAGTTGTGGATGGTCATTGACGAAAAAAAGACGAACATTCTTTCTGTGGTGAGGGAGCTTGCTCCCGCTGGGGCGCGAAGCGGCCCCAAAAATGGGACTGCTACGCAGTCCAACGGGAGCAAGCTCCCTCGCCACAGGTTCTTTATTGTTCGCTCTGTCTCTTGAATGAACGGAATTACGCTCCTGTCAGTTGTTTTTCGCCAGCCTGGTATCGCCGCTGTCCCAACCACCGCCCAAGGATTTGTAGATCGCCACAATGGCGCGGTACTGATCGGTTTCACCCAGTGCCTGGGCATCCTCGGCGTTCAGGCGCTCACGTTGCGCATCCAGCAACACCAGGTAGTCCACCACCCCTTCCTTGTATTGCGTCGCCGCCAGATCGGCCGCTGCGCGACTCGACTCGCTTTGCTTGATCAGCGACAGCAGGCGTTGCTGGCGTTTGCCGTAGTCGCTGAAGGCGTTTTCCGATTCCTCCAGTGCGAGCAGCACCTGTTGTTCATAGGTCGCCAATGCACCCTCGGCGTCGGCGTTGGCGCCACGAATGCGCGCCCGCACGCTGCCCAGGTCAAACGCGGCCCAGGTGATGCTCGGCCCCAGGCTCCAGGCACGGGCGGCACTGGAGCCAATCTGCGAACCGCGCCCCGCCGTGAACCCGAGGAACCCGCTCAAGCTCACCCGTGGAAACAGGTCGGCGGTGGCCACGCCGACATCAGCCGTTGACGCCGCCAACCGGCGCTCTGCCGCGAGCACATCAGGGCGCCGATGCAACAGTTCGCCGGGATCGCCAATCGGCAATGCCTTGGCGATGGCCGGCAAATCCTTTGGACTCAAGTCGATGCTCAGGGTGTCCGGGCGTTCGCCCAGCAGAGTGGCGATGCGGTTTTTGTCGCGTACCTGTTCCGCCTGCAGTTGCGGCACGCTCGCTTCGACCGCCGCCAATCGGGCATCGGCGCGCACCACGTCGAGTTCGTTACCCACACCAGCGTCACGCAGGCTCACCGTCACGGCGCGCGATTCGCTTTGATTCTTCAGGTTGGCCAGGGCGATTTTTTCCCGCAATTGCGCACCGCGCAGCTGACCATAGGCGTCCACCAACTCGGCGATCATGGTCACCCGCAGTTGATACAGATCCGCCGCCGTGGCGTCTTCCCGGGCGTCGCTGGATTCCAGCTCACGCTGGATGCGCCCGAACAGATCGATCTCCCAGGCCATGTCCAGGCCCAGGTCGTAGCGTTCGGTATTGACCCGACTCTCGGTCAAGCCCGGCACCTGCGACTTGCCCTGCACGCTGCTGACCCGACTGGTGACCACCGGCAGATTGTCGTTGCTGACGTCATCGCGGATGGCCCGGGCGGCTTTCCAGCGGGCGAAGGCCACACGCAGATCGCGGTTGCCATTGAGCGCTTTGCCAACCAACTGGTTCAGCGTGGGGTCGTCGAATTGCTGCCACCACACCGTTTCAAAACGCGATTGATCGTAGTGGGCCCCTTGTGCCGAGACGACATGGGCAGGCGCTGTGTCCGGGGTTTTGTAATCCGGCCCTACGGTGCAGGCGGCCAATGCCGTCACCAGGAGGCCGGGAAGGAAGAGCTTGAAAGTGTTCATCAGTGTGCCTCCGAATCAATAACGTTGAGTGCTTGAACCCGGGCCGCCTTGCGCGCGGTTTTACGTTCGATGTAGCGACGAATCAGGACGAAGAACACCGGCGTCAGCAGCAACCCGAAGAAGGTCACCCCGAGCATTCCGGAGAACACTGCGACACCCATGGCGCGACGCATTTCCGAACCGGCTCCGGTGGAAGTCACCAACGGAATCACCCCCATGATGAAAGCGATCGAAGTCATCAGGATCGGCCGCAAACGCATGCGACAGGCGTCCAGCACGGCATCCAGCGGCGACAAGCCCTGGTCCTGCCGGTCCTTGGCGAACTCGACGATCAGGATCGCGTTCTTGCACGCCAGGCCCACCAGCACGATCAAGCCGATCTGGGTGAAGATGTTGTTGTCGCCCTTGGAAATGATCACCCCGGCAATCGCCGACAGCAGCGTCATCGGTACGATCAGGATCACCGCCAGCGGCAGGCTCCAGCTTTCATACAGTGCAGCCAACACCAGGAACGCCAACAGGACGCAGAGCGGGAACACCAGCAACGCGGTGTCGCCGGACAAGATCTGCTGGTAGGTCAGGTCGGTCCACTCGTAGGTCATGCCGTTGGGCAGTTCTTCCTTGAGCAGTTTCTCGATGGCTTTCTGGGCCTGGCCGGAGCTGAAGCCGGGAGCCGCCGCACCGTTGATTTCCGCACTGATGAAGCCGTTGTAGTGCATGACCCGATCAGGCCCCGACGTCGGGCTGACCTTGATGAAGGTGGCGAGCGGGATCATTTCCCCATGGTCGTTGCGCACCTTCAACCGGCCGATCTGCTCCGGTTCCAGGCGGAATTGCTGGTCTGCCTGAACGTTGACCTGGTAGGTGCGGCCGAAACGGTTGAAGTCGTTGGCATACAGCGAGCCCAGGTACACCTGCAACGTGTCGAAGATATCGCTGACGGCCACGCCATGGGTCTTGGCTTTTTCCCGGTCGATCGCGGCATCGACCTGCGGCACGTTCACCGTGAAGCTGGTGAACAGATTGGCCAGTTCCGGAACGCTGCGGCTCTTGGCGATGACGTTCATGGTCTCTTTGTACAGGGCTTCATAGCCCAGGTTGCCGCGGTCTTCGATCTGCAGTTTGAAGCCACCGATGGTGCCCAGGCCTTGAACGGGCGGTGGCGGGAACACGGCGATGTAGGCGTCCTGAATGCTGCCGAACTTGGCGTTCAGTGAAGCGGAAATCGCCTTTGCCGACAGGCTCGGGTCTTTGCGTTCATCGAAGGGCCGCAAGCCGATGAAGGCGATACCGGCGTTCGGGCTGTTGGTGAAGCCGTTGATCGACAGCCCCGGGAACGCCACGGCGCTGTCGAAGCCCGGCTCGTTCATGGCGATGCTGCTCATGCGCCGGATCACCGATTCCGAACGATCAAGGCTGGCGGCGTCCGGCAGTTGCGCGAAGGTCACCAGGTACTTTTTATCCTGGGTCGGCACGAAACCGGTCGGCGTGGTGCTGAAGCCCATGTAGGTCATGGCGATCAGCCCGGCATACACCAGCAAGGCCACGCTGCTGCCACGAATGACCTTGGCGACGGCAACCACATAGCCATGGCTGGCTTTTTCGAATACGCGGTTGAAGGGTTTGAACAGCCAGCCACCGAACAATCGGTCCAGCACTTTGGAGAAACGGTCTTTCGGCGCGCCGTGGGCCTTGAGCAATACCGCGGCCAATGCCGGCGACAAGGTCAAGGAGTTGAACGCCGAGATCACCGTCGAGATGGCAATGGTCAGTGCGAATTGCTTGTAGAACTGGCCCGTCAAACCGGAGATAAAGGCAGCAGGGACGAACACCGCGCACAATACCAACGCCGTGGCGATGATCGGCCCGGTCACCTCGCCCATGGCTTTCTTGGTTGCCTCGATCGGCTCGAGGCCCAACTCGATGTTGCGCTCGACGTTCTCCACCACCACGATCGCATCATCGACCACGATCCCGATGGCCAGCACCAGACCGAACAGCGACAGGGCATTGAGCGAGAAGCCGAACAGGTGCATCACGGCAAAGGTGCCGATCAACGACACCGGTACCGCCACCAATGGAATGATCGAAGCGCGCCAGGTTTGCAGGAACAGAATCACCACCAGCACCACCAGAATCAGCGCTTCGAACAGCGTGTGAACCACCGCTTCTATCGAACTGCGCACGAAGATGGTCGGGTCGTAGACGATCTCGTAGTCCATGCCTTCCGGGAAGCTCTTCTTCAGCTCGGCCATCTTCGCCCGCACCTGATCGGAAACGTCGATCGCATTGGAACCCGGGCGCTGGAAGATCGGCATCGCCACCGCTTCCTGGTTATTGAGCAAGGCGCGCAGGGCGTACTGGTTGGAACCGAGTTCAATCCGCGCAATGTCCTTGAGGCGAGTGATTTCGCCGTCCGGACCACTGCGGACAATCACGTTCTCGAACTCCTCCTCTGTGACCAGCCGCCCTTGGGAGTTGATCGACATCTGGAAGCTAGTGGCGTTGGGCGCAGGCGGTGCGCCCAGTTGGCCGGCAGCGACCTGACGGTTCTGTTCGCGGACCGCATTGACCACGTCAGTCGCGGTCAGGTTGCGTGAAGCGGTCTTGTTCGGATCGAGCCAGATACGCAGCGAGTAGTCGCCGATACCGAACATCTTCACGTCACCGATACCGTTCAGGCGCGACAGCTCATCCTTGACGTTGAGGATCGCGTAGTTGGACAGGTACAGCATGTCGTAGCGTTTGTCCGGCGAGGTCAGGTGCACCACCATCGTCAGTTCGGGCGACGCCTTGTCCACGGTGATGCCGATGCGCGTCACTTCTTCGGGTAGCTTTGGCTCGGTCCGGGTCACGCGGTTCTGCACCTGCACCTGGGCGTTGTCCAGGTCAGTGCCGAGGGCGAAGGTCACCGTGAGGGTAAGCCGGCCATCGGCCGTGGACTGCGAATACATGTACAGCATGTTCTCGACGCCGGTGATCGCTTGTTCGAGAGGTGCAGCTACGGTTTCGCCAATCACCTTGGGGTTGGCACCCGGGTAGTTGGCATGGATGACCACGGTCGGTGGCACTACCTCGGGGTATTCGCTGATCGGCAACTGGAACAGCGCGATGGCGCCGGCGATCAGGATCAGCAGCGACAACACCGCAGCGAAGATCGGCCGCGTGATAAAGAATTGTGAGAACTTCATGACGGTGTTCCTTTATCCACGAGGCGAAACGGTTGTATCCGTTTTCACCAGTGCCGGGGACGGAGCGACGGGCTGATTACCCGCCTCGATGGCCTGGCGTTGACGAGCCAGGGTGGCGACGGTTTCTGCGTCGGCCATCGGCGCGTCCTGCGGCGCGACCACCGCGCCGGGACGAACCCGTTGCAGGCCGTTGATGACGATGCGGTCTTCTTTCTGCAAACCGCTGCGCACGATGCGCAAGCCTTCGAGCTTCGGTCCCAGATCGACGCTGCGGTACACGGCCTTGTTGTCCTGGTCGATCACCAGCACGAACCTCTTGCCCAGGTCGGTGCCCACCGCTTCGTCTTTGATCAGCAAGCCGGCGTAGGCTGCGCTGCCCACCAGCTTCAATCGGGCATACAGCCCCGGGGTGTATTGGCCGTCGGTGTTGTCGAACACCGCGCGGCCACGGATGGTGCCGGTCTTGGGATTGACCTGGTTGTCGACGAAGTTCATCTGCCCCAGGTGGCTATTGCCCTCTTCGTTCGACAAGCCCATGTACACCGGTGTCGACTGGCTGCGCCGGCCTTGGCGGGAGAGTTGGCCGTACTTGAGGAACAGGCGCTCGTCGGCGTCGAAATAGGCGTAGACCTTGTCGGTGGAGACCACGCTAGTGAGCGCCGAGGTGTCGGCGGTGACGATGTTGCCGGCGGTGATTTCAGCACGACTGACCCGGCCGCTGATCGGCGCGGTGACGCGGGTGAAGCTCAGGTTCAGGCGTGCCAGATCGAGTTGCGCCTGCACGGCATCGACGGCGGCACGGGCTTCCTGGGCGGTGGTGTTGCGCGTGTCGGCCAGTTCCGCCGAAATGGCATTGCTGCTCAGCAGGCGCTGTCCCCGTTGCGCTTCATTGCCAGTTCGAACCAGCGTGGCGCGAGCCTGTTGCAATTGCGCCTCTAAACGATGCACTTCGTGTTCGAACGGACGTGGATCGATCTGGAACAGCAAATCCCCTTTCTTCACCGACTCGCCATCGGTGAAGGCGACTCGATCGATCTGCCCCGAGACCCGCGGGCGAACCACGACGGTTTCCGGTGCTTCCAGGCGGGCGGTGACTTCATCCCATTCGGTGATGGGTTGCTCGAGCACTTTGGCGACCGTGACAGGCGGCGCACCCGGAGCCTTGGCGGCATCGGGTGCGTGGCCGCAAGCAGTGAGGGTCGCCAACGCCAATGCAGCAAGGGGATAACGCAAAGGTTTGAGTGACTGTTGCATGGGTAGTGTCCGCCTGACGGTTTAGGGGTTGGAGAATTCTCGGCCGCACAGGGGGCAGCGACGAATTGAACGGAGTGAACTTGGTTATCATCATTAATGATGACTATCATGTTTAAGGGCAAAAAAAATGAATGCTCAGATCAAGCCTCTGAATCAACTGGGTTTTTATTGGAAGCCGTCAGACTGACGACAGCGCAGATACAGTCCAATGCGGGCCCAAGGGTTTGCGCCACCTGCAAGGCCCGGGTGGTCGGTTCCATTTTGTGGCCAATGCGTTTAAACAGAGGGTCGTTGAACAGCGTACGCAATCGACCCAACGCGCCGCTGACCGCCGGCTGGCCCAGGGAAAGTCTTTCCGCGGCCCGCGTGACGTTGCGTTCCTGAATGAGCGCCTCGAAAATCACCAGCAAATTGAGGTCGATACTGCGCAGATCATGACGTTTCATGGGGCGGCACCCTGTGAGGTGTTCTGACTTGAGCCACGGGCTCGTCGGCCTGCAAAGCCATTGCCGCGAATTTATATTATGATCATCATCAATGCCAGCCCCTCAGCAAAAATTTGCCAGGGCGCTCATCGGATGACAGGACCCCACTCATGAAAGTGACGAAAGACAAGGCAGCAGCCAACAAGGAAGCGATCCTCGGCGCAGCCTCGAAGATGTACCGGGAAAAAGGAATCGACGGCATCGGTATCGGCGAACTGTCCCGCTCGGTGGGCCTGACCCATGGCGGCTTTTACGGACAGTTCCCCGGCGGCAAGGAGCAGTTGGCGTCAGAGGCGGTCAGCCGCACGTTCGAAACCAACATCGAAGACTGGCGAGCAGCCAAATCCATCCCCGAACTGCTCAAGGGGTACCTGACCCAAAGCCACTTGAGCAACTGGACCGAAGGCTGCCCGATCCCTGCCCTGGGGGCCGATGTCGCGCGCAACGGCGGTGCCGTCAGCCACTCGTTCACCCAAGGCGTGCAGACCCTGATCGAAACGCTGCTGCCTTTGGTCGACGGCCAAACCGATGATGAAAAACACCAGGAGGCCTTGCGCATCCTGTCATCGATCACCGGGGCCATACTGATCGCCAGGGCCCTGGACAACCCTCGGTTGTCGGAGCAGTTCCTGCAATCGGTGATCGATGCCTGGTCTGCCAGCGCCGAGGCTTGATAAGCCTGGATGATTGCCAGAGCCCTGGGCGTCTCGGATAGACCGCACCTTGCTCTGCAAAAAACCAGAGATACAAGTCATGAATGAGGAGTCGCCATCAGCGCTCCAGGCAGCTTCAACAAGTCTGAACTAGCTTTACCTGCAAGTTTCGAGTGCCTGGAGTTCTTCCTGCTAGCGATCCACTGCCTGCCGGCAAGGAGTTGTGATGCGCGCCACAGCGTTTTCAGTCGGTGGACCTGCCCCTTGGTTCCATTGCCGCACTCAACAAAGAGAGCGCTTTTGTTTCGACACTATTGCCGGTCGGTATGTAGTGCTTACTTTTTTTGGTTCTGCGGCTGATCCCACATCAATTAAAGTTCTGGAAGCTGTTCAGGCCCATCGCCAGCGGTTCAATGACGATCACGTCTGCTTCTTCGGTGTGTCCGTAGATCCAGATGATGAAAAGCTGAAGCGGGTAGAAAGTTCGATACCTGGCATGCGCTTCATCTGGGACTTCGATCGGTCAGTCAGTAAGCTCTACGGTACATTGCAGATAGACGGCAGCATCAGGCAAATGACCTATGTGCTGGATCCTGCGTTACGTATCCTGGCCATCGTCCCGATCGAGACGCCGGTTGATAACCATGTCCCCTCTTTAATGCGCTTTCTGGATAGATTACCCGCACTGGCACCGCCACATGCCGCCACTCCACACGCACCAGTCCTGGTGATTCCCCGTATATTTGAGCCCAAGCTGTGTAAAGCACTAATAAGTCACTACGACGAACGTGGCGGAGAGGAGTCCGGGTTTATGGTGGAGCAGTCGGGTAAAACCGTCCACGTCACCGACCATGGCCACAAGCAACGTCGTGACTGCATTATTGAAGACGAGGCTCTATCCAAAGCATGTTCGTTGCGTATAGCCAACCGTCTGCTTCCAGAGCTACATAAAGCGTTCCAGTTCAATGCCACTCGAATGGAGCGCTATATGGTGGCCTGCTACAACAGCGATGAAGGCGGGCATTTCCGGCCCCATAGGGATAACACCACGAAGGGTACAGCGCATCGCCGTTTTGCCGTTTCCCTGTTTCTTAATACGGGAGAGTACGAAGGCGGTTTTCTGCATTTTCCAGAGTTTGGAAAAATGCATTACAGCGCTCCAACAGGAGGAGCTGTGGTGTTTTCGTGTTCACTTTTGCACGAAGCCACTCCGGTAACCAAAGGTCGCCGTTATATGTTTCTCCCGTTTCTATACGATGATGCTGCTCGCGTCGTTCGAAAAGAGAATCTCCCATTTCTTGACGGCTGACTCGTGCTCAACACAATTGAGCTGTCATTACAGATGGCCTTGAATACCGGCGAACTGATAGTGCTGAAAGCCTTCATCTGTGATTGGAGCCGGCAGTCGTGCCGGCTCCAAATTTACGACAACCTCTCCTATTTCAGATCGAAGCGATCCAGGTTCATCACTTTTGTCCACGCAGCGACGAAGTCCTTGACGAACTTCTGCTGCGCATCGGCGGTGGCATAGAACTCGGCCAACGCACGCAACTGCGCATTGGAACCAAAGACCAGGTCAACCCGCGTCCCTGTCCACTTCACTGCACCGGTCTTGCGATCACGCCCTTCAAACTCCTGTTGGGCATCCGACACGGGCTTCCACTCCACCCCCATATCGAGCAGGTTGGTGAAGAAGTCATTGGTCAAGGCTTCCGGCCGTGAGGTGAAGACACCGTGTTTGCTCTGGCCGACATTGGCGTTCAACACCCGTAGCCCACCCAGCAATACCGTCATTTCCGGCGCGCTGAGCGTCAGCAGTTGCGCCTTGTCGATCAGCAATTTTTCGGCCGGCACACGGTACTGTTGCTTCAGGTAATTACGGAAACCGTCGGCAATCGGTTCAAGGAAACCGAAGGATTCGACATCGGTCTGTTCCTGGCTGGCGTCCATGCGTCCCGGCGTGAAAGGCACCGTCACACTTTGGCCGGCATTTTTCGCGGCCTGTTCCACGCCCACGCCACCGGCGAGCACGATCAGGTCGGCCAGGGAGATTTTCTTGCCGCCACTGTTGAACTCGTTCTGGATGCTTTCGAGTTTTGCCAGCACGCGGGCCAGTTGTTCTGGCTGGTTGGCCTCCCAAGACTTCTGTGGCGCCAGGCGCAGGCGACCGCCATTGGCACCGCCGCGTTTATCGGAGCCACGGAAAGACGAAGCGGCCGCCCAAGCTGTAGATACAAGCTGTGAGACTGACAGCCCCGAGGCCGCAATTTTGCCCTTGAGCGCGGCCACATCGCTGTCATTGACCAGCGGATGATCGACAGCAGGGATCGGGTCTTGCCACAGCAGTTCTTCGTTCGGCATTTCCGGGCCGAGGTAGCGTGAAAGCGGCCCCATGTCACGGTGAATCAGCTTGTACCAGGCACGGGCGAAGGCGTCGGCCAACTGGTCTGGATTGGCCAGGAAGCGCCGGGAAATCGGCTCGTAGATCGGGTCGAAGCGTAGCGACAAGTCCGTGGTCAGCATGGTCGGATCACGCCGTTTGGACGTATCAAAGGCATCTGGAATGGTGCCGGCGCCAGCGCCGTTTTTCGGCTTCCACTGGTTTGCCCCCGCCGGGCTCTTGGTCAGTTCCCATTCGTAACCGAACAGGTTTTCCAGGTAGTTGTTGCTCCACCGGGTTGGCGTGGTCGTCCAGGTCACTTCCAGACCACTGGAGATGGCGTCGGCACCGCTACCGGTACCGAACGTACTCTTCCAGCCCAGGCCCTGCAGTTCGAGGCCGGCGCCTTCGGGCTCAGGCCCGACATGGTCGACAGGACCGGCACCGTGGGTTTTGCCGAAGGCATGACCGCCAGCGATCAACGCGACGGTTTCCTCGTCGTTCATGGCCATGCGCGCAAAGGTTTCACGGATGTCCTTTCCGGCGGCGACCGGATCAGAGTTGCCTTCAGGGCCTTCGGGGTTTACGTAGATCAGGCCCATCTGCACGGCGGCGAGTGGGTTTTCCAGATTGCGCTCTACGGGAGCTTGCCCGGCATCTTTGCCATAACGCACGTCGCCCCCCAGCCACTTGCTTTCAGAACCCCAGTAGACGTCTTCGTCCGGTTCCCAGACATCCGGGCGGCCGCCGGAAAAACCAAAGGTCTTGAAGCCCATGGATTCCAGTGCAACGTTGCCGGTGAGGACGATCAGGTCGGCCCAGGAGACTTTGTTGCCGTACTTTTGCTTGATCGGCCAGAGCAGCCGACGGGCCTTGTCGAGGCTGACGTTGTCCGGCCAGCTGTTGAGCGGTGCAAAGCGTTGCTGGCCGGAACCGGCGCCACCCCGGCCATCACCGGTGCGATAGGTGCCTGCGGCGTGCCAGGACATGCGAATAAAAAAAGGCCCATAGTGACCGAAGTCCGCCGGCCACCAGTCCTGGGAATCGGTCATCAGCGCATTCAGGTCTTTTTTCAGCGCCTGGAAGTCCAGGCTCTTGAAGGCTTCGGCGTAGTTGAAGTCGCCCCCCAGCGGGTCAGACTTTGGCGAGTGTTGACTCAGGATCTTCAGGTTCAGTTGGTTCGGCCACCAGTCGCGGTTCGTCGTGCCACCGCCAGCGGCGTGATTGAACGGGCATTTCGATTCAGTTGACATGGCATCTCCTCTTGATTTTGTTTTCAGCTAACCACCCTTGAGCGTGGATCCGGATCACCGATTGATGAAATAGCTTTTCGGTATGGGATCCATAGCATTAAGGCTATGACAGCCCCTTGATCAGTCGCTCCAGACCATCCATTAAAGTACCGGTCGGGGAAACTGTCGCTTCATCTGGGGAGATAGCTGAAAAACAGCGCAAATCAGCAAGAAAGTGCAAGTTCATGAACTCCTGCCACAATGGATTAATACTATTTGCTACAAGGATGTTGGCGATCGGAAGGATTGTTTGACGCGAGAGGTTTCGCCATGCTCCTAAACGCCATTGTCATCTGGTCATTACTGTCGATCATCATCGTTGCCGTGCTCTGCCGCCTGGTGCATAACGCCAAGGTCGCCGACCGGGCACTCAAGATCGCCAAACGGGATCATCAGCCTCAGGGACGAATGCCTGACAATGTTTCCATGACCCGGGACAACGGTGGCGACGACGATTCCCATCGCCATGGGGTCTGAGCCATCGAGGTGTTCCTGAACTCAATAAAAAACCGGCCTTTCAGCCGGTTTTTTTTATTTCATTCAACAGCACTTCGGTCCGGCTTTACTGCCGTAACGGGCTTCCTGGCGCTCGCGGAAGAACGCCTCGTAGTCCATCACCGGTTTGTCCGGGTGCTTGTTCTGCATATGCTCGACGTAGTTGTCGTAGTCGGGCATGCCGACCATCAGGCGCGCGGCCTGACCGAGGTATTTACCGAGGCGACTCAGGTCATTGAACATGATCAGGCATCCGGCAGCGCGTGGAATGGCGCCTCCTTGTCCGTACGCTCCTTGGTGCCCCAGGCGGCGATACCGACCTTGAGCGCGAAGAACAGGATGCTGAACACCACGAACAGGAACAAAGCGGTCAGCGTTGCGTTGGTGTAGGCGTTGAAGATCACGTGCTGCATCTGGTCGATGCTCTTGGCCGGGGCCAGCACCTGACCGTTAGCCAAGGCATCGCTGTACTTCTTCGCCAGTGCGAGGAAGCCGATCGCCGGGTTGGCGTCGAACAGCTTGATGAAGCCCGCTGTCGTGGTGCAGATCAGCAGCCACACGGCCGGCAGCAAGGTCACCCAGACATAACGCTGGCGCTTCATCTTGATCAGCACCACGGTGCCGAGCATCAGGGCGATACCGGCCAGCATCTGGTTGGAGATACCGAACAGCGGCCACAAGGTGTTGATGCCACCCAGTGGATCGATCACGCCCTGGTACAGCAGATAACCCCACATGGCCACGCAACCGGCGGTGGCGATCAGGTTGGCGGTCCAGGATTCGGTGCGTTTGAGCGCCGGGACGAAGGAGCCGAGCAAATCCTGGAGCATGAAACGCCCGGCACGGGTGCCGGCGTCGACTGCGGTCAGGATGAACAGCGCTTCGAACAGGATCGCGAAGTGGTACCAGAACGCCATGGTGTTCTCGCCCGGCAACACGTGGTGCAGGATCTGCGCGATACCGACCGCCAGGGTCGGTGCACCGCCGGCACGGGCCAGGATGGTGGTTTCACCGATGTCGTGGGCTACGGCTTGCAGGGCTTCCGGGGTAATGGCGAAGCCCCAGCTGCTGACGGTTTGTGCAACGGCCACCGCATCGGCACCGACTACAGCCGCCGGGCTGTTCATGGCGAAGTACACACCCGGATCGATCACGGAAGCCGCGACCATGGCCATGATCGCCACGAAGGACTCCATCAGCATGCCGCCGTAACCGATGTAACGGGCATGCCCCTCACTGGCGAGCAATTTCGGCGTGGTGCCGGAAGCGATCAGCGCATGGAAGCCCGACACCGCGCCACAGGCGATAGTGATGAACAGGAACGGGAACAGACCGCCCTTCCATACCGGGCCGGTGCCGTCGATGAACTGGGTCAGGGCCGGCATTTTCAGCTCGGGCATGGTCACCAGGATGCCGATGGCCAGGGCGACGATGGTGCCGATCTTCAGGAAGGTGGAGAGGTAATCACGGGGCGCCAGGATCAGCCACACCGGCAATACCGCCGCGACAAAACCGTAGCCGATCAGCATCCAGGTGATCTGAAGACCGGTAAAGGTAAAGGCCTTGGCCCACACCGGGTCAGCGGCAATCTGCCCGCCGAGCCAGATCGAACCCAACAGCAACAGCACACCGATGACCGAGATTTCGCCAATGCGACCCGGGCGGATGTAGCGCATGTAGATGCCCATGAACATCGCGATCGGGATGGTCGCCATCACCGTGAAAATGCCCCACGGGCTCTCGGCCAGGGCTTTCACGACGATCAGCGCCAGCACCGCGAGGATGATGATCATGATCAGGAAGCAGCCGAACAGCGCGATGGTGCCAGGGATGCGGCCCATTTCTTCGCGGACCATGTCGCCCAGGGAACGACCGTTGCGGCGGGTGGACATGAACAGGACCATGAAGTCCTGAACGGCACCGGCCAGCACCACGCCAGCGATCAGCCACAGCGTGCCGGGCAGGTAGCCCATCTGCGCCGCCAATACCGGGCCGACCAACGGACCTGCACCGGCAATGGCCGCGAAGTGGTGCCCGAACAGCACGTGTTTGTTGGTCGGCACGTAGTCCAGACCATCGTTATTGAGCACAGCCGGCGTGGCCCGATTGGGGTCGAGCTGCATCACTTTATTGGCGATGAACAGGCTGTAGTAGCGGTAGGCAACGAGGTAGATGGCGACGGCTGCGACTACGATCCACAGGGCGTTGATCGCTTCGCCGCGGCGCAGGGCCACGACACTCAGCGCAATCGCTCCCAGGACAGCCACGGCAAACCAGGCGAGGTGTTTAGCCAGACGGGGCATAGCGTGTCTCCTGCCGACAGCCAGTGACTGCGGCGGTAATTTTTATAATTGTGTCCGCAGTGCGGAGCTGGCCCAATATCTGCGCATGTCGTCCACAAATAAATCCGCGTTACTACGTACGTGGTGTCTACGTAGTTCTACGTAGACACCACCGCTCCTACAGGACGCCGCTTTGGCATATGATCCGAGCCTTCGCGTGGGCAGGAGTCAACATGCAGCTCAAACACAAGATCGTCGCCCTCGGGATACTGCCGCTGGTGCTGGCCATTGCCGTCATCTGTGCGCTGGTGATTTCCCTCAATCGCCAACTGGGCGATCAACAGGCGCAACTGATCGAAGACAGCATTCTGGCGAGCAAGCGCGCAGAGCTGAAAAACTACGTGGAAATGGCCCAGAGCCTGATCGCGCCCCTGTACGACGACGGCCACGGCGATGCCCACGCCCAGCAACAAGTGCTGGAAGAACTGCGCAAGCTCAGCTTCGGCATCAACGGCTACTTCTTCGTCTACGACCACGAAGGCCGCAGCCTGATGCACGCACGCCAGTCGGAACTGGTGGGCCAATACCTGTGGGACATGAAAGACCCCCACGGCCTGCCGGTGATCCAGGCGCTGCTGAAAAGCGCACAGTCGGGCGAAGGCTTCCAACGCTATGCCTGGAACAAGCCCTCCTCCGGCCAGGTGACCGACAAGCTCGCCTATGTGGTGATGCTCGATCGCTGGGGCTGGATGCTCGGCACCGGCATCTACCTCGAAGACGTCGAACGCGCCACCCAGCAGGCCCGCGCCGAGGTGGCCATGGGCATCCGCAAGACCATGATGGCCATCGCCGTGGTCGCCCTGGTCGCGGTACTGTTCGTGTTCGCCACCGGCATGACCCTCAACGTCAGCGAACATCGGCTGGCGGACAAGAAACTGCAGCGCCTGACCCAGCGCATCGTCAGCCTGCAGGAAGAGGAACGATCCCGGGTGTCCCGCGAGTTGCACGACGGCATCAGCCAGGTGCTGGTCTCGATCAAATTCCAGTTCGAACTGGCCAGCCACCTGCTGGAACGCGGACAAGCCCATGACAAGGGCTTGAGCACGCTAAAGGACGCCACCGAGCGCCTGGGCGATGCCATCGGCGAAGTCCGCAGCCTCTCCCACGGCCTGCGCTCATCCTTGCTCGACACCCTCGGCCTGCCGGCGGCCATCGGCCAACTGGCCGCAGAGTTCGAGCAGCGCAGCGGGCTGACCGTGACCTACGACGAAAATGAATTCGACTGCCAACTGGTGGACGGCGCGGCTGTGTCGCTGTTCCGCATCGTCCAGGAAGGCCTGACCAACATCGAACGCCACGCGCAGGCGCAGAACGTGTCCATTACACTGCGCGGCTGCGACGAGTCCGTGCGGCTGACGGTGGTCGATGACGGTATCGGTTTCAACGTCGCCCAGGTCGAACGTCGTCAGGCCGGCATTGGCTTGCGTAACATCCGCGAACGCGTCGAACATTTTGGCGGGCGCTTCGATCTGATCTCGATGCCGGGCAGAAGTGAGCTGGACGTACGGCTGCCGATGAAACCTGGCGCAAAACTACAAGAGTGAGACCTTGCATGAACCTGCCCTCCCCGATCCGCGTCGCCCTGGTCGACGATCACTCCCTGGTCCGCGACGGCATCAAGGCGCTGCTGGCCGTGATGTCGCCCCTGGAAATGGTCGGCGAAGCGGAAAACGGCGCCGAGGCCATCGAGATGGTCGGCCGCTGCCAGCCTGACCTGCTGCTGGTCGACATCAGCCTGCCGGACATGAACGGCCTGGAACTGACCCGTGTACTGCGCAGCCAGTACCCGTCGCTCAAGGTGCTGGTGCTGAGCATGTACGACAATTACGAATACGTCAGTGAATCGGTGCGCTCCGGCGCCAGCGGCTACGTGCTGAAGAACGCCCCGTCACGGGAAATCATCGCCGCCATCGAAGCCATCAGCAGCGGCGGAACCTTCTACAGCGCGGAAATCGCCCAACGGCTGATCGCCGACAGGAACACCGACAACGAACTGACCCCGAGGGAAAGCCAGGTGCTGTCGAAGATGGCGCAAGGCTTGAACAACAAGGAAATGGCCCGGGAACTGGACATCAGCGTGCGCACGGTGGAGACACACCGCTTGAGCATCCGGCGCAAGCTCAACATCGACAAGCCGGCGGCGCTGGTCAAATACGCCCTTGATCATGGGCTCATCTCCCGCTAACACCTCACCCTCCTGTGGGAGCGAATCATCCATTGACTGCATCAATAGTCACCATCAACTCAATGAAGTTCTCTTAAAAAATCTCCGGCGTAACATCTGCTCCATACCACCCCATAAGCACCCCGGAGCACACGATCATGAAACGCCAGACCCTCCTCAGCATCGCTTTCTCGGTTTTCGCAGTTAACGCTTTCGCCGCAAACTCCGCTCAACCAGTGGTCGCTGAAGGCGGCTCGGATCGTCTGATTGAAAGCCGTGTGGCCGAGGGTGGTTCCGATCGCCTGATCGAAAACCGCGTCGCCGCCGATGGTTCTGACAAGTTGATGCAGAACCGCGTCGCCGAAGGTGGCTCTGACAAACTGCTGCAGAATCGCGTTGCCGAAGGTGGCTCGGATCGTCTGATCCAGAATCGCACCGCCTGAATAAATTGCTCTACCACCGCCCCAAAAAAAAACCGGCCTGATCAGCCGGTTTTTTTGTTGTTCAGCCTGAGGGTACCTTGAGAACTTCAGGCCAGGCTCTCGACAGTCTCGTCGCTGCTTGCTCGTTGAGCATCCAGCAGGACATCTCCAGGCACCACACAATAAAACACAAGAACCCATCGTATTTAATCAATGAAAAATATGATAGTTCATGACATCAATACAGATAGAGCATTTCTGATAACTCTGTTTTAGTGCCAAGGATGACTACATCCTTCATAAATAAAGCCAAACCAATGCCCATGAAACATCAATTATCCAACTGTCGATCTACTTCCTTATCGGCAGCATCCAATATACCGCCGACGAGTGCAGCATCAACCTCCCAAGTCTGGAGCTGCGAATTACCGGCATACTGCTCGCCAAAAGGAATTTCATAAAATTTCGCAACTAGATGCTCTTCATGAATAATTTTAAGGACTGAGCGTATAATCTTTGCTTTCTCTTGGTAATCTCCTTCAAAAATCTCCACCTCCACAATCGGACGTTCGTTCAACCACGAGTCCTTCAACGAATGCAGTGATACACCAAGCGTTTTGTGAAATTTCAGAAGACTTTGTGCCTGAGTTACTTCCCCTTCAAGAACTATTGCTATAACAGGCATAAAAAGCACTCCAAAAATCAACTTAATGACGCCGCCGTTCCATCCAAATCGAATATATCGACCTTTTGACCAGACAACAGTTTCTCGAAATCCAGCTTGGTGGTATGGCCCAGCACGTCGGTGACGGCGATCAGGTCCTGGCGCTCGTCGAACCGAAACGTGGTGTTTTACCCAAGGAACTCTGGAAGCGCTCGACCTATGCCAGGTGTTCCACCACGGGTATTTTGACTTGTGGCTGGCATCAATGAAGGTGCGGCAGGCCGTCATCACCGTTAAGGTGTTCGGTTGTGTGACCGAAGGCGTCGACTTCGGCGATGAGGTTGCTATTGGGGTGCGCCAGGCCCTGTTGTCGGGTTAACTCACCTAGGTGTCACACGCCAAGCTACTTGCTTCAGACGAATTTAAGCTTTGAAATTAGATTCTTCTATCAATATATCACTTCGCAATTGTGTGTCTTCCAGAAATATAGAGATCCACGTATCCATAACCTCAAAAACATCTATTCCCAATTCCGGCTCCATGGATTGCTCATGCCACCAGATAACACCTTTATCTTCCGCCTGGTTATTTATATCCACGGCTAAATAATCTCCACCCCCATTAGAAAAAACTGTAATCCAACTCTCCGCAAAGCTCGTTTCTTCTTCATCAATTAAATCTGCTACACGTGATAAATCTTCTATTTTTTGAGGCCCCATTGATTGCGCGGGGAAAAAAGTGAACCCATTGTGTACATGCAAATAGAAATCCGACAACCTACCCGCAACCAGGTTAATCTTATCAGACTTCAATGGACAACTACTTAGTGGCAACCCACCCACATAGTAATAAAGACCATTGGCGTCATGAAAAACATATAACAATTCAATTTTTTCCCCACACAAGACAAACGTGCCGATCAAGCAAGTATCTAGCAAGGACAACACCCAAGGCAATTTATCGGCAAAAGAATACCATGCAACGGAAAACTTGGGTTGCTCAGAAAAAACGGCACCAAACTCTTTCCACCCCGTCGGAACAACCACATCCGCGGGCAATTCATTCGGCGAAAAATACACATCACGATCGACAAAACAAGTTTTAACTTGTTCCACCACGTTTTCCAATGTAATCATTTTCGACACTCAAGCTCATCCTCCGCAATGGTGTCCCACAAAAGTTTTTTTAAAGGCAGAATCAGTTCGCCTGACGGCGAATTCCTAACCTCACCTATTAGTTGCTTAACTAACATTTCTGGTTTTTTGTTCATTCCCATCTCAGAGCTTTATAAACTGCCCAATCAGACTTGAAGTTCTGGACATCAAAAATTTTAAGCATTGAAAAAAGTAGTTGAACATAGCGGCGCAGCGAACTATACAACGCCGCATCCGACGCTGACAAAATGTCCTGATAGCCCTTTAGCTACCGCAAACACTAAATCTACCCAACGAAATTCTCAAAATCAGCATACTGCAACTGATGTTTTTCCAAAGCGCTTTTAGCCTTATCCGAAACTTCTGACTCTAAATAATAAAACATTGAAAATCCCCACATTAGTTCCGCAACAAAAAAAACAACATAAAAGCTCCAGACTAATAGAAATTCAAACCACCTGATTTATTGCACTCGACAAATACCACTCCCAAAATCTACGCCGCAACTCAGAATCGCCACTATCGTCCAATCCCCCGGCGAAAGCAGAAGCCATTAAAAAGCTAGGTTCGAATGCGTCAGGATCGAGGTCACGATCATCACGATCATCAGAAGGATCAAACACAAAATCAGCTGTTGCTGTAGCAATTGTATTGGCAGCAGCATGACCAACGAACATTGCTGGATACTCGTCAGGTTCGTATTCTTGATTTTCAACTACCTCAACATAGAAATCATCTCGAATACTCAGGGCCTTCACTTCAGAGAGCTTCCCCTCAACGGTATCAAGCGCTACAGTTAGAACCGTGATTAAATTCTGAGAACTTCCAAACTTATGTGACCAGATGGCTGCGCCATGATTTACACAAATATAATCCAGCTTGGTAAGAATCAGCCTTTTCACCTCGTCAGGCTCATCAACCGTAATGGTGTTCCACAAAAGCTTTCTTAAAGGTAAAATCAGCTCACCCGACGGCGAGTTTTTCACCTCAACCAACAATCTTTTAACTAACACTTCAGACTTTTTGTTCATTCCGACCTCAAAATTGTCTCAACTGTCCCATCAGGCTTGAAGATCCGAACCGCCTTTGGATCGGCAACAACCTGCTCCGCATTCTTATACTGCGCTAATTTTGAAAAATAACCTTGGCAGTCATTACACATTGGTTTAGAAACGCCTATAGGATGATCCGGGCTGATTATAGACATTTGTTTTTCCGCATGAGACGAATAATATTGCCCTTTGTAGTCTCTATCATATGGGTGTGACTTCACTTCGTGCCCAATTTCTTCTGACTTCGCCTTTACATGCTCTGCTGATACTTTTTCGTACCCCTCGGGTTTCTTGTCACCCCATCCACTCAATGTTTTTTTGTCGTTCGATGATACGGTTTTTACTTTATATTCTTTGCTCGAAGGTAGTTCTGTTTTGGCATGATTCGCGCGACCTAATGCGGCTTCTGATTCCGCAATGCTCGCAACTTTTTCTGAACCTTTTGGGACAATCTTCACATTCGCAAGATTCGACCCAACCCCCTGAACCTTAATCTCATACCGCGCATCAAACCACTTCCCCCCTTTAGCCCCTAGCCCTCCTCCCAACAAAGCGCCACCAAAGGCCATCAGTTTCTGTCCATCGGACCCTTGACCAAACAACTCCCCGCCAGCCCAGTTTCCAGCCAATCCCCCTGCGACAGCGCCAACAAGCCCTGCAACCACAACCACCGGGCTTGCCAATACAAAGGCACTCGCCAAACCAACGACGAGAACTGCTCTCTCCAGCCACTCCGGGACTTCGGGATCTATCGGGTCGGTCGTATCGGTGCCTCCTCCGATGAATACATTGCCAGATCCGGAACTGATTTTCCCATCACACACGGTGCAATCACCGACCCGGGCCGCTGGTTGACCGTTGATATGAACGGTACTGCTCCCCTGCGCAACTATTTGCGGCGCAGAGCCGTGCTCGTCACATTTCGCCTTGTCCAGGTGCGCTCTGGCGGCGGGCTTGCCATTGGTATGAACGTTGCCAGACCCACTGACGATTTGGCCGGCTTCGTGACTGCAAAACGACAAACTTCCAACCAACTGACCTATGCCTGCTCCCGTCGCCGCGGCAGCGCCGACAATTGCGACCGCTGCCAATCCGCCGGTACCCACGATCAGAGCAGCGCCAATGGCACCAACGGCGAGTCCTGCAAGCAACCCCGTTAGTGATCCGGTGTGCTCAATCGGATCATCCAGGCGTGCAGCAGCGCTCATGCCTGCTCTACCGATTCACCGCCATCTTGGACGTGCCGCAGTTCAAGCGATTCGACTAACTCATAGAACGCGCTTCGCTCTTCAGACGTCATGCCTTTGGGATTGTTGCTTGTACCTGTGATTTGCATCAGAAGCGGCTGCCGAAGTTCGTCGTGATGGAGAAAGATCAACTGAAGTTGGTGCACCGGTTGGCCTTGTTGCCGCCATTTGAATTCGACACGTCTAGCTTCAACACCTGCAAGTTCGGCAGGGCTCAAAGGCTCAACCCACTCCAGATGTGATAGGGCTTTTTTCAGATCAGCAAGCAACTGCTGCGCCATTGATTCAAGATCACTGTCGCTTTCGATAGGTGTTCGACCAATTACCACGGATAAGGGGCTTGGCCCTATATCAGTGAGCGTAAATACATGAAATGTTTTGTCCTTGAAACCTGGCGGACGAACAAAGCTCAACTCATTGGTCTGAAAGCGTTCGGGAGGTGGAGGTGGTGCGTCGAGTGCCTCCTGCTCCAAGCGCTCTGTTTCGAGTCGCTGTTCCTCACGAATCCTTTGCTCGGAGATTCGGTCGTAAATACTGGTTCGCATGCGGCAGTCCCTTATCCGTCAGCTTATTTGTTCAGGTTGATGACGGTTTTACCTTCCACATCAACCACGATGCCGGACAGGGTAATCGTCCCGTCCTTATTCATGACTAGCTTGCTGGCGCCGACTTCCAGAGTGATGGATGTCGCAGCCTTGATCTTCACTTCGCCTTTATCGACGGTGACGTAATACGATCCCTCCTCTACGGCAATGCTGGTCTCCAGCTTGATTGTTTCCGAGTGCTTGCCTTCGACCTTGATCTGGCGACTTCCACCAACCTTAAGGGTTTCGTCAGCTTCGATTTCCGTATCCATATTGCGTTCGGCATGGACAATTATCTGCTCGGCACCCGCCTTGTCGTCGAAGCGGAAAAAATTCGCATTGCTGCCCTTCCCCTTCATCGACCGCGTCAAAAACCCGCTCTGGGTCTTGTTCGCCGGTAGCGACCACGGCGGCGTGTTCTGGCTGTTGTAGAGGCTGCCCATGACCAGCGGGCGGTCGGGGTTGCCGTCGAGGAACACCACCACGACCTCATCGCCCACACGGGGAATCTGGATGCTGCCGAAGCCGCCGCTGGCACCGGACTGGGCGACGCGGACCCAGCAGGAGCTCTTGTCGTTGTGCTCACCCTTGCGGTCCCAGTGAAACTGCACCTTCACGCGGCCGAGTTCGTCGGTGAAGATTTCCTCCCCCGGCGGGCCGACGATGATCGCGGTTTGCGGGCCGGAGATGGTCGGGCGCGGGGTGGTGAGCTGAGGGCGGAAGACGATCTTTTTGCGCACGCAGGCGAAGGTGTTGTAGTAGCTCGCCTGATGCCCGCTGAGGTAGTTGTTGTGGCCTTCGCTTTCGACGCTCATCAGCAGGAACTGTCGATCATCGGCGGGGCCTTGGTCGTGATCGTAATGCTGCAGCAGTTCGAAGGTGTAGCCGGGTTTCATCGCGCGGCAGTTACTGGCGCCGTGGAAACTCTTGCCCTTGAGCTCTAGCGCTTCGACTCTCAACCGCAGCAGCGCTTCGCCTTCGTCGTAGGTGCCGTGGGTGTATTGGCCAGGGAAATCATAGATTTCGAAGTCGTCGACATCACCCTGCTTGTTCAGGCTCTTCATGGCGACCGGCAAGCGATTGGACGGCTGACGATAATCGAAGGTCTGGACCGCCATTTTTCCGGACTGCAACTGGCGATTGCCGCTCCATTGCGTAATGGAGTCGGCGGTCTCGGTGACCGATGCCGTGTGGTAGCGGATCTGCGGCTGTTCAGGCAACGGCACCAGCGTGCTGGAGTCGTCGCAGATGATCATGGTGTGGCCTTCGGCGGTGTGCTCGAAGTAGTAGAACATCCCCTCTTCTTCCAGCAGGCGCTGGACAAAATTGAAGTCCGATTCACGGTACTGGGTGATGTAGGTGTAATGCTTGAGCGGCTTGCTCAGGCGGAACTCATGGCGGGAAAACGCGGTGCACAAGGCAAACACCTGGGTGACGACATCTTCCACCGTGCAACCCTGGAAAATGCGCGTGTCGAAGCGGTTTTTCAGCATCGAGAACCAGGGGTTCAGCGTCGCCGTATAACGCGCCATGCCGCCGTCACTGCCGATACTGGCAAACCGCGTGAGGTAGCCTGCCAGGTAACGAGGCGAGGCGTCTGCCAGCTCGATTTCCAGAACCACGTGCTGGCCCATCATCGACTTCAACTCGACGTCGGAGTCCTGGCACACCAGCAACAACTCGAAGTTGTACGCACGAGACAGACCTTCAGTCCCCTTGAAGGACTCAAGCAACAATTGCTGTTCGGGGTTGGCGAGGTTCTTGAATTTGAACAGGCGCCGATTTTGTGGGGAAAGCATTGCGGCAAGGTCCATCAACATGTGTATCTCCTTGAAAACAGTGGAAAGCTACCGCCCTCTCTCAACCACTGCGCATAACGAATCAGATAAGGGGGTTAAACCCTGTTTGCCGCAACATTGATTTGGGCGAACACTTTGCCACTCTATGTTTTCGGACTGCGGCATGAATCATTCTGTATGTTTTGTAAGACACAACCTACAGAACACTCTTCATTTTCATCGAATTCACTTAAACATCGAGCGAAACTGCTCACACGAAATGTCACGTCAGGTACTGCGACCACAAGACAGTATGAAAGTGCCATCACTCAGAAAAATATTTGAGAAATTTGTCACACTTTTGCAGGTATCACAGGTTCTGAACGCGGGAAGGAGACACCCATGTCATGCACTGTGTCAACCCACTCTCAGTGTATGCGGGTACTTCCACGCACTTCGAACTCAGTTCAGGACAATCCCTGAAAAATAATTATCGCCCCGCTGGCTGGCCAGAAACGCCGATATATCAAGGATGAACGGGAAGTCAGGTACCACTGATTGGCAACTAATGCCTTATTGCCATCATTGCCGAATGTAATGCGAATAACAAAAAATGGGATCCATGTTGAATTTTCCATCCCGCCGCGCAGCCTGAAGTGCGGCAGATAGCCATCACTTCGGCATTGATGATAAGTCGGATATTCGACAGCTCGACCGCAGCAACAAGGAAGCGCCTTTCCCCCAAGGACAGTGACGAGTAAATGGATCTTTTAGCCAACGTGCCCAGCTGGGCCGATGTCGAACGCAATCTCGACCAGAAATTCAGCGAGCTGAACCAGGGCGTCAACGACGGCCTGCAGAGCGTTCACGACAACTGGAACGGCTTCACCCGGCGTGTCAGCAATGGCGCGAGCCAGGCCTATGGCTACATGGGCGGTCATCGCATCGATGCGGTGCATCAGGCGATGACCCTCTCCTACCCGATCATCCAGATGGACCTCAAGCGCAAGTGGGCCTCGATTGAAATCGAGCAGATCCTGCCGGTACTGCTGCAACTGGTCAAAGAAGTCTCGATGATTCTCGGCGGCAGCGTGGCGATCGGCACCGTGGCCGGCGGCGCAGCGGGGGCCTTCGCATTTGGCGTCGGCGCGGCCCCGGGAGCTGCCGCCGGGGCCGGTATCGGCCTGCAGGTCGGCAACCTGATTCTCATGGGCCTGGGCCTGTCCGCCATCGCCGAGTATTTTTACCAGGGCCTGCCCGCCTGCCTCTCGACCTTGCAGGAAGGCATCGCCACGGCCTGGCACGCCGAAGAAGGCGTCAAACCGTCCGGCCTGGACCCCAGCGGTGGTTCCGCCGCACTGGTACAGGAACGTATCGAACGCGCGGCACGACAACTGGCTCGCGGACAGGAGCAACTGGTACTGCTGTTGCTCACCGCCATCGTCACCTACCTGACCCGGGGTCAGATGAAAGCGGGTGTGATGAACAGCATGGAAAGCATCGCGACCCGCAGCGCGAAGCTTCAGGCAGAGATTTCGAACAAGCAGTTGGCGGGTTGGTTGGCAAGGAATGAGCAGAAGTTGCTGGCTCAGGCTGAGTTGCAGGTGAAGGAACCAGCGCCTTTGGTGAAGGCTGAGCCGGAACCGCAAACGCTAAGGGAGCAATATGCACGGCAAGATCCAGATTTTGTACCTTTGGCAGAACAGATTAAAGACGTCAAAACCTTAGAGACATTGGGCGTTAAAACCAGCAAAATCGAGGCCTACTTGATGACTCCCGAGGGCAGAATGTACCTCAATGAGGTTGCTACGGCAGACCCAGCCAAATCTGACTACATTCTTTATGCGAGGGCCGCAGGTCAGCTTGCATCCGGGAAGACCTTGCCAACTGCAAAGGTCGTAAATACACCTCTCGTCAAAATCGTGGTCCATGGAGGTGACAAGCCAGATCACTCACCTTACTTCACGACTTACGAAGAGTTAAATAAAGCAGCTAATTCGGGAAAAACACTAGCAGACTCGCTGGGTCTACCACTTGGTAGTGAGGCCCCAAAATACGACCTATATGAGATAGCTCCATTCTCGCCGAGCAAAGTATATGTGAGTGAAGTAGCTCCGACCCGCGAACTGGGAGGCGCGATTGTTCGATCCGGAGGTGCTTTACAATACGTTATCCCCAACCGGACAAATTGGTCAGAAGCCAAGCTAATTGGCAACATAGGAAATTAGCCATGAATATTAAAAACCTGGAAGCCTCAGCAATAGACCTAGAGCAACAACTCATCAGACACTCAACTCTGACGCCTGATGCCGCAGACTTGTACAGGGGCTTGAAACCCTTATTAGAATTAGTAAAAACCGGAAAAATCGTAACGCCCATTGAATGGGGCGAAATCCCAGGCCAATATTTTTTCACTGAAAAAGGCCTTCAAATTTTTGAAGAGCTTGAAGAGGCTTACGCAAAATTTTCAATTGAGATTACAGGTGGAGAATCTCCGGCACTGAAGCTCTTTCGTGAGCAACGCAGGCAGCAATAACGTAAACTCCAGACCGACTTTAGAACCCAACAGTGAGCTTGGTATCGGAAAGCGCATGACAAACTCACATCTGATCGAAGTGCTTATTTCGCTCACAGAGATTTTTCACGGTGAGAACTGCCGAAATTTTGATTCGGGAATAAACGCGATAATCCGCCTACTTTCCGATGACCCTTTGCCGAACAGCAATGAATGGGCACAAGCGACTTCAATTTATAGAACAATGGCAGGCAGTAAATCAGGTTTCTCAGACGTCTACATTGTTCGAGGTACCTCTGAGCAACGTGTCGCAGCTAACGCAAGACTGGATGCTATTCGACAGATGTTATGGGACGCATTTGAACGGGTCTGAAATCAGGCGATATGTCGTGACAGATCATTGCCTGGTGCCGAGATTTTTAAAAGTTCTTGTTGTTCTTGGGTTTTCAGATGGGGTTCACGATCAGCGATCGCAGTACTACAGCGTCGCGAGAGAATTAAATGGCAATTGAGAAAGGTGAGCGTTTCGCAAACGAAGACATTTTTATTGACTACCCATACGAAGAAGTTACCTATCGTTGGGATCATCATTCAAAGCAGATATTCGTACGTTTCTACGGCAACGAAGAGAGCACTCAACCAGTCCCTCATGACAACCGTTTATTCAATGAAGCGCTGCGCTTCGGTGAGGGAATCACCCGCCAAGATTACAATAGAGGTCGCTCTCGCCGATGATGGTACGTGATGTCACACTATCGACGGTTACACCTCCGTAATGTGGCAAATACCGCTTCACAAAAATTTCTGACCTTCACCGCACGATGAAAAAAAATGAACATTGAGCGACTGACAACAGCGACCCGCAAAAGAACTCGAAATGCTCGTCGCACACCATCAAAACTGAATCCAAAACGACTATTTACGGACAAAAAACCCTCACTTAAAAACAAAAAAAACAACGTCCGAGACAGGCAATGAATAAACCAACATTACTTGAACTAGAGAACCTGATCAAACAACATCCGGATATCGCCGCGTTTGGATCACCCGCTGACGCCGTGTCTGATGACTGGCTGGTAAAAGCCGAGAAAAAAATCCGCCATAAACTGCCTGCATCCTACAAATGGTTCCTTCTCAATTATGCAGGAGGAGAAGTCGGGACGGAGGAAATATATAGCATCTATGGAATGGACTTCGAAGACATCAATGGTGGAGATATAGTTTTCCAGCACCTCAATGGCCTCAAACATAAATCAACAACCGCTAAAAAAGTAGTCATCAGCGAAACCGACTTGGGCGAGGTTTTTTTCTTCGACTACGACACATACAACGGCGAAGAATGCCAGATTTTCATTAGAATCCCGTCGGGGCAGAACTTATTGTATGCGAACAATTTTTACGAATTTCTCGCCAAGAGAATTAAGGCGTTTTTGCCATAAGGGACGCTTTGTCGTGTCCCCGGTGTCAGGGTAGTTGTCGCCGCGGAGAGCTGGATGATCTGCTGATTGTGCAGCCGGGGACCAATAGAGGAACGGCTATCTAAGACAAACCGTCACTCCGGCCCTTTGGATCGCTGTCCTCAAAATCAAAATCCTTGAACGGATATCCCATGTCAAAACTACTGCATCGTTTGAAAACCCTTTTCGGGCAAAAGACCGCTCTTCCACCCGCCCCCACCGAGCAGGTTGTCGATGCAGCCCCCCACACCGAAGCGGACAAGCCACTTTCCCGAGTGGAAAGGAACCTGTCCTGGCTGCCGATCAATCGTGAGCCAGATGTTTTTGTGCCGCTGATGCCTCCCGCCTGCCCGGACCTGAAGCTTGTGGATGCCCTCCTGCTGCAGCGTTATCGGGTTTTCGTCATAGCGAATGACCCGGCCGACGGGACTTCAGAGACCACGATAAACCGCGATTACGCCAGCCAACTGGCGCATGACTTGTACGGCAAAGCGACAGATCTTGGTTATTGTCGAGGCACCGAATCTTCGTTCGAAATTTATTGGCTCGTGCAATGTGCGGCGATTGTTTCGCTGCTGTCCCATGGACCAGAATCAGAACAATTCCTGACCTATAGAAAACACGTTGGTTATGATCGAGACTGCGCCCTGACCGGTGTGCAGATTCGTATGTTTGATGAATACGTAGCGTCGCGCAGCTATCAAACCGCTGGAGCCGGGAAGGACCGCCTTCTGAAAACGCCGATAACGGCCCTCGACTACATCGACAATGCGATAGCCATCACCGCCCTGAGATACAACGGCTGTCCAGAGTTCCAGATTTACTCAAGCTCGTTAATCCAATTGCAATTCATCAGGAACGTGTTGCTGGGCGTTGAAAAAGATAAAGCCCGGTTGCACCAATTGACTATCGGCGTTTGGGCCAGCAAGGAGTTTGAAGCCGACGATCCTGAACTTGCCAGCGCACTGGGGGATGCCTTCTACATAGGCATTCAGATTGCACGCGGCCTGAAGATTCAGCTGCCGAATGGATTGCCGCCGGAAAGTCTTCCACGCACATAGCATTGCTGCGACTTCATCGATAACACTAAAGGTAACGTTATGACCGAAACGTGGTACCGCGTTGACAACGGAATCCTATGGATAGCGAATCAACCCATTCACCTGCCTCACCCGGTCAACGTCGCCTTGCCGCATGACGACAGGCTAGCGATCCTGATCGAGCCCCCACCAAATGTCATTTCCAACAAAAACATCCTTGCCCTATCGCGGCATGGAACAGTGCTTTGGTACATCCAGGAAAGTCCCCACGGTACACAAGCCGATAAACCCTACATGAGCCTTCACTGCGACAAAAACGCGGCGCTGATCGCTGGTAACTGGAATGGCGTCAGCTACTTGGTCGATTGGCACAATGGCTCCGTCAGCGTTGTGAGCGTTGATAAGTGACCCACCGAAAACACAACGGCTCAGGGCTGTCACCATGAAAGACATCCGCAAGATCTCCACGACCCTTGCCCGAACAGCAGAACTGCTGAGGACATTCGGCCACCCGCAATGGGCAGACAGACTTGAGGAGTGCAGCTTAGCGCTGCCCCAGGATACGGCGTACGCGTTTTCTCGACTGATGTCGCTGTACGGCGGCATGGGCTCAATCAACGACGTTGTTCTGTATGAAAACGCAAAACCCTTGCTGGACGAAAACAACGAACTGCAAGGGCTGCTATCAGTTCTTCATCAGCTTTGCGCAGGGAGCCATTGAACCCGGCGTCCCACGCTTGCCAATGCTGAAAGCATTCAGGCCTGCTCAAATCGCTGCTGCAGCAGATGTCGCGCAGTGCCTGCATTGAGGTAGGTTCCGATCAGTTCCGCCAATTGCTCATTCTTGAGCTTTTTGTCGTCCCGGCAGAACTGAATCAACTGTAACTGGACCCAGCGCTTTTTCTTGTCGAGCTTCGCATCAGGCGAAAAGAACGAGCGCGAGGCCAACTCAGGCATCGGAGCATCGTCTTCCAGCAGCAGATTCAAGTGCAGCCCCTGGCCCATTTGCAGACCAAAATCAGCGACGTGCCGGATCGGCAGTGGTGCCTTGAGGTTGGCAAAAACGAAGTGCTCGGGCGTCAGCAACAACGCTGTCTTGTTCGCCCGCTTGAGCAAGCGCAACGAGAACGGCAGCAGGCATGCCATCAATACGACGAGCCCCCCACCAGCGACCAGTATCATCGATTTGTTACTCCCTGAAGCCTGCGGCAACAGCCACGGCAAGACCAGCAGGCCCAAGCCCAGCAACATGAAAAACGAGAAACAAATCAGGGTAATCCACCCGCGCAATCGTGCGCCTTCATGTAGCCGGACTTCCTCCGTGGCATTGCTGGCATGGCTACGTAACTCTTGCACAACCGCCGCATCCTGCTCCATGTAGTGGCCGAGAAAGTCCTCGGTAATGCGGGCACGCAATGCCTGGGGATCGGCGAAATAGTGATCCATCGCGGCGCAGGCTTGTGCCGCGATAATCGGGCGGGTGCCGCGGCTGACGGCCTCTTCGACCGTGACTTGCAGGGACGCTAGCCGCTCGCGATTGGAGGGATGAGTGTCCGACGGATGAGGCAGGCTGGTTGCCATTTCCTCTTCGGGCAGGGTCAGCGGCTGCGCGGCCAGCTCCTGCACCAGGCTGCCTGGCAAGTCGCCGGTCAG
Source organism: Pseudomonas sp. GL-RE-26 (assembly GCF_019956275.1). Lineage (NCBI taxonomy): Bacteria > Pseudomonadati > Pseudomonadota > Gammaproteobacteria > Pseudomonadales > Pseudomonadaceae > Pseudomonas > Pseudomonas sp. GL-RE-26. The sequence goes on from NZ_JAHBDI010000005.1 coordinate 151,921, forward strand.
CACGTATTCAGCACTGGGGTTGGTCACGCGGGCAACATGGGTCGATACACCCTGCTGCAACAAGGGGTCGATGGCAGAGATGCGCACCAAGGCCGAAGCGATGGCGATATTCCCCGTCAGCTTCGCGCCCGCCGCGTCCGCCGCCAGCTCCCGCACGCGGCTCCAATGGTTCACCGCGTGATCGAAACGCTCCATGAAATACTCACCGAGCATGAACGCCGGCCACAGCGTCGTGCGTTGCAGCAAATCGCTTTGCAGCATGGTTTCGGCAATCACGCCGAGGCTGCGACCGATACCCTGATAGATCGGTACGAAACGCAGGCTGAACTCGGTATCGGCACCGGCGAAGTGGGCCAGTTCGTGACCGATGACCGCGCCGGTTTCTGCCGAATCGAGCAAGCCCAGGTACAGAATCGGCACGTGCAGGGTGCGGCCTTTGAGCGCGGTGCCTGCCGGGAGCAGGGTGACGTCGCTGGAGGTGACGTAAAAGCCTTCGGTCATGCCCAGCACGATGTGCTCGGGTGCCAGCGCGCCGAGCTGGTCCGCCAGCTCGCGAACATAGGCCCACAGCGCCGGCGCCTGTTGCGGTGTGACCACCTGGCCCAGAACGTTCATCGGCGTGGACTGGAACATGCGCAGCATGACCGGCAGCTGCTTGCCCATCTGCCAGATCGAATACAGGAAACCGAGCATCAGCATCAACACGATGAGCATCAGCTTGAATTCACCGGTGGCCATTTTCCCCATGTGCCACAACCCCAGGCCTTCGAAACCGAGGATGGCCGCCACCGCCGCGCCCATGGCGACGATGTGCCCCACCAGCAGGTACGGCAACAGGCGGCTCACCCGGCTGAAGGTGTGCAGCAATCGTTCACGGGAATGACTCGCGCGGGCACCTGCCCATCGCAACCCCGACAGCCCCAGTACGCCGACCAGCGAGGCCAGCAGGCCGAGGACGATGACGCCTTTGGCCAGGTTGCTCATCACGGCACTTACCGGTTGCAGGATGGTCAGGTCGTGCTCGGCGTCAGTAATACGCGATAGAGCCATGGCAACACTCATGCGCTTGCCATTGATATCGACCATTGCCGAGCTCGATCCCGGCTTTGCAGCCATCGCTTGGAGTTCAACACGCATCTCGCTCAGTTCGGCGTTGATATCCGCGAACTCCGTGATGCTCTCGGTACTGCGTTGTAACTCCCAGACACCAAACAAACCCAGGCAAAGTGGCAGGAGAATAAGTACGGCAATGAGTTTCAACGTTCTCATGAGACAGGGCCTCAATAGTCGCGTCGCCTTACATCCGTGGCGAGCATAAATTCCATTTAACGAAGGCCGAAAGCCCTCACGCTATTGCACGGCCCGACATGAAAGTTACGGGGCGCACTCGTACCCGGCGCGTTATACAGAAATATCGACGATATGTAACGCCATATTGCCCGAACACTCGTTCAGCAATGGAAAGGATGCGTTGTATATCCCGCCCCCCTGAGATGCCATCACTTCCTTGCCGGTTATATGACACTTATCCTTCAACCTTTTCCTCAGCGGAACATCAAGCGGGCTTTGGGTGAACCGGTTCACCTTTTTTCAATTTTTTTCAATTAAAAATTGGATCCATTATCGACCTGAAACCATTGAATTAATTGGGTTTCAGACACTTCCGGCATTCAGTTCGAGCAAGTGATGGCAACAAGACATCATTGCGACATGTATCAAAAAAAAGAAAAAATCCGCGCCGCGTAGGAACTTTCCTACACATCCTGTTGCCATACACGACGTTACTGGCAACTCGATATCCATATGCCAGCATCGCACTCCCAATGATTCCTGGCAGTGTGATTTTTTGATGTCAAACATCAGCGATCACAACTCGTGAACAGGTGTTCAATCGAGAAATTAGTCGCTGCGCACGCACTCCCGTGTATATCCGGGTAGTCGTCGCGTAGTGTTCAAGGACGATGTACCGATGACTCAGACGTTTTTTGATGTTGAAGCATTGATCAAGCTGCGAAGCCAGACCCGGGCCATTTCCGATGCGCTCAAGGCGCAGGCTTCGGACTATCTGGCGACCCTGGCTTTGCTGATCCGTCCGCAAGCGTTTTTCGGTGAGTACCTGCAGGGTGCGCAACGCAGCAGCGGGCGCGAGACCCAGCACCATTTCAAGGAACTCAAGGAGCTCTACGACCGCATCGGCTCGGGCGCTCCGTTCCAGCTGGTCAACGAACTCGAAGTGCCCCTCAACCTGCTCAGCACCACTCCGCAACTGTTTGCGCTGGAGTACGACAAGGTGCTGTCGCAAAGCGGCCAATCCATTCGCATCACCAGCCCCGTACGCTGGGTGGTGGGCTTCAGTTCGTTCGACCTGGCCCGTTTTCGTACCGTCATCAAAGACCCCAATCGCAGCAGCGCCGAGCTGTACCGCTTCGTGGTGCATTACCTCGTGTTGTTCTACTGCCTGAGCAAGTCGCCCGGCATCAGCCGCCTGCTCGAAGGCCTGCGTTTTCCCGTCAGTTTCGAACGCTTGAAGGACTTCGGCGACCTGCCCTTCTGCGTCATCAGCTCGCCGGTTCGCTCGCAGTTGCCCGACGAGGCCGTGATCCGCAGCAGCACCCAGATTGCCGGCAACACCAGCTTCGAAGAGTTGGTGGGCTTTGAAAACATCATGGAAATGAACGATGAAATCCGTCAGCGCCTGCTGCTGACGATCGAAGGAATGTAACGCGCTCGGCCACCCATTGAACCGACACGCAAACGACTTGCAGCGAATTGTTCGCACAGGAGATCACGATGGCGAAGAAGGAAAGTACCCAGCACAAACTCGACCGCGTTCGCGCGCCTCGGGTCCACATCACCTACGACGTGGATATCGGTGACGCTCAGGAAAAGAAAGAGCTGCCCTTTGTCGTCGGTGTGCTGGGCGATTTCTCCGGCAACCCGCTGGAGCCGCTGCCGAAGCTCAAGGACCGCAAGTTCATTTTCATCGACCGCGACAACTTCAACGGCGTGCTCAAGGGCATCAAGCCGCGCCTGACCTACCGCGTCGACAACACCCTGGCCAAGAACGGCACGCAACTGGGCGTCGAGCTCAACTTCAACGCCCTCGAAGACTTCGAACCACAGAACGTGGTCAAGCAGGTCGAGCCGCTGCGCAAGCTGCTGGAAGTGCGCAACAAGCTGGCGGACCTGCGCAACAAGATGGGCGGCAACGACAAGCTCGAAGAGCTACTGATGGACGTGTTGCAGAACACCGAGAAGTTGAAAACCCTGGGCAAGGAATTCGGCCGCGAAGCCGCCGTTCCAGCCACCGACGGCAAAGCGTAGGAGCCTGACGATGAACGACAAGCAAACCGTGACTCAACAGGACAGCACGCTGGTTGAAGTGGACAGCTTCACCGCGCAATCCTCGTTGCTCGACAGCATCATTTCGCAAAGCCGAGTGGCCCGTTCCGAGACCGAGCGCACCCGTACCCGCGACCTGATCGGCGAATTGGTCAACCAGATCCTGGAAGGCGAAATGACGCCGAGCAAGGACCTGATCGCCGTGCTCGATGCGCGCATCGCCGAGATCGACGCGATGCTCTCCGAGCAGATGAACGAGATCATGCACGCCAGTGAGTTCCAGCAGCTGGAAGCGTCCTGGCGCGGCCTGAAGTATCAGGTGGACCAGACCGAGACCAGCACCACGCTGAAGATCCACCTGCTCAATGCGTCGAAGAAAGACCTGGTGCGCGACCTCAAGGCCGCTTCCGAATTCGACCAGAGCGCGCTGTTCAAGAAGATCTACGAAGAAGAATACGGCACCTTCGGTGGTGCACCGTTCGGCATGCTGCTGGGTGACTACGAGTTCAACCGCAGCCCGGAAGACATGTACCTGCTCGAAGAGATTTCCCACGTCGCCGCGGCCGCCCACGCACCGTTCATCTCGGCGGCCTCGCCTGAGCTGTTCGGCTGGGATTCGTTCACCGACATGTCCGGCCCACGGGATCTGGCGAAGATTTTCGACACCGTCGAATACGCCAAGTGGAAGTCGTTCCGCGCTTCCGAAGACTCGCGTTATGTCGGCCTCACCCTGCCCCACGTGCTCGGTCGCCTGCCTTATGGCCCGGATACCACGCCGGTCGAGGAATTCAACTTCGTCGAAAGCGTCGATGGCCGTGACCACAACAAGTACCTGTGGATGAACGCCGCCTACGCGCTGGGCACCCGGGTCACCGATGCGTTTTCCCGTTACGGCTGGTGCGTGGCGATCCGTGGTGTCGAGGGTGGTGGCCTGGTGGAAGGTCTGCCGACCCACACGTTCAAGACCGATGACGGTGAAATCGCCCTCAAGTGCCCGACCGAAATCGCCATCACCGACCGCCGTGAAAAAGAGCTGTCGGACCTCGGTTTCATTCCGCTGGTGCACTGCAAAGGCACCGACTACGCCGCGTTCTTCGGCACCCAGTCGGCGCAGAAGCAGAAGCAGTACAACACCGACATCGCCAACGCCAACGCCCGGCTTTCCGCGCAGTTGCAGTACATCTTCGCCACCTCGCGCATCGCCCACTACATGAAGGCGATCATGCGCGACAAGATCGGCAGCTTTGCTTCGCGCAAGGACGTCGAGCTGTTCCTCAACAAGTGGCTGTCGAGCTACGTGCTGCTGGACGACACCGCCAGCCAGGAAGCCAAGGCCAAGTTCCCGCTGCGCGAAGCCCGCGCCGAGGTGTTCGAAGTACCGGGCAAGCCGGGGGTGTACAAGGCTGTGACCTACCTGCGCCCGCACTACCAACTGGACGAGCTGACCGCTTCATTGCGCCTGGTCGCTGAATTGCCGCAATCGACCCGCGGCTGATCGAGCACATTGCCAGGGAGGCACCATGACCAGTCAACACAAGCTGTTGCCATCACTGCTGGACCGATTGCTGGACGATCGTCCGCATCAGTCCATCGAAGCGTCATCGCAGCGCTTGTGTTCGCTGGCCGATTACAAGGCCAGCATCGTTCGCGACCTGGAAATCCTGGTCAACACCCGCCAGTCCCTGGTCGCCAACGAACTGGACGGTTTCGTCAACCTGAGCGGCAGCATCCTCGACTACGGCATGCCGGACTTCACCAGCCGCAGCGTGCTTGATCCGAAAGATCGCCTGCTGATCCAGCGGCAACTGGAGAAAGCGATCACGGTCGGCGACCGGCGCTTTCGCAGCGTCAAAGTGCAACTGCTCGCCCAACAGACCGGCCAACGCATGCTGACCTTTCGCGTGGACGCGGTCCTGCGCCTGCAAGACGTCACCCGTCAGGTGTCCTTCGACGCGGTGCTGCAGGTCAACACCCAGGAATACAAAGTGCAGAACCTCAACTGATGCTCGACGATCTGCTGCCCTATTACGAAAAGGAACTGTCGCACCTGCGCTTTTTGGGCCAGGAGTTTGCGAGCCAGTATCCGAAAATCGCTTCGCGGTTGCTCATCGAGGGCGATAACTGCGAAGACCCGCATACCGAGCGCCTGATCGAAGCGTTCTCGTTCCTGTCGGCGCGGGTGCATAAAAAACTCGACGACGAGCTGCCGGAAATCGTCGAGTCGTTTCTCGAAGTGCTGTACCCGCATTACCTGCGCCCTACCCCGTCGATGTCGATCGTCGAGTTCAACCTGGGCAAACAGGAAAAAGTCACCGAAGCGTTCCGCGTGCCCCGGCATACCGAACTCAGCGCCAACCCGATCGATGGCGTGGTGTGTAAATTCCGCACCTGCTACCCGGTCGAGCTGTGGCCGGTGGCGGTGCAACAGGCATCGTTCATCGAGATGGAACGCTCGGCGTTCAACGGCCACAGCGCTGACCTGGTCGCACGCTTGCGCATCGGCCTGATGGCCACCTCCGACGTGATGTTCGGCAAGCTGGAACTGGACAGCCTGCGGTTCTTCCTCGACGGCGAAAGCACGTTGATGCTGCAACTGTACGAACTGCTGTTCAACAACCTGGCCAAGGCCACGCTGACCTTCGAAGATCAGGGGCGTACCCGCGAAGTCGTCTTGCCGGCCAACGCCTTGAAAGCCGTCGGTTATGGTCTGGACGAAGGCCTGGTGGACTACTCCGAGCGCTCGTTCCTCGGCTACCGCCTGCTGCACGAGTACTTCACCTTCCCCGACAAGTTCATGTTCTTCGACCTGTCGGGTTTTGCGCGGATTCTGGCGGGCAAGGTCGTCGAGAAAGTCGAAGTCAATTTCTACTTTTCCGACTACGACCTGAGCGACCGCCTGGCGCGCCTGACGCAAAACATCGGGCGCAATAACTTCAAGCTCAATTGCACGCCGATCATCAACCTGTTCCGCCAGCAGGCCGAGCCGATCAAGTTGACCCACGCCCAGCACGAATACGCAGTGACGCCGGATGTGCGCCTGCAAGGTTCGGCCGAGGTGGTGTCCATCGATCGCGTACGCCGGGTGCGCAAGGTCGGCGGCATCGATCAGGTCGGCACCTGCCATCCGTTTTTCGAACCCCGAGGCGATCAGGGCCCGGGCCAAAGCTTCTGGATTGCCCGGCGCCGTGCGGTACAGAGCGGCCAGCGCGACGGCTCGAACGTGTTCATCCGGGTGGTGGATCGCGAGCTGGGGCTGATGGAGTCCAACAACGATGCGTTGAGCATCCGCCTGACCTGCAGCAACCGTGACCTGCCCCTGATGTTGCCGTTCGGTGGCGAGCGTGGCGATTTCAATATTCCGGGCAACTCGGTGATCAAGGACATCCGCTGCCTGCGCAAGCCCACCGCCACCGCGCGCGTACCGCTGGGCAACGGCGTGATCTGGCGGCTGATTTCACACCTGTCGCTGAACCACATGTCGCTGGTGTCCCGTGGTCGCGAAGTGCTGCTGGAACTGTTGTCGCTCTACAACTATCGCAACGTGTCGGCGATCCGCAAACAGATCAACGGCATTGTCTCGGTGAACAGCGAGCCGGTTGTCGCACGCATCGGCCACCCGCGGCCAAACTTCGTGCGCGGCGTCGGCATCACCCTCAATTTCGATGAAAGCCAGTACACCGGCAGCGGTGTGTTTTTGTTCGGCATGGTGCTCGATCACTTCTTTGGTCAGTACTGCTCGATGAACAGTTTTACCCAATTAACCCTTCGCACCTTGCAGCGCGAAAAGAGAGTCGTCCAATGGCCACCGCGAACCGGCGATCAACCCCTGGTCTGATCGACCAGGCACGGGCTGAGCCGCACCGATTCGAGTTTTTCCAGTTGGTGCGCTTGCTTCGCCTGCATTACAGCAGAACCGGGCGTATGGACCTGGAAACCCGACCGCACGAAGACCCTTTGCGTTTTCGCTCGCAGCTGTCGCTCAACTTCCCGGCCAGTGAAGTCAGCGATCTGCAGTTCGAGCGTGAAGGCAAGGTCTCCGTGGCCGGCCTGCCGCTGTCCGAGATGCAAGTCACCTTCATGGGGCTGGTCGGGCCGTCGGGCGTGTTGCCGCGCCCGTACACCGAGCTGTTGATCGAGCGACACATCCAGTACCGGGACGACGCGGCCCACGCGTTCCTCGACATCTTTTCGCACCGCATGACCACGCTGTTCTACGAGGCCTGGCAAAAGTACAAGTTCTACATCGAGTACGAACGCAACGGCACCTCGGATTTCGACCGTTACCTGCTCAATCTGGTGGGTTTCGGCCCCGAGGCGCAGAAGCAGAAATTCGACAAACAAGGCTCGCCCCTGCGCCGTGAATTGTTCAGCTACTTCTCCGGCCTGTTCGCCCAGAAACCACGCAACGCGCTGAACCTGGAAGTGATGCTCAGCTTCTATTTTTCCCTGCCGTTCAAGGTCAAGCCGTTTGCCGGTCGCTGGCTGAAACTCGACGCCAGCCAATGTGCGCAGCTAGGGCGCAAGAACGCCGTGCTCGGGCAAAGCGCCGTCGCCGGCAATCGGGTCTGGGACTACCAGTCATGCGTGCGCATCGAGATGGGCCCGCTGGAACTGGGCGACTATCAACGCTTCCAGCCAGGCACCGAGGACTACCAGAAGCTGGTGGAACTGGTGCGTTTCTATGTCGGCGCGGAACTCGACTTCCAGTTGGCGCCAAAGCTCAAACCGCAGTCCGTACCCGTCGCCCGCCTGGGTCGCCAGGGCAACCTTTCGCTGGGCCGGCTCGGCTGGCTCAAACGACCAGGCGTCGACGTGGAACCCTCCCGTTGCGCGCTCTTTCACATTCCTTTTGATGGGGTCTCCCTGTGAACCTGAAGTCCCTGTTCGCCAAGCTCAACGACACCAGCCGTACCGCCACCGAAAGCGCCGCGGCGCTGTGCCTGTCGGAACACCACTACGATGTCGAAATCGAGCACCTGCTGTTGCAGTTGCAGGGCAGCCACGATAACGACCTGCCGGCCATCCTGCGGCATTACGACGTGGTGCCTGAGCGCCTGCAGGCGCAGTTGGTGACGGCACTGGGGACGTTCAAGAAGGGCAACACCCGCACCCCGGCACTGTCGCCGCACTTGACCCGCATGATCGAGCAGGCATGGGTGCTGGCGTCGATCGAGTTCGGCCAGGCGCAGATCCGCACCGGTCATCTGTTGCAGGCGTTGCTCGATGACGACGAACTGCGCCGAGTGGTGATCGCGGGCGCGGCCGAGCTGGAGAAGATCAACGCCGACGATTTGCGCCTGAACCTCAACGCCTTGGTGGAAGGCAGCGCCGAATCGGCCCTGGCCAAACCGCTGGGCACTGCGGACGTCGCCAGCACCAGCCCGATCAAAGGCAACGGCAAGACCCCGGCCCTCGATCAATACACCATCAACCTCACGCAAAGCGCTCGCGAAGGCTGGATCGACCCTGTGCTCGGTCGCGAGTTCGAGGTGCGGCAGATGGTCGACATCCTCACCCGCCGCCGCCAGAACAACCCGATCCTCACTGGTGAGGCCGGCGTCGGCAAAACCGCCGTGGTCGAAGGCCTGGCCCTGCGCATCGTGCAAGGGGACGTGCCGTCGGTGCTCAAGGGCGTTGCCATCCATACCCTGGACCTCGGTTTGTTGCAGGCCGGAGCCGGGGTGAAAGGCGAATTCGAAAACCGCCTCAAGTCAGTCATCGAAGAAACCAAGCGCAGCCTGCACCCGATCATTCTGTTCATCGACGAAGCGCACACCCTGATCGGCTCCGGTGGCCAGGCCGGGCAGAACGATGCCGCCAACCTGCTCAAGCCAGCCCTGGCTCGCGGCGAACTGCGCACCATCGCGGCGACCACCTGGGCCGAGTACAAGAAGTACTTCGAAAAAGATGCCGCCCTCGCCCGCCGCTTCCAGGTGGTGAAGGTCGAAGAGCCGGACGAAGACAAGGCGATCCACATGCTGCGCGGCCTGCTGGCCAAGATGCAGGAGCATCACAAGGTCACGGTGATGGACGAAGCGCTGGTGCAGGCCGTGCGCCTGTCCAATCGCTACATCACCGGGCGCCAACTGCCGGACAAGGCTGTCAGTGTGCTGGACACCGCGTGTGCCCGGGTCGCCCTCGGGCAATCGGCGCAGCCGGGGCCGCTGGAAGACTGCAAACGCCAGATCGACAATTTGCAGGCGGAAATCTCGGTACTGCAGCAGGAAGCCGCCAAAGGCAGCGACCATGCCCGACGCCTGGCCACCCTCAACACCGAACTGCTGAGCGAACAGCAGACTCGCGATGCCCTCGAGCAACAGTGGCAACGCGAGCTGCAACTGGTGGAAAAACTCGGCGCCCTCAGCCACCCGGAGAACCAGGCACCGGATACCCAGGAGATTGCCGCGGTGCGCGCCGAACTGGCCAGCGTCCAGGGTGAGCAACCGCTGGTGCATGCCCTGGTGGATGGCGGCACCATCGGCGAAGTGATCTCCGGCTGGACCGGCATCCCGCTGGGCAAGATGCTGCGCAACGAAATCGAAACCGTGCAGCGCCTGCCGGCTTTGCTGGGCGAGCGTGTGCTCGGCCAGGACCACGCACTGCAGGAAATCGGCAAGCGCATCAAGATTTCCCGAGCTCGCATGGAAGACCCGAACAAACCGATCGGCGTGTTTCTGTTGCTCGGCCCGAGCGGCGTCGGCAAGACCGAAACCGCATTGGCGCTGGCCGACACCCTGTACGGCGGCGAGCGTAACGTCATCACTATCAACATGTCCGAGTACCAGGAAGCCCACACGGTTTCGAGCCTCAAGGGTTCGCCACCGGGTTATGTCGGCTATGGCGAGGGCGGCGTGCTGACCGAAGCCGTGCGACGCAAGCCCTACAGCGTGGTGCTGCTCGATGAAGTGGAAAAAGCCCACCCGGACGTGCTCGAACTGTTTTTCCAGGTGTTCGACAAAGGCGTGCTGGATGACGGCGAAGGTCGCGAGATCAACTTCCGCAACACCGTGATCATCCTCACTTCCAACACCGGGACCGACCGCATCATGCAGTGGTGCCTCAATGCGCAGCCACAACCGACGCCGGAAGACATCGTCGAAGGGCTGCGTGACGAGTTGAACCAAGTGTTCAAGCCGGCCTTCCTCGGCCGCCTGACCATCGTCCCCTACTACCCGGTCAAGGACGCGATCCTGGAGCGCATCGTCGCGCTCAAGCTTGCGCGCATTCGCCAGCGCTTCGAGCGCAATCATCAGGCCGTCCTGAGCTATGACGAGGCGCTGGTCAAGGCCATTGCCTCGCGCTGCACGGAAGTCGACAGCGGCGCCCGCAACATCGACAACATTTTGTCCAAGACCCTGATGCCGGAACTGGCCCAGCGGGTCCTGGAGCGCATGGCGCAGGACAAACCGATTCAGAGTTTGAACATCGAGTTGGGCAGCGACGGCGATTTCGCCTATCGCCTGAACTGATCGGGCATTTACAGGTAGTGGTCATGGACAAGAGATATCCAGGGAAGCGTCCCGAAAAGACGGCGTTGGCTAAATGCCTGACGGCGGTGGTGATGATGGCGGTACTGAGCGCCTGTGGCGTCACCGACCGGGTCGGCAAGCGGGTCGACGACACGTGGGCCGGCGACATGCTGTTCGACGACAACGAGAAAGTCATCCTGACGTCCGACGGCGGCAACCAGCTCAATCCCGACGCGGCCGGCAAGCCGCTTTCGGTGGTGCTGCGCGTGTACCAGCTGACATCGCTGGAGCGCTTTGCGTCGGTGGATGCCGACTCGCTGTGGGACGACCCGCAAAAGGCTCTCGGCAATACCCTGCTGGAAAACCGCGAAATCACCTTGTTGCCGGGCATGGGGCAAGTCGACAAGTGGCCCCTGAACAAAGCAGCCGGCTATGTCGGCGTCGCGGCTTTTTTCCGCACTGATGAGAACAGTCGCTGGAAGGTCGCGTTTGACGCCAACTCCCTGCGCAAGGACGGCATCTGGTTCTCCTCCGACGGCCTGCGGGTGCTGGCGGACAACAACACCGTGTCGGCCGTCAGCGGCGTCGACGTGCTGGACAAACCCAAGACCCAGGAACAACTGGCCAAAGCCGCTGAGCAACCGGCCGAACCCACGCTGACCGACCGTGTGCAGGACGCTGTGGTGCAGAAGGCCCAGGACCAGGCGAGTGCCTCCGCGCAAAAAGCCGTGGACTCGAAATTGAATTCATTATTGGAAGGCGCTCAATGAGTAAGCAAAGCCGGGTGATGTGGTCCGAAGGCATGTTCCTTTTGCCACAGCATTTCCAGTATCAGGATGAGTTCCACCAGCATCAGCTGGCGCAGGCGACCCTGCGCAACACGCCTTTTCACTGGGGCGTGCAGTTGCTGGAAGTGGACGAGGAAGCCCTCGCCACCGGTTCCCTGCAGCTCAAGCGGCTGAAACTGGTGTTTCCCGACGGCAGCCTGTTCGACGCACCGCAGCACGATCCGCTGCCTGCCGCCCGGGACTTGAAGGACCTGCTCAAGGGTAACGACCTGAAGGTCTACGCCGCGCTGAAACTGCCTGAGCCTTTCGGCCTGAACTACGTCGAAGACGGCCAGGAGCAAAAAACCGGGCGGCGCTTTCGCAAGCAGTTCGACACCTTGCCGGACCTCAACGAAGGCGACCTGGAAAACGAAATCACCAGCCTGCGCCTGAACGTGGTGATGCTGATCGACGGCGACAACCTCGATGGCTACACCTGGTGCCCGATTGCCCGGCTGTCGCGCAACAACATCGGCGGTTTCAACCTCGATGGGCATTTCGTGCACCCGACGCTGCACCTGGGCACCCACGACACCCTGATCGGACTGGGCAAGCGTTTGCTCGGTGCCTTGCAATCCAAGAGCAAGGCGCTGTCGGGCCGTCGCCGCGAGCGTGCGGATCAGATCGCCGAGTTCGGCTCCAGCGACGTGACCCTGTTCTGGCTGTTGAACACAGTGAACCGTGCCCACCCGGCCCTGGCGCACCTGCTTGCGCACCCGCGCTTGCACCCCGAGCGCTTGTATCTGTTCCTGGCCGAACTCGCCGGCGGATTGCTGACGTTCTCGCTGGACACCCAACTCAACGACATCCCCGAGTACGACCACCACGACCCGGCGGCCTCGCTGGTCAAGCTCGACGAAATGATTCGCGTGCTGCTCGACAACGTGGTGCCGAACCAGTGTGTGGTGATCAACCTGACCCAGACCAAACCCTCCTACTGGCAAGGGCAGTTGCACGACCCACGGTTGGCGGAGGCGGACTTCTACATCTCCGTGCACGCCGACATGCTGGGGGCGAGCCTGCTGGAACTGGTGCCTCGGGCGTTCAAGGTCGGCTCGCCGGAAGACATCGAAGTGGTGGTCAACAGCGCCATGCCTGGGGTCACCCTCAATCATTCGACCCGCCTGCCCAATGCGATTCCGGTGCGACTGGACAATCACTACTTCTCCATCGAGCCCCATGGTCGGGTCTACGAACGAATGATGAGTGCCCAGGCCATCTCTTTCTATGCGCCCAGCGCGTTCACCAACCTCAAGCTTGAACTGATGGCGGTACTCAAATGACCGAAGCCGTACTGCAAGGCGCCGTTGCGGCCGCCCGTGAAAAACCGACACTCAAAGACCTGGTGCAGGACTTCATCAGCATGGCGCTGATCGTGCGCAAGGGTCGCCAGGTGACTTCGGTCAGCGCCTTCGAGGCGAGCGTCGATACCTTCTTCAAGGCGCTGGAACGCGATGCCCGTGGCGCCAACTACAGCGTTGAACAGGTGAAGGACACCCAGTACGCCCTGTGTGCGTTCCTTGATGAAAGCGTGTTGCGCTCCGGGGACAACGAGTTGCGTCGGCACTTTGAATTGCAGCCGCTGCAGTTCCGCTATTTCGGCGTGCACCTGGCCGGCGAAGGCTTCTTCGAAAAAATCGATGCGCTGCGTGGCGACGTCAAACAGAACCTCGATGTGCTCGAGGTTTACCACCTGTGTCTGGCCCTGGGTTTCGAAGGCAAGTTCAGCCTCGGGCAAAAGGACCAGCTGCGCTACCTGGCCAATACCCTGGGCCAGGACATCGCGCGTTTTCGCAAGACGCCCAAGGCCCTCTCGCCTGACTGGGCGTTGCCCGACCAGGTCTCGCAGATGCTGCGCCATGAGGTTCCCCTGTGGCTCTACCTGGCGCTGATTGCGCTGGTCTGCGCGGGTGTCTACCTGACGCTGGACTGGTTGCTGGCCAAAGACGTAGCCGCATTGTCCGAACAAATCAGCCAGCTGTTCAGTGCCTGAAAACAGGTCAGGTAATCGAGTCAGGAAGACATGAAGACATTATTGCGTTCGTTGAAAAGTTTTTGGTTCCTCGTTCCCGTCCTGTGGCTGGCGAGCCTGGCGGTCTGCTGGTTCGTGGCCCCGCACGTGAGTTGGCTGCGCGGTTATGCGCTGGAAGCGATGGCGATCGTCAGTGCCTTCTATCTGCTGATCATTGTGCTGCGTCAGTACAAGCGCATCCGCGCCGAGCACAACCTTGAAAACCTGGTGCAGATCGAAGTCGATCGCTCGCTCAAATCCGCCGGTGAATTCCGCGATCAGCAAGTGCTGCGCGAACGCCTCAAGCACGCCATCGCGATGCTGCGCGCTGATCGCTCGGCCGGTGGCGGCGGCTCGTCGGCGCTTTATGATTTGCCGTGGTACCTGGTCATCGGCATGTCGGCAGCGGGCAAGACCTCGTTGCTGACCCGCTCCGGCCTGTCCGCGAGCATTGCCAGCAGCGCCAACGACACCGAGAGCGGCACCCAGCATTGCGATTGGTATTTCAGCCCCGAGGCCGTGATGATCGACACGGCCGGCCGTTACCTGCGGGACGACCCGTCGGCCAGCGAGTTCGCCGCCTTCCTGCGCATGCTGAAAAAGCAGCGCAGCAAAGCCGCGGTCAACGGCTTTGTGTTGGTGGTGAGCCTGCCGGAACTGCTGGCGTGTAGCGCCACCGAGCGCAACGAACTGGCCGCACAACTGGTGTCGCGCATCGAGGAATACAACGAGTGCCTGGACGCCAGTCCACCGATCTACCTGATGCTGAGCAAGACCGATCAACTGCCGGGCTTCAGCCAGGCGTTTGAAGGCCTGGACCTGAACGAGCGCCAGCAACCGCTGGGCATGACCTTCGGTTTGTCCGAGATCCGCAACCAGGGCCTGCGCCCGGTGCTGGATGCCAAGCTGGCCAACCTGCACGGCCATATTCGTCGTCACGTCGACGCCCAGATGATTGCCTTGGGTGCCGATGCCAACAGCGCCCTGCTGAACTTCCCGAACTATTTCGCCGAGCTGTCGGGGGTGCTGGAGCAGTTTCTCCAGCACTTCGCCGAGAGCGGTCGCAACGGTGCGCCGCTGTTGCTGCGCGGGCTGTATTTCACCAGCGCCTTGCAGACCGACCAGCAGTTGAGCCAGGTGTATGAAGACGACCTGGCCGAGTCGTTTGCCTTGCAAGCGGAGCATGAGCAACTGGAGCAAAGCAGCGGCAAGAAAATCAGCGACCGCAGCTACTTCATCACCGATACGTTCCGTCGGGTGATCTTCCCGGACCGTGACCTGACCCTCTATCAGTCGCGCCTGGGCAAGAACACCTCCGCCAGCCCTGCCCTGCTGGGCCTGGCGGTGCTGGCCGGGGTTGCGTTCATTGGCTGGCAAGCCCTGTCGTTCCAGAACAACCGTCAGTGGCTGGCCACACTGCGCGAGCAACTGACCGAACTGCAACAGTCCCCGGACCGTGCCGGGCTGCTCGCCTCGGGCCAGGGCCTGGAACTGCTGCGCGATCAACTCTCGGCCATCGAGAAGTACCGTGCCAAAGGTGTGCCGCTGCAACTCGGCGCGGGCCTCTATCGTGGTGACGACATCTACCGCGTCGCGCAGACTGCCTACTTGCAGCAACTGCGCACCCAGGCGCTGGAACCGGTCACCTTGCAACTGCAATTGCAGATGCGCGCCTTCAATGAGTTCGCCAAGACCATGGACGCGCAGAACAGCTTTGCGCCTGCGCCAAACAAAGCCGACCCGGTCAAAGCCCGCGCGCAAGGCCAGAAACTGCCAGTGCGCTTGAACAACCTGCCGCGCAGTGGCGGTGATGTGGCCAGCCGCCTGACCGGTGCCGCCAAGGGTGCCGCCAACAAGGCACGGGGGGATGCGCTGACGGCACTGCGCAACCCAGCCACGGCGAGCGATGCCGCTGATTTGTCGGCGACCACCGGCGGGCTGTCGTTGTCCGAGGAAATGCTCGGCCGGCTGGATGAGCGCCAAGTCGCGTCCATCATCGAGTCCTACAACGCGCTGAAGCTCTACCTGATGCTCACGCAACCCGGCACCCATCCAGATCCGGAGTTCGTCGGCGCTGCATTGCCGGTGGCCTGGGCCAATACCGCCAGTGCCGACAATCCTGTCAGCACCGCGGTGATTCAGGACAACTCACCGGTCTACGTGCAATTGCTCAAGAATGGCCAGGCACCGACCTTGTCGCGTAACGAGCAGCTGATCAGCGAAACTCGCAACAGCCTCAAGTCCTTCATGATTTCCAGCTCGCTGGTGGACCGTGAATACCTGCGTCTGCAACTGGAATCCAGCCGTCAGTTCCCGGCCGTGGGCTTGAGCGACCTGGTGCCGATGCCAGGCCGTCAGTTGCTGTACGGCACCGAGGCGGTCCCGGCGATTTTCACCCGCCAGGGCTGGGAACAGTTCGTCAAGCCCGAGCTGATCAAGCTGGTGTCGGGCAACCTGCAAAATGAATCGGACTGGGTGCTCGACGGCGAAGGCGGCGACAGCATCGTGCAGAAAGCCAACTTCATCCGTGAGTTCATGACGCGCTACAAGCGCGACTACACACAAGCCTGGTACACCTTCATCGACAGCGTCGGCGTTCGTCATTTCACCGACATGGCCAATGCGACCCAGCAACTGTCGCTGCTCAGCGACGTGCAGAACTCGCCGGTGAAAATCCTCCTGGCGGCGATCAACGACAACACTCAATGGGACGTCCCTGCCCCCCGCGAAACCCTGCCAGCGGGCATCAAGCCCGATGACGGATTCTGGAGCAGCGTCACCGGGATCTTCGATGGAAAGAATTCATCGGCAAGTACGTTGATTTCGCCTTTACCGGCGGTCGACGACGGCAGCCTGGCCAAACGCTTCGAGCCAGTGTCGCGGGTGTTTGCGGTGCAGAACGCCGAAGGCGCCGACAGCACGATCATGGACCGCTACCTGGCGGCCTTGCGCAAACTCAAAGTGCGGATGAACAACATCCAGCGCTCCCAGGACGTTGGCAAGAGCAGCAAGCAGCTGATCAGCGAAACCCTCGAAGGGTTGCCAAGTGAAGTGACCAGCGTGCGCAACTATGTCGAGACCACCGTCGACACCAGCCAGGGCGGTCTGTCCGATTCGTTGCAGGGCCTGTTCAGCCTGCCGATCCAGTTTGCCTGGGAAACCCTGCGCGACCCGGCCGGCCAACAGATTGCCAAGGCCTGGGCGCAGCAGATTGCCAAGCCCTGGGAGCAGGTCATGGCGCACCGTTACCCGATTGCGCCCGGTAGCCGCAATGAAGCCTCGGTCAAGGATCTACAGCGTTTCGTCGACCCGGAATCCGGGCTGCTGCCGAACTTCAAGCGCAACGAAATCGGCAATCTGTCCGGTGGCGAAGGCCTGGGGATGAGCAGCAACAGCAAGGCAACGCCGCTGGTCAACCCGAACATGGTCAACAGCATCGACAAGGCCAGTTCGTTGGGCCAGGTGATCGCCAGCCTGTCGGACCGCGACAACGGCTTCGAGATCATGCTCGAACCTTCCGCCAACCTGACCGACATCATCTTCACCCTCGATGGCCAGGTGCAGCACTACCGCAACGGCAAGACCAGCTGGAGCCGCTTCTCGTGGCCGGGCACGACCACCACGCCGGGCGCACGCCTGGATGTGGTCACCCTGACCGGCGAGCGCATCACGGTGTTCGACTACCCGGGCCGCTGGGGTCTGCTGCGCATGAACGACAGCGCGCGGGTCAGCGATCTTGACGGCATCCAGCAGCGCTTCAGCTGGAACACCAGCAGTGGCCCGGTCAGCCTCGCCGTGCGCAACTACGGCGGCGTCAAGTTGACCGACCTTGCCAACGTCAAGGCATTGAGCGCGCTCAACAGCAAAGAAGGTCAAGCGCTGTGAGCCGCCGAGCCTTGAAGCAGGGTTGCGGCCAATGATCGGCTGCTTCGGAAAGGTGCCCGCGAGCCCGGACTTCGTCAGTCTGCAAGGTGCGGGTGACGACGTCTGCGAGTTCGATAGCTGGCTGCAAGGGGCGCTGGCCGCCCTGCAGCATCGCGACGACTGGCGCGAGCTGTTCGACGGGTTGCCGCTGTGCTTTTTCAGCTACCGCGCGCGCAGCGGCAACTGGTTACTGGGTGGGCTGATCAGCTCGAGGGATTCGAGTGGACGGCGCTATCCGTTCTTCATTTTCCAGACCCTCAAGGCCAGTGAAGCCGAGCCTCTGGTCAATCCGTTCACCCTGGGTGAATTGTTCAGCGGGCAGATCCGGCCACTGCTGCACATGGCCGTCCAGGGTGAAAGCACCTCGGTGCTGTTCGAACGCATCAAGGCCCTGCGCCCGTTGCAAGGCCAGGACTTCGAGTTGTTCCGGCGCGTGCATGACAAGTTCCTGGTGAACTTCAACCTGCGCGATATCAGTACCGCCCTCGAAGGCGCCTACCCGGAGTTCGTCACCAATGCCGTGCTGACCCGTCTTCAGGCCCTGAGAAGGCACCTGGCTCACGCGACGCCAATCGGCATCGCCCTGCCCTTGCCGGCGGAAAGAGGCCTGAAGAATCCGACCGCCGATCTGTGGGTCACCTGGCTGACACAAATGACACCGGAACGCGCCGTGCCGCAGATCAGCCTGCTGGCGGACGACTTCATGCGTCCCCGGCTGATCTGTTTTGCATCGCGCCAGACCAGCGACGCCTACCGCGTGCTGACGGGCATCAGTGACCGTTCGCAGAGCTACGACGTGCTGGCGTCCTTCGATGCCTTTGACGAGCACCACCGCACACACGCCTTTCCCGAAATCGACCGCCCTCTGGGTGACGATATCGACCGTTTTGTCGATGCCCTGGATTCGAAGCCTGTATGAACAAGATCAAGTACTACTTCTTGCGCTATCAACCCTACATCCTGGGGGTGTGCTTTTTCCTCACGATCTTCGTGGTGTGGGGCATCGGGCGTGCATTTGATTTCAGTTCGCTCAACAGCCTGCTGACCGGCATCGCTGTATTCCTGGTGCTGTCCGCCGGTTATGTGCTGCTGCTCTATCGGGGCGTGTCGCGGCATCACAACCTTGAAGGACTGCTGCGCGAGGATGCCGATCAGGCGGTGTTGAACGCGAGCCCGGCGGATCGCGAAGAAGTCAGCCTGTTGCGCGAGCGCCTGTTGCAGAGCATCGAGCGCTTGCACAGCAACAAGCCACGGGGCAGCAATCCCAAGGATGCGCTGTATGCCCTGCCCTGGTACCTGGTGGTCGGTCAGCCTGCGGCAGGCAAAAGCACCATGCTCTACCAGTCGGGCCTCAACTTCCCCTACGCCGAGCGCGAAGGTGTGCGCGTCGCTGGCCTGGGCGGCACGCGCAACTGCGACTGGTTCTTCAGCTCCGAAGCCGTGCTGCTGGACACCGCCGGGCGCTACATGAACAACCAGGAAGAGGCCGGCAAATGGCGCGCGTTCCTGCAACTGCTGCGCCAGCATCGCCAGCGCCGACCACTCAACGGCCTGATCGTCACCGTCAGCATCCACGACATCCTGCAAGCCTCGCTCGAAGATCAGGAGCGCATCGCCAAGCGCCTGCGCGAACGCATCCAGGAAACCCATGCCCTGCTGGAAGTGCGGTTGCCGGTGTACCTGGTGTTCACCAAATGCGACCTGGTGCCGGGTTTTGCGCCCTTCTATCGCCAACTCGATGAAACCGCACGCGGCGAAGTCATGGGCAAGACTTTCTCCCACAAGGGCTATGAGCAAGCCGACTGGGGCCAGCGTTTCGGCATCGCGATGGACGAGCTGGTCAGCTATTGGCAACAAGTGGCGAGCCAGCAACTGGTCACCCAGGACATCCAGATCACCCGGCAGGATTCGGCGGTGTATCGCTTCCCGCTGGAACTGGCAGCCCTCAAGCCACGGCTTCAACTGTTCGTCGATGCCCTGTTGCGCGCCAACCCTTATCAAAGTGCGGAACTGCTGCGCGGCTTCTATTTCACCAGCGCGCTGGACGCAGACCAGCCGGAACTGGGTGGACACGCACGGCAGGTGACCGAGCGCTTTTCGCTGGAAGGTGATCGGGAGATCGCCAACGGTCACGCGCAACCGCGCCCATTGTTCATCAACAGCCTGTTCCGCAAAGTCATCATTCCCGACCAGCACCTGGTGGCGTTGTACACCACCAACCACCACGAACGTCGGCGCCGGGCGACCTGGATCGGCGGTGCCGGATTGGTTGCGGTGCTGCTGTGCAGCTTGTTGGGCTGGTCGTATGTAAACAACAGGAACACCTTGCAGAGTCTCTCGGCAGAACTGACTCAGGCTGGCGTCGACGACCGCTCAGTTCCCGCTCAGTACACCGATTGGCAAACCCTGGATCGCCTGCGCTTCTGGACCGCGCACTACTACGCGCAACACCACGACGAAGGCGTGCCGCTGCGCATGCGTCTGGGGCTCTATCAAGGGCACAAGGTAGAACCACTGGTGCGCAGCCGCTATTTCGATCGGCTGGAAAGCGTGATGCTCAAGCCCACGGCCGACAACCTGACCCGCTCGTTGTACTTGCTGACCACCCTCAAGGTCTATCAGCGCAACGCCAAAGAGCTGATGCCCGTGACCGGCGTGGACAGCGTCGAGCCCAAGGCCCTGCCCAACGACAATCGGGCGCAGTCCATTGCGCAGTTCGGCAAGGCGACGCTGGACACCTACGTCATGTTGTCCCGCGCACAACGGGAAAAGGCCGACCCTGGGTTCCTGAAAGCGAAAATCCCGGATTACTGGTACCCGGCGATTGCCCGTCAGGTCGGCAACGCCAGTGTCGCCGCCTCGGACTATGAATTCGCCAGCCGCCAGATCAATTTCTACAGCGACCAGATTCACGAGCCGGACGTGCCACGGATTCTCGACAACGCGTTCCTGATCTCCAGCTCGCGCAACTACATCAACAGCCTGCTGACCCAGTCGTTGCGCTCGATCGAAACCATCACGCTGGAGTCGGACACCCTGTTCGCTTTCGCCCGTGCGGACTTCCAGAGCCTCAAGACTGAAGGCCAAAGCCAGCTCAGCGCGATTGCCGGCAAGCTGCTGAGCACCCCCAACATCGGAAAAATCATCATCGCCGGGCACGCCGATCAGCTCGGCGATCCCCAAGGCAACCTGCAGGTTTCCAAACAACGGGCACAGACCATCAAGACCTACCTGGTGGGCAAAGGCGTACCCGGCGAGCTGGTCGAAGCCGTCGGCGAAGGCAGCAACAAGCCCTTGGTCAAGTGCGATATGCAGCAGCCAAGGGCCCAGCTGATCCGCTGCCTTGAGCCTAACCGGCGGGTAGAAATCGAAGTGCGGGCACTCAACTGAGTAGGCGCGCCTTGTGTAGAAATACCGGTATCCGGGTCATCTCGACGAGAGGCCCGGGCCGGCATAAGACACCTCTGTTGATCGATTCAAAGAGGTTAAAACGAAGGGTTGCGACCTGCTTGCAGGTGACATCCCTTTAAATGAAGGTAAGGAGAAAATAGAAATGGCATTTGACGCATACATCCAGATCGACGGCATTCCAGGTGAAGTTCTGGACGACAAACACAAGGATTGGATCGAAGTGCTGGGCTACGAGTACGGCGCAACCCAGGCGACTTCCGCGACGGCCAGCTCTTCGGGCGGTGCTTCGTCGGAGCGTGTTGCGTTGAGCGACTTCAGCATCCGCAAAGCCGTGGACAAGGCTTCTGCCAAGCTGTTCGAAGCCTGCTGCAAAGGCACGCACATCGCCAAGATCCAGTTGAACGTGAACCGTGCCGGTGGCGACAAGGTGACCTACCTGACCATCAACCTGGAAGAAGTCGTGGTGTCGTCCGTGAAAGCGGTCGCTGGCGGCAGCCAGAACGGTGAAGACAAAGCGGTTGGCGATCTGCCGATCGAAGAAATCAGCTTCAACTTCGCCCGCATCAAGACCACCTACACCCAGCAGAGCCGTGCAGATGGCCAGGGCGGCGGTAACGTCACCGGTGGCTGGGATCGCACCGCGAACAAGGTTTTCGCATAACACCGTAGTAATGACGGGCCGTACAAGCGGCTCGTTTTCGGCACCGTGCCTGCCCGGCGGGCGCGGTGTTCTTTTAGTCTGATCAGAGTTTCCCATGTCTGAATTTCTCAACGACCTTTCGCTGGCCGAACTGACCGCGCCCATCAATGAGGGGAGCGGCGAAGACCTGAGCTTTTCCACCTTGTTCGATCAGGTGAAAGAAGCACGGCGAGCAGACCCCGATTACCTGACCCAGGGTGACTGGCAAACCGATCTGAAGTCATCCGACTGGGATCTGACCCTCACCCTGGCTGCCCAGGGCCTGGCTCGCCAGAGCAAGGACCTGATGCTCGTCGCCTGGCTCAGCGAAGCCTTGGCGCACAAGTACCATTTCACCGGTATCACCTTTGGCCTGACCCTGGCCGAACGCCTGCTGGACAATTTCTGGACCGGCCTCTTCCCTTCCCTCGAGGACGGGGTCGATGAACGCGCTGCCCGCCTGGCGTGGATGAAAACCTCGCTGGCGGATGTGGTGGGCGGACTGCCCATCACCCAGGGTCAACAGTACGGCCTGCTGCGTTATGACGAATCCCGGCACGTCGAAAACCTGGCATTGCAGAACCCCCAGGCCATGCGCACGGCCCTCGACGAAGGCAAGATCAACGCCGAGGTATTCCAACGCTCGGTAGTGCTGACCGACTCCGATCACCTGCGCCAGAAGGCCAGCGAAATCGCCGCCAGCCTCAATGCCTGCCAGCAACTGCAGAGCACCGCCGACAGGCTATTCGGCAATGACGCGCCGAGTTTTGCCGGGCTCCACGACGTGTTGTCCCGCGCCGGGCAACTGGCCGAGAAGCTGCTCAAGGATCGCGGCATCGAACTGAACCCGGCCCCTGTCGCGCCCCCC